>NZMW01000010.1:0-309258 GCA_002694685.1 Balneola sp.
GTCCCCGGTGGGCGACCAGGCCAAATGGGTTACCCGCATAACATGCGCCTTCAGGACCAGGGGCTCGGACTCCCCCTCCGGGTTCCAGATGCGCGCGGTTCCATCCCAGGAAGCGGTGGCCAGGCGGTCCCCGGTGGGCGACCAGGCCAGGTTGGTTATCGACATTTTATGTCCCTCCAATATGAGAGTCTCGGACTGCCTGTCCGGGTACCAAATGCGTGCTGTGCCATCATCGGAAGCGGTAGCCAGGCGGTCCCCGGTGGGCGACCAGGCCAGGTGGTCTACCGAGCTCTTGTGTCCTTTCAGGATAATGGGCTCAGCCTTGCCGGTGGTGGCCCAAATGCGCGCGGTGCCATCGCCCGAAGCTGTGGCCAGACGGCTGCCGGAGGGAGACCATGCCAAATGTGTTACCAAGCTCTTATGGCCTTTCAGGATAATGGGCTCGGCCTGCCCGTCCGGGTCCCAGATGCGTGCGGTGCAATCCCAGGAAGCGGTAGCCAAGCGGTAGCCGGAGGGCGACCACGCTAGATGGGTTATAATTCTCTCGTGGCCTCTAAAGGTCCTATTATTAATGTTAAAAATATCATGAGAGGGAATAAGTTCCTTTACCCATGGCTTAGAGGAGTTTTTAGCTTTAAAATGAGATTTCCATGACTCCAATAGGGAGTGTGCCTGCTGTCCTTCACGTTTCCATGGAGGTTGATAATCCTCAGGTGCAGCATTAGTAATTCCTGAATATATCGCCGTCTCCGGCGCATCATACCACCAGCCCCGGTTCCAGCAGACCTGAAATAGCAAGTCGGGATGGCGCATGATGAACTGAATCTCACTATTTATCGCACGGCTAAGCACAGATAAAACCGTTTTCTTGTTATTTCTATCTTCCCGGTATTGCCTTGCAGCCTGTTTGAAGTCTTCGGCCAACTCCTGGACCATATTCGAGCGCGCTTTGAGATCCACATACTCAAAGTTTGTAAGCAGCTCATACAATTCATCCCAACGGCCGGCCTGCTGAAGATGGGTCGGCAGATATTTGAGATCGTAACTGTCGAGGTTTTCTTTTTCGGTATCCCATGATCGCAAACCGCCATCAGCCATGCGATGATGCCCTCTAATGGGACTCACACCAAATTTTATCTCATTATAGGTTTTGTTAGAATCTCCTGCTAACCATTCTGCTACGCTTAAATGATAGGGGCGATATTGACCATCAGCATTGGGAAACATAGCAGATAACTTGTGAAGCCTGCGATTTAGTTCAAATTCCGGGTCAATTGGATCCAGACCCACTTTTTCTAACATATCACTTGCCGAAAGGGCGGCTACCATTCTTTGACCTGAAACCGGTTCCTGGGCCGCCACGATAATTTCCAATAGAGGTCGGACTTCTTTTTCATATGCTTCAAGATCTGAGAAGTGACGCTCAAAAAAGGCCTGGTATAACCCGGTCAGCCCAACCGGGAACTGGTCCGGCTGGGAGGGGTCCAGCGTTCCTTTTTCAATAGCCTCTATCGCTTTTTCAGCATACAGGAAGTTTCCGCCTGCTTTTTCTTCCAACCATTCTTTGACGGTTTGTCTGTCGGTGCCGGTTTGCTCAAGTACCTTTTGTATCGACCCACCCTCTAACTTGTACTCTATATACTGCTGAATGTCATCCCGGTTATTCTCGGAAGAGGCATCAATGTTGATCCTGTGGGTACGACCGGTGAAGTAACGCATCACACCAGCTACCGGCCGGCTGGCCAAAAGCAACCGCAGATCCTTGGCCAATGTCAGCTCGCGGAGAAAACTCCCCAACAACTTGGGAATTGTCTGATCGGATGGTGACTGCAAGGCCTCATCCAGCCCATCTACAAGCAGAAGCGCGGGTGTATTATTCTCGTCAATGGTTACAGAAGTAAGTGGATTGATGATCAGGTTTTTAAAGAGCGCATCGGGCTTTTCATTAAACAAATCTGGATCATGTAGTACTCCCTCCAGTGCCTCGGCATAATCTGGTAACTGAGTGGCCAGCTGGGCAGCCAGGGATTTAATAAACCGTTCCGGATCTGTGGTTTGAGAGTCGACTGAACGGCAAAAGTGAATGGCTGCCACATTGGACAGTTTGTGAGCTAAATGGGCCAATGCCGCCGATTTACCGGCTCCCGGATCACCCGTTATCAGACATACGGCATCGCCATCTTTATCGCCCAACCATTGGTCAATTTCATCTACCAGCCACTTGCGGCCGGTAAAATCATGCTGCAGGGCGGCCAGCTCGGGACCAAAGTCGATGGGATTCAATTGTCCCATTAATCCTGCAAGAGCCCCTTCTACGGATAAGCGCCCGCCTGACGCAAGGGCTTGCCGCAGCTTGGATAATCGTTCCTCTAAATTATTGAGCTGATCTACGTTTTTCAGATCAATCCAGTCCAGCCGAAAGATGCTCAAAGGCGGGGTACAAGGCTTATACATCACCGGAATAATCGGGATTCCGCGAAAACGCGCAAAACTGATCTCATCCAGGCAAACCCCTTCCGGCCGCCGTACCGCGTGTGGAGACAGTACGGTGATGACCCTATCGGCACCTTTTATTGCTTGTTCAATCTGTTCTTCCCAAGATCGTCCGCCTTTCATCTCGGCTTCATCGATCCACACCGTGTGGCCCTCATTTTCGAGCGTTTGCTTTAGTGTACGTGCAATATCCGAGGCGTCTTTTCGACCATAGCTGAGGAAAATTTTGAGTTGAGGTATTTCTTTCGGTTCGTTGACAGTTTCCTTGCCTGCATAAACAAGGCCATAACCTGAGTCGTGCTCTTTTGCCAGGTTGTTGACGATGAGATTTTGTCGTATAGCCTCAGCCACGGACTCATCATCGTCACACATGGAAAGAAGATCCGAATTTGTGATTATGCCTTCCGCTTGAAGGTGCTCAAGTGCTTTTTGGTAACTTGCTTTAAAATATTTTTTATCAGGCATAATTACTTCTGTCTTATATAATTAGAATCTTGATTCTTTTTCAGACTGCAGTCCAGTAATTTCATGATTAAAATTTTGAACTTGGAATCAGCATGTTCAGCGTTCACCTACTTACAATGTCCTGGAGAAACTTTTATAAAAGATGATCGTGCGCAGCTTGCTTATCCCGAAGAAGAAAATGAATACATATACATCAGCTTTTTAAATCGGCATAATATTCATTAGCGAATTTTTATATCTATATTCAAGGAATTAAATGAATTAAACCGATTAATGAAAACGATTGACTGGAAATACACTCCAGCTTTTTTCAAGATATAGATTGTCAGCATATGAACCCTGATACCTACCTAAAAGACAGACTGGAAGATCAAATCAACTGGTATAGCCGGAAAGCGAGTAGTAATAAAAGCGCCTATCTTCGTATTACTACGGCTACCTTGATTTTTGCAGTTTCTATACCCTTGTTTGCAATCTACCTGCTAGCATCTGAAAATCCCCTGTTTCAAAATAGCTTTTGTTTAGCATACTTTGGTTTTGCCGGGTTAGCGATAACCGTTCTGTCAGTTTTGAACCATATTTACAATTACCAGGATCGGTGGAGCCATTACCGCACGGTTGGGGAATTGCTAAAAAAAGAGCGTAACTTATACCAAATGAAGTCCGGTCCTTATAAAGATCAAGATGAGCCTTTTGACCTATTAGTGGAGCGTGTTGAGAAGACCATCAGCCCAAGAAATTCTTAGATATTGTACTCCACGAGTTAGTAAAATGAGCTGAAATGGATGAAAGGAATTCATATAATTAAATATTAAGGGTACATAAAAGGGTACATGAAACTCTAAAAAAGCCCCACACAGCCTTTAATGTGAACAAATTTATTGACTTCGGATCAGAAGGCTGAGGGTTCGAATCCTTCCGGGCGTACATAGACGTACTAACACCAAGCCGTAAGATATTTACATATAATGTCTTATGGCTTTTGTGTTTTTATGAGTGGACAACATACGGCAAACATTTTCACTTAAATGTGTTCTATTGCCTGCTTAGAGGTTTCCGACCTTAATTGTCACGATTACATCACCTACCACAAAAGGCAGTCCTTTAAAATCCGATTTTTTGAATGGGATATTGAAAGAGAAGAGTACTACTATTTTCCAATGCCTGATACTTTTGCAGGGAAGATTTATGAAGGGAATGCTGAGCTAGCTGATCCACCGAAGGATACCAGTATGATTGTGTATGAGCTATTATTTGGTGGGAGGAAGGGATAAATAGAAAAGGCAAACCAATTACTAAGTTTCAAATGGAAAGGCTCTATAAGGCTGACATAGTCAATAAATCCAACTACAATGACTGCCTTATTTAAAGACATCCAACTACAAATGCTTAGTAAAATTTTAAAATTGACTTATTTTATCAGCATAAACTTCTTTGTGCTCAAAAACTTTCCTGCCTGAATGCGATAGATATAGACCCCACTGGATAGCCCGGAAGCATCAAAGCTAGCCGTATGCCAGCCAGCACTTTGCTTTCCGTGAACCAAAGTGGCTACTTTTTGGCCCAGCATATTAAATATAGCCAACTCCACCTCTCCTGCTTGTGGCAGACCATATCGAATCTGTGTAGTTGGGTTGAAAGGGTTCGGGTAATTTTGTTGAAGTGTGTATTCCACAGGCGCACCCTCTAGCTCGTTAGATACGGCCAATGCAGTAGTAAAAGAAAACACTTCAGACCAATCGGATAATCCCCCAGAATTTTCTGCTTGTACTCTCCAGGAATAGGTAAAATCCTCTTTGAGTTCATTCTCTAAAGCTATTGTTGTATCTGGTTCTGATATTGTTGAGTCTATTAAAACAGGATCAAAACTGTCATTTCCCGATAACTGGAATTTATATGTTTCAGCACGTTTGGAAGGTTTCCATACAAAATTCGGAGTTCTCTCTATTTCAGTTGATTCATTGGTTGGTTCAAGTAAAACAACTGCTTCTGGAGACTGTTGAATGGTTTTAAAATTCCAAACTTCGGACCAATCACTTCCACCTCCGTCATTTATAGCTTTGACTTTCCAGTAATATGTAGAATCATAAGATAGCGCATTTAGTGTAAGCGAAGTGTCAGCTAGGGTAGTGTCAATAATAGTCGATTCAAAATTGTCACTATTAGATAATTGAACATTATATGATGTAGCTAAATTAGTATCTGACCATCTTAATTTTGCTGATGTAGTTATTAAAGAACTATCTGGTTTTGGACTAATTAAATTTACAGGATCAGGTAATTTGACTATATTTATTTGAAGGCTGTCAGTATGTAATTTTATTGAATTTCCTTCTGCATCATTAGCGGTTATATCAAAAAGAGAAAAGTTAACTTGCCCTGTTTTGTCACTGATAAATTGTGCTCTGGCAATTTTTCCTGTACCGCTAATACCTTCTCCGTCTGTTAAGGATATAGCCAAATCAACTGTTTGGCTATCTATCACTGAGTAAAATTCCAACACTTCTCCACTGAAAAAATCACCAATTTGAGCACTTTTGTCAACGTATTTAGTGAAAGATGAACTGGTATGAAATTTTGCAGACAGACCAAAAAGGTTGGAAACTTCTACTGAGTCATCTATGACTATGTCTACCCAATAAGGCTGACCCAACGCATATGAATTTTTTGCGGATGAAGGCTTTAAAACTGGAATGCCTGGTTCCTCCTCAGTTTTAAAAGACCACCTCTCACTCCAATCACTTTCTCCATAATCATTAATGGCTTTTACCTGCCAATAATAATCTGTTTTGTAACCCAAACTATCTAATGGGACAAAAATATTATCTGCTAATAAGGTGTCAACGATGAGTTGGTTAAAATCTTCGTCAAGGCTTAATTGAAATCTGTAGTTCTTATCTAAATCACCAGCTTCCCAATCAAATTGAGCATCAACTGCAACATCTTGAATATTATTTTGCGGCGATATAAGTGAAACCTCTGAAGGTGGTTGCCTTAGTTCTTCTAGGCCATCCCAAATAGCAAATCTGCTGGCGGGTTTATTCCCAGCAATAGTAAACAAACCACCAACAAATAATCTGTTTTCAACAATTTCCATGCTCTGGACATCTAGTGAGCCACCTCGAACACCGCTGCCTAAATTACTCCATAAATCAGAATTTACATTATACCGGGCGATATAATTGGCTGGCTTTCCACCTGCATAAGCAAAATAACCACCCACAAAAACATGATCATCAACTAACTTAATATCCCAGACTTGAGCATCTGCAGTACCTCCTGCGAATGGACCGCCCCCCAAGCCAGAACCCAAAGATGTCCATTTTTCAGTGTCAATATCATATTGGGCAATACTATTTGCTTCTATTCCACCAGCTGCGGAAAATTGTCCTGCCACAAATAGTTTATTCCCAGTACCATCTATTGCAAAAGCATTTCCTGGTATTCCACTCCCTAAATAAAACTTCTCTTCATTCAATAAGTCGAATCCAAAAATCCCTTGGTCATTGCCAAAATTCCAGCCCCCAAAATAAATTTTACCATCCTTCAAATATGAGTCTGTAATACCTAAATTACCTTCATTTGGTATGTTGTAAACTTTATCAATCTGTAGGTTATCCAGATTGTATTCTACAAGTTCTAAAGAGTTTTGCCAACTATTATTATGAGATGCATAAATTGATGACTCAGTAATTTTTAAATTAATAATAGGTCTATCGCTATAAAGAGATATCTGTTCCCATATATTGTTTTTCAGGTCATACATCAAAAACCGTTTCTTATCTATGTCATCTTCTACGGCAACGACTCCTGCAACAAATAATGAGTCACTTATTAATCCCAATTCAAACACTCTAGGGGGTTCCCAAATATCTGTATTGGTTAGAATAGTATTTAGAGGACCCCAGCTTTCATCATGCAGAGAAAATTTAGCAATTGGGCCTGTTGCCCCCCCACCAACTGAGGTAAATTCACCACTTACTATCACAAATTGATCATTGGTTACAATATGTTCAATATGACCGTTAAAACCTTTTGCACTACTTACTTTTTGCCAGCCACTGTCAAAACGGTAATGCAATAAACCTTTTGCAGGAGGGGTACCAGGAGAATTTAAAGCGTTTGCGACAAATAAATCATTTTCCGTCGCCACAATATCAAGAACAGAACCCCACCGTGAAACACCTTCTAATCTTGAAAATTCATCTGTTTCTAGATTATAAATACCAACTCTATCGTGAAACTCGTAGTCATAAACACCAAAATTTCCCCCAAAGTATAGCATATTATCTGATACAGTCAGCTCCCATATACTATCATCTCCTATAGATGTAGTCCCAAAATCACCCAGTCGAAGTGCCGCCCAAGACTTTTGGATAGGATCGTAAACAGCTATATGATCTGGTTCATCTGAACCTGAAATAGAAAGCTGGTTTCCAGCTACAATCAGCTTTCCATTATATTTTTCTAGAGATACAACATTACCAGTAATATTTTCAGAAATTGCATTCCATTCTTTTTCTACAAGTGAATATTGAGCGAGTTTTTCAGCCCCTGATTCTCCGGCATTAATAAAATTTCCTCCCACATATAGAGTGTCATTTATAACCTCTGAATCCCATATAACACCATATCCTCCTTCTAAACCATTACCTAAAGTTGACCAAGTTTCTTGTTCTAAGTCATAAATCACAATATTACTTGCTGAAATAATAGAGTCATCAGTTTGTATTTCGGTGAATTGTCCACCAATAATTAGTTGATTATTCCAAGTGTCAATGCTACGAACTATACCAACAGGATACCCTTTCAGAGGAAACCACTCAGATTTATTAAAATCATAATATGCAATACTTGTTGCGTTCTTTTCACCAGCTCTATCAAAAGACCCAGCTACATATAATTTTTCGTTATAAATAAGCATGTCATCGATAGAACCATAGTTACCATTAGTTCTCCATATTCCTTCTCCTAATGCTTCCCATGTTTTGTCAGTTTTATTGAATCGGACTATGGAGTTAGCTTCTATGGTATCAGCATAAAAGAAACTACCTCCTACATAAATGTCATCACCGTAAGCCTCCAATGCCCTAACATTACCATCCACACCTGGAGCATAACTTTCGCTAATCCAATGTTCATCACCAGATGCACTGAAGGGATGTTGAATATTTTTAGTTAGAAAATTTGCGTTATTTGCAGAGCTTTTTTTCTCGGTTATGCATTTTTTAGGTAAAATAATGTCAGGTTTCTTTTCTGAAAGTTCCTTCAAAAACTCACACTCCGATATATCCTGATCTGGGAATACCATTTCCTGACCAAATAGAGGAATATTAATTGCTAAGAGTAGAACAAATTGTAGACCTAAAAGCTTATTTACGAACATAATGATCTGTGTTTTACTTTATTAAAGTCAGCTTTTTGACTTTGGAGAAATTGGTGGTTTCAATTTTGTAGAGATAGACACCACTGGAAAGAGAGTTGGCGTCAAAACGAATGCTGTGTACACCCGCTGATTTTTGTTCATTAACAAGTGTTTTTACTTTTTGGCCCGCTATAGTGTAAATAGTAAGGGATACATGGCCGGGCTTTTCAAGGGAGTACTCAATGGTAGTTGACGGATTAAAAGGATTCGGATAATTATCTGCCAAATGGTTCTTTAGCGGGAGCTCATTTTCTGCCGAAGTGGTTATGCTACCGCTGCCAACCACATAATTAATTTCAACGGATTCCATCAATCTGTCATCTGAAGTAATAATTTGGTCAAACGTTAAGTTCACAGTTTCATCATGTTTCCAAGTATGATTGAGAATTAATGTGCCTAAACGTGTATTCTCAACATGCACAGGCTGCTTCTTATTTGTGAATGCAATATCCAACATGCTTTCATCCTCATGATCATAATCAAACACAATCAAATCATCTCCTAAAAAACTGTTAGACACATCCAACTCATAACTTTGCAATTTCTCTTTGTTTTCTATGATTACATCAAAAGCAAGCCCTTGTAATGGCTCATCTGAATTCCATTGTAGATCCAATTGTAATTCCCCTTCTTTTGGTTGATCATCAGAGATCTCGACCTTGAAGTATTTTAGCACTTCATTAAGGGTAGGATCGTTACCCGTAAACTGCTCATTATTTTGTTGGTGTGTTTGAGAATAATTCAACCCAATAACTAAAACATCTGCGGCATTTATTTTCCCGTCGCCATTAGTATCAGCAAAAATTCTTTTGGGAGTCTCTCCATCCAAGTCCCATGGTACTCTTTGGTGAATTTCCCAAGCACTGCCGGGGTTATTATTCTCGCCATTTTCCTGACCGTAGTAAAGCCCGATTGGTAAAACGTCAGAAGCATCTACGTATGCATCATTATTTGCGTCTCCGGGCCATACATCAACTAGGATCGAATCATCCCAATAAACCTGAACAGGTCCGGCAGGGTGAGACTCACCATCATTATAAGATGCAACAACCGTATAGTTGTAGACTCCAGTATCAGGTAAAGCTTCGGTAAAGTATTTTTTGGTTGTAGTTTCTAAAAGCTCATCGCTTCTAAATACTTGATAGTGGTTAAATCGCTGTTCTTCAGCGGCATCTAAGAAGGTATGGTCCCAGTTGAGTTCGACTTGCCCTGAATATTGATTTAATTGTGCTGTTAAGTTAGAGGGTTTGCTCCGGGCTTCTTGTTGCTCAATACTACCACCGGTAACTATCAATGAAAAGGCTTGTATATCATTTTCTAACATACCCTTATGAGAAATATGTAGGGTGTACAGACTATCTTTATCTGTTTCATTAATGTAAATGACCTCTACATTATCCCTATAATTATCGCCGGTACCTGCATTAGCTGATGGAGTTGAAGGATCAAGGATGTAAGGGGCAAATTCCTGTTCCTTTTTATAAGAGATCCTCATATCTAAGTCATTAACAAGTACCATTTTGGTAGTGTCGGGGTTATCATAGTTATATGGCCCCGGAACATCTGTCCATGCTATGGTCGCTTTAAGTGGTTCTTCTCCAGAGGCTTTGACCTGATAAGCAAGCTCCTGTCCTTCATTAAGAATCAGTTCATTCACGGATGCAAAACCATTTTGTGCAGTGTCTCGCGAGATAATTTCAGCGGATTTTTTAGTATTCATCAATCCCCAGCCATATCGGTAATCCGGTCCTGGTGCACCATTTATAGTGTCATCTGCAGCATGAATAACTAAAGCTTTCATAGTTGAAGACCAAAGAGTCTGATCAGATCCGGAGACGTTCTTGTAGTGCTCATTTAGTAGACCAATAGAGCCACTAACCATTGGGCCAGCCATAGAAGTGCCATTAAAAGAGGCATAGCTATCATCTGATGACGAGACTGCAGAATAAACGTCTACGCCCTTTGCAACTACGTCAGGTTTAATCCTCCCGTCATGGGTAGGCCCCCAGCCGCTAAATGTTGCCATATTTGCAGCGGCATCAACCGCACCTACCGTGAGTATATTTTTTGCTGTGCTAACTCGTCCTAAACTTTTAAAGCCATTTTGCCCACCATCTAATTCTCGAATTTTATCCGAAGCGACCCAATCACCATCTTTTCTTACATAATGTGTTACGGGTTGGTTTTCCGGGCCTTCTCCACGATCATTCCCAGCAGATTTAACCATCAAATAATGAGGGGCATTAAAAGCAATGCCATCCCATTGATTTGCCCAATGATCGTAATGACCAAAAAAGAAATCCCTTTTTTCATTCATGCTTTCATCGCCAAACCAGTGCCAACCCTCGTAACCACTGTAATTTCCCCAAGACCAACCTACTATATTCCCATAAGAGTGTTGAGAAACTGTAAGCCCTTCTGCTGCAGCCTCTGCCATTTCTGAATTATCATCGTTCCAATCGTAAGCATTAAGGTTTGCTTTGTAAGACATTCCCTTTGCATTAGCATCAACTCCTTCTGCAATCATGGTTCCAGCTACATGAGTTGCATGTTCACTAATAGTAGTGGCACCATCACCTTGAATTATTCTGTCGCCAAATTCTTGATGAGTAGTTCTAACAGCTCCTCCATCCCAGATACCAAGTGTTTCTCCTTGTCCAGATAGATTAAAACCTGCGGTACCACTTTCCCACAGTTCTGATGATTTTATTAAGTCTGCACCCTCTAAATTATAGGTGGTTAGGTAGATGGGTATTCCATTTTCGATTCGTTGTAACTCAACTACTCTGCCATTTTGTAGCGTACTTCTGATTAAGTATCCTTTTGCATTAGCTATTTCGATAGCTGCTAATTTTTTTTGCTGAGACTCAATGCGTTGCTGAGATGCAATTTTATTTAACTCAGATTTCTGTAAGACTACCTGGCCGTATAGATTAATCGTACCTACAAATAGAAAACATATTAAGACCGATATAAATAATGAAGCTTTGAGCTTTAATTGTTTCATGGGATCTATAGTCCTTTTCATATTTGTACCCTGCATGAAATTAGTTAGTTTCTCAATGACCGAATCCAGACAATCAACTGAGTCACCTTTTGATCTTTTTCTTCTACCAGAGTGTCTAATGAGAAATTCATTTGCTCAGTAGTTTTGAAGTCTAAATTTCTTAGAGTAATAGAAGTTGAAGGACCAATAAATTCTGTTTTAGAGACCATTCTTTGTTTAATCTCTGCCAATTCTTGTCCTAAATCATCACTTTGTATAAGGTCATCTAGTATTTTTTTCTGCTCCCGGCTTAAGCTATAATTCCTAACACTATCTGCTTCGGTTTTCAAGGGTCTTACACTTTTAGCAATAAGTTGCTTGTATTGCACTTCTCCGGATTTGGTAAAAATAAATTCAAAGCCAACATTATCTCCTATTGAATACATATCCATGCCTCCAATTTCTTGGTATTGAAGAAGAATTTCATTTGGAGAGGAGTCAGTCTGTTTTTGCAAATTTGTACAGGAATAAACCGAAAGCCCCCCGAAAAAGAATACAACCCCTATAAAAGTTCTAAAAATCATCAATAAATTGGTTTTAAAAATGCCCCCCGATAATAAAACGTGATTTATTTTAAACATTTCACGTTAATAGAGCAAAAACAATTAATTCATGATTATTACAGACAATATCATTCTAACCCAGACCATAATTGCAACTGCTATAATCTCAGCTTCGCGTATTACAAGAGAGTAAATAATTATATGTAAAGATTGTATTCTATCTTAAGTATGTATCTGGCAAACAAATCTTTCATTTACCTTCGGTTTACTCATTTAAAGAAAAAGTGAAATCTACTTTTCATGGTATTCAGGTGCCTTTAAGCGTATTTGAAGGAAGAATATTCATTTCTTCCGGGCGTACATAGACGTACCAACGCCAAGCCGTAAGATATTTACATATAATGTCTTATGGCTTTTGTGTTTTTAAGAGTGGGCAACATACGACAAACATTTTCACTTAAATGTGTTCTATTGCTTCTAGAGCGTTTAGTCATCATTCAGCACACCAGTTTTGACAAAATAAAAAACAGCGGTCTTACTTGTGATAAAACCGCTGTTCTTTGTCTCTATTTTAATATGTGTTTAGGTTACTCTGTCTCAAACTGTGCCAACAAGGCTGGGATAACGACCATGTTCAATAGGGTAGAACTCAAGAGTCCACCTAAAATCACCTGAGCCATTGGAGACTGTATCTCATTCCCCGGCTCACCGGCGGCTAAAGCCAGTGGGATAAGTGCCAGCCCTGCAGTAAGTGCAGTCATCAGGATGGGATTAAGTCGTTCCATAGCTCCCTGCCGGATGGCTTGCAGGAATTCCTTCCCTTCTTTTCTGAGCTGTTGGTAATGAGAGACCATCAGGATTCCATTTCGGGTGGCAATACCAAACAGAGTGATAAAACCGACCAGTGAGGCAATGGAAATGATTCCGCTGGTAAACAGCACGGTGTAGATCCCACCAATTAAAGCAAAAGGGAGGTTTACCATTACTAACAGAGCCGTTTTGAGAGAACCGAATTCCAGGTACAATAACAGATAAATCGCCGCGATAGCAATAATACTAAGCAACGAAATCGTTCGGGTAGCCTGAGCTTCACTTTCAAACTGACCACCATATTCCACAAAATAGCTTTGTGGGAAGCTGACGTTCTGAGCTACATTGGCACGGATCTCATCCACGGTGCCACGCAGATCTCTACCCGCGACATTCGCGGAGACCACGATCTTACGCTGCACATTTTCCCGGCTGATGGTGTTAGGGCCACTTCGGGATGTCACCGAAGCCAATTCTGCCAGTGGTACAATGGTTCCGTCTTCCAGGTTAAAAGTGGCTTTTTGGACCGACTCAATACTGCCCCGGTGATCTTCATCGAAGCGAACCAGCAGGTCGAACATCTTGTCGCCTTCCAGTATCTGCGAGACCACTTCACCGGCAAAAGCCACATCCACCATCTCAGCAAGTTGTTGAATGGTAATTCCGTAGCGAGCCAGCGCTCTTCGGTCCGGTCGGATTTGGATCTGCGGAACATTTTGTTGCTGCTCTACCGACAGATCAACCACACCTTCTACCGTTTCCATTTGTCCGCGCACTTCTTCAGCCATAGCCCGAAGCCTGAACAGATCCGTACCAAAGATCTTCACGGCGATGTTCGCTCGGGTCCCGGAAAGCATATGATCAATTCGGTGCCCGATGGGCTGACCAATAGTGATGTTGGTTCCTGAAACCACACTCAGGTCTTCCCGAATCTCAGCCAGCACTTGTTCTTTGGTCGTTCCTTCCGGGATATCCAGTTCCGCATCTATCTCCGAAGCATTCACGCCCTGAGCATGCTCATCCAGCTCGGCCCGACCGGTACGTCGAGAGGTCGATTCAATTGCCGGATGATCCAGCAGTATCTCCTCAATTCGTTTACCGATAGCATTGGATTCGGTCAGCGAAGTTCCCGGAATCGTAACCGCGCTGATCACCAACGTCCCTTCATTGAATTCAGGCAAGAAAGATCTTCCCAGAAATGGCAACACCACCAATGTTCCAAGAAACAGCACTAATGTTCCAACCAAAACGGTCTTCTTGATGCGTAGGACTACGTTCAAGACATGTTCATAGCCTGATTTTAACTTCTTGGTAAACCAGCTTTCTTCCAGTTTTCCTTTGGAGGCCTGACTGGGAAGCAAATAGTAGCACATGGCCGGTGTAACCGTCATGGCAATCACTAATGATGCTCCGATCGAAATGATGTAGGCAAGCCCCAGAGGCTGCAGCATACGACCTTCGATTCCGCTTAGGAAAAATAGCGGAATGAAAACAATCATAATGATCAGTGTGGCATTGATGATGGAAGACCGGATTTCCTTTGAGCCTTCAAATACTACATCAATGTCCGATTTCTGCTTGGTTTCCGGAAGTTTTGAGTTTTCCCTGAGCCGCCTGAATACATTCTCCACGTCAATTATGGCATCATCCACGATCACCCCAATGGCAATAGCCATCCCCCCCAAGGTCATCGTGTTGATGGTGATATCAAAGAATTCCAGTACGAAGATCGAGAAGATCAGCGCTAACGGAATGGCGGTTAGCGAGATCAGGGTCGTTCGGAAATTCCCCAGAAACAGGAACAAGATCACGATCACCAAAAAGGCTCCATCCCGCAGGGCTTCGATGACGTTGTCGATAGCCAGTTCAATAAACTCGGCCTGTCTAAACAGGTGTGTGTTGATCTCAAATCCGTCTGGGAGGCTGGACTCAATCTGCGCCAGCGTTTCATCTACGCGGGATGTTAGTTCCAATGTATTAGCACCCGGCTGTTTTTGAATAGAAATAATCACGGCCGGTTCGGCATTCACCGAGGCATCCCCGATCTTTTGAGCAGCTGCGATCTCGACATTAGCCACATCTCCTATCGTGATTGGAATATTATTTCGCTGGGTGATCACGGACTGCTCCAGATCTTCTACCGAGTACGCCCGCCCTATTCCACGAATGGTGTACTCCTGACTGTATTCTCTGAAGAAACCGCCGGAGAAGTTTTCATTAGACTGCTCAGTAGCCTGTAAAACCTGATTCAGGGTGATATTGTACTGCTTCAGCTTATCAGGACTAACCCGTACCTGATATTGTTTCTGGCCACCTCCAATGGGAATAACTTGGGCGACTCCAGGGATAGCCAAAAGCCTTCTTCTGATTTCCCAGTCGGCGGCTGTTCGCACTTCCAGCTCAGAGTGCTCATCGCTGTTCACACTCACCAGCATGATCTCTCCCATGATGGATGAGATCGGCGCCATAATGGGCGGCGGGACTTCTTCGGGCAGGCCGGTCGCTACCAGCTGTAATTTTTCATTCACAATTTGCCGAGCCCTGAAAATATCGGTGCCCCAGTCGAATTCAACCCATACAATGGATATGCCTTTTGAAGTGGATGAGCGAACCCGTCGCACTCCCGTCGCTCCATTTACGGAGGTCTCGACCGGAATGGTTACCAGCCGTTCTACCTCTTCAGGTGCCATCCCATGCGCCTCGGTCATTACCGTTACGGTGGGAGCCGTGAGATCGGGGAACACATCCACAGGCATACGGTCCACTATATAAATTCCGGCTGCCAGTATGACCACCGAACTCACCAACACGACCAGCCGGTACCTTAACGATCCTCTGATTATTGCATCTAACATAATTTATTTCCTTTCCTGATGATTAATGAGAGTGTCCGTGCGAAGGTGCTTCAGATGACAAAGAAGCTAATTTTACCTGGTACGCATTGGTTGTAACCACATGCTCGCCTTCTTCCAGGCCGGAAGTCACTTCCACCCAGCCGCGGTTTCTAATGCCCGTGGTTATCGCTCTTTTTTCGAAGGATTCTCCGGCCACATGTACATACACCACAAAATTACCTTCCTCTTCAATAAGGGCTGATTCTGGAATCGCGATCACGTTTTCTTTTTGATCGGTGTCGATCTCTGCGGTCACAAAGAGTCCGCTGTGCAAACCTTCTGGATTATCAATTTCATAGATCAGCGAAAGTGTTCGTGTTTCAGGATCTACCTGTTTTCCGGCACTCAGCAAGCGTCCGTTCACCTCGTTCATTCCGTACATTCTCTCATTACCCTGCACGTAAAAAACAGCCGCGCCGGGATTTTGAATGGCTATTCGCTTAGCTGCGGGAACGTGAACACTCAACCACATTTTGCTCATATCGACGATTTTTAAGAGAGGCTCTCCGGCTTTCACCTGCTTTCCGGGTTGCACATAGGATTCCACTACGGTTCCGGATATCGGTGCTTTCATTTCAAAGCGATAAGAGGATTCTGAGTCGCCATAAGTATCTACCGTTGCAGTATCAATTTGAGCGATCTCGTTGATTGTCTGAAATTGCGTGAGCGCCTGACGGTATTCGATTCGTGCTCTTTCCAGTTCCACTTCTGGGATCGCTTCTTTCTCATATAATCGCTTTGACCGTTCCAGGTTCTTTTTGGCCAAAGACAATTGTGATTGTGCATTGATAAACTGCTGAGCATAGTTTTCTCCATCTGCAGATTGGATAGAAGGGTTCAGCTGCACCAATGATGTACCTTTTCGCACGTTCTGACCTTCAACTGGAAGGTTTTCATTGGCACTACTCAGGATGATCCCAGAAAAGGGCGCCGAGACAACCACTTCTCTGCTTTGAACCGGTTTGAGCTCCCCGTGTGCGTCCACCGTTTCAGAAAGTGTATGTCGACTTACTTTCTGCGTAGCAAAAGGGATCTTCCACTGCTGCTCTTTCAAAAAGGAAATCAGATTTGGGTCTTCTTCCTCGTGAGTAGCCGGAACGTCTCCTGCGGATGCATAAACAGGAATACCATTTACCTGTAGGGTATCATCTACCATTCCCTGGATGATAATAGTTAAGTCATATCGTCCTGCTCGCTCAAAAATAACATCCGGTCCGTAGATGCCCGGAATTTGCACTTCCGTTTCGGTTAGGGAACCTTCGTTACCCCGCTCAGAACTAAACACAAACTGTACTTCTGATTCAGAAATAGGCTGGAAATCTGAAAGCCGGGTCAGGTGAACGGCGAAGGTGGCTTCCTGACCTACAATAAGTTCAGGATATTCCATGAACAGTTCGGTTTTATTGGTCCATTGGGTAATTACCCCGGCTCCTTCCAACTGGGCATCTTCCGCATGACTATGGGCATCTTCTCCATCATGGGAATGGCTATCATCTTCCGGTTCTTGCTGGGCAGTTTGCTCGTGGGTATGGTCACCATCTTCACCATGACTGTGGCTTTCATCACCGCTTCCGCCGCACCCCATCATCGCCAGAGAGGTACCTAAAATTATGGTTAGTATAAGCTGTTTCATTGCTTTAAAATTTATTCGTGATAAGTGGTTTGTTCATGGAATTAGTGACTGTGCTCTTCATCCCCGTGAGAATGGGTATCCTCTTCATGAGTATGATCCCCATCTTCCCCATGGCTATGGTCTCCTTCTTCATCGTGGGCATGAGTTGAGTCCTCTTCTGTTGCTTGGTCACCGCCTCCTATTCGAACGGCATCACTATCACCGGAGGTGGATGATTGAGCCGGAGTTTCATGGGTGTGATCGCCGTCTTCTCCATGGCTATGCGTTTCTTTTTCTGAGCCGCATCCGGCGATGATAAATGCAAGACTTACAAATAGTGCTGTGAATAGATTTTTCATGGTTCTGAAGTTTTTTGAGTTGATAATATTTTTCCTGAAGTGATGGTATCGAGTGTAAATAGGGCTTGCTGGTAATCAGCTGTGATGCGATGCTGAAGACTACGACCATCGACGTAAGCCTTGGTGGCATCCAGCAGTTCGATCAGCGAATAACGTCCTTCCTGATAAGCTGACCGTGATGTTTCCAACATTTCCGCAGAAAGTGGATTTTGTTGCATCTCTTGCCACTGCGCATACAAATTTTGAACACGATGGTAAGCTACATCCACCTGATTACGAATGGTTCGCCTTTGGAGCTGCATCGATGTTTCCACGCTTCGATGTTTGGCTTCTGCCATGGTGATGCTTCCACTGTTTCGGTTGAAAATGGGCAGCTGTATGCCCCCGCCAATTACAAAACCTTCCGAGCCGTCCGACTGATTTTTATATCCGAAATTCACCTTTAAGTCCGGCAGGCGTTCTCGTTTTTCGACTTTGTAATTTAATCCAGCAGCTTCTGCTTCCAGCTCCATGGCTTCAAGATCAGCGCGGTGGGTCAAGGCATAGTCTTGAAGCGTTTCTGAATCTTCCATGATCGGCTCAACCGGTAAATCAGCTTCTACCTGAAATTTAAAACCGGTTTCTTCGGATGAAGTGATCATGGCCGCCAATTGGTTGCCAGCCTGCATCATTTCCAGTTCTACATTATTTCGCTCTCGCAGGTACCGGTTCTTTTCAACGGTAAAACGCTGCACCTGAAGTCCCGATTCCGTGCCTTCCGTTTGGCGTGCTTTAGATGATGCCAACACATGATTAATAACCGCAAGTGCCTGTTCGTACACTTCCAGTTTATGCTGTAAATACCAGTATCCAGCATACAGCGATTTTACCTGCTGAATGAGCACTGAGCGATCATACTCATAGCTTAATTCTGCAGCCTCACTACTTTTGGTCGCGCTTTTATTTCGAAGGAAGGGTTGCCCCAGCAGTTCAATCGGCTGCGAAATCTGATAGGTCGTTTCATCATAATCGAGCGTGCCGGCATTGAGCTGCTCGCTGAAGATGCTCACCTCGGGATTCATGTACGATTTATACTGTTGAGCCGCTCCCTGTTTTCGAAGCTTATCAAGCTCTGCCAGCTCTTGCTGGAGGCTGTATTGTTTAAATCGCTCAACAACGTCCTCTAAGGAAAGAGTCTGAGTTTGGGCGTGAACCTGAAACGGTATCCACAGGAATACCAAGAACAAGATCCACCACTTGGATGAATTCATAAATAGGATGTATTAATGGTTATTGAATGCTATTGAGATAGCGGATTAGAGATGCTATCTGGCAAAGGGATAGATTTATCCCAGGGGTGGGCCGCGAAGAGAGTAAGAAGAAAATGGGGTGGATTGGTTAAGATGATCCGGCGGAGGCAGATCTAAATAAAGCAGGACCGGAGATTGTAAAGTTCTTTGGCTGCTTAAAACATCAGGGGCAGAAAAAGGGTCCGGATTAGTGTCAGCCTTACTTGTAGTCTTTTGAGTTAGTGTTCCCGTTAGGTCAACGCTAGCCGTTGGATGCTGGTGGGCATCCTTATCATCAAACTCTTCCGCGTGACTATGATTTTGTGTCTGATCTTCCGAATGGGTGTGCACAAAGGCATGGACATCACCGTGTTCAAACATATGATCAAATATAGCATGTACATGGACGCCATTTCCAAAAAATACGCACAACACGCTGGCTACTATCAGTAGCCTGGCCGTTTGTTTGAACACTATTTTTCGGGTTAACTCAATCATTGGTTTAAAATAGGTGCTGACAGGCTAAAACCAAAAGCCTTTATAACAGATGATTTGCATGGCTTTTTTGTTTCTAACTACCTCATCATAGAAAGCTGCCATAAATCAGTATTATTAATTTTTAAAAGAGGTTGAATAGCCAGCTTTCCGGTTTTTCCGATCTGACCATCAAGATACTCCAGCTCTTTAAACTGTGCTTCAATAGCCGGGTCAGGTGGAAGCTCAAGTCCTGTTTCTTTCATGATTAAGATCCCCTTTGCTTTGACCGACAGCTCGAGATAGATCCTCAGGTAGCAAATGATATCACCCACCACAAGTGGAGGGAATTTATCCTGAATGGATTTAATGTAAGCTCCCATTTTAGTCTTTGATATATCCCCTGCTTTCAGGATTTGCAGCAGCTCCATATCACTGTCCAGGCCGGTACCCAACCAATTTCGAGTATTCTCCTCGCTTCGTTTAAAAATTCCATAAAACACGGGCGGCAGTAAGAATACAATCAAAAGTGTTGAGGTTGTGGGCGGGAGTATGAACATATTGAACAGAGCGTGTATTAGAATCGCAGCACCCAGTCCGGGAATAAATGCTGCAAAAGCCGGCCACTCTTTTCTGTCCGAGAAATCTTTGCTGATTATCGCCGCGATAGCCGTTGTGCCTCCGTGCATAATGGCCGTTCCAAAACCTCTCACGAACCATGTTATGAGTCCGGCATCCGTAAGCACGCTCAGGTAGTATAGGTTTTCGACAATAGCGAAGCCTGCCCCAACAGCAAAACCCATGATAGCTGAGTCAATCATGAAGCCGACTTTATTGGCTCTGATCAAATAAACCACAAACAGGATTTTCAGGATCTCTTCACTCACCGGAGCTATAAATCGAGAGAAAGAGCTTCGTGTGATGCCGGAAAACTCCATAATTTGTGTATTCACAAGAATAGCTGCCCCGGCCACAGCAAAGCCAATCAAAATGGTGTAGACTACTTCTCTTTTCTTAACAAGCTGGAAGCTGTCAAACATCCACATTCCAAATAGAAATACTACAATGGGTAAAAAGGCAATGCCAAATTCTAGAACCGTTGTTATCATGAGAATGTACTACCTATAAACTAACCTTCGCATTACTTCTGCCACCCATCTTACTTCCTACCGCATGAGTCTTAGTGAAACCATCAATTCATCACTTCTTTGTCCGGTAATATCATTCCATGCAGAGGCGTATCCAAATGACAAGTTAGATTCTAATATCGAGATTACCGAAAGCCTGAAATCCAACTGTGCCCCGGCATTGTAATATCGCTGCTTAAACTGATCGTCATCGATGTTTGTCAACAAGCCGGAGGTAAAGAGGTTGAGCTGAGCCCAATTTGCATATAAGTTCATAAAGCCGGCTCTTTTGAATCGTATAGGAGGCAAGGACCACTCTACCATCATTTTACCAAAATTTGTCCCGCCGACCTCATTAAGTTCTGCTCCCGGAAACGAAAGGTACTCCCGATATCTTTTGCTTGGCTGATAGTCAATCCAGTTATTGCCAAATCCACCAAAATAGAAATTCCCAAGGGGTTCTCTTCGGGGAGAAAATGAGACACCCGCAGATGACCTTAACCAAATAGATGAGTGACGAATGGGAAGAGCAATTCCATAATCCAGATTTTGGCTTACTCTCGGAAAAAGTGTGCCTTCTACATAATTATTTGAACTTAGCAGCTCCCATTTCCAGCCTTTTTCATAATCAACCGCACCCAAAGAGTTGAGCAGTGCTTGATAGGATAATCTTCCCGAAACCGACACAAATTCTTCAAATGAAGTAATGATATTCTGGAAGCTTGGAAGGCGCTCCATGCCCCCATAATAAGCGCCGGTCAGGTTTAAACTCAAAGACCGGTCTATATTATCAATGAGCTGAAAAGATCTTCCCAAGCCTAGTGAGTATCCCTTCCTCGATTGTTTGGTTGGGCCAAATAAATCATAAAAATCTGCCCCATTATAGTTTCCAAAATACCTCCATTGTGAAGTTTCGTATAGAAATGAGGCATGAAATTCTTCGTCACCCGCCAGGCTTGAATAGGGCGAGTATGAAAAGGACACTCCCAGATTATGAAAGCGAAGAGGATCATTAAAATTAAACCGGACTCCGCCGGCTACGTAATCTTTATATCCCTGAATAATCGGATATGCTGAAGTGAGCGCAAGATTACCCATTGGAGTGTAAGCAGACTGACCCGTTTTCAGTTTCTCAACATCCATCGTTTCTGGTGAAGGAGGTGGCAACATCCAGTCTATTACCATGGGGTGATTCTCAACAATTTCCTGCCCTAAAAACTGAATAGCACTTACGTTTTCAACCGGTTCATTCTTGATCAATACCGGAAGGAATCCTGTTCCGGTGTATTCAAATGCCATCAAGGTATCTTCGCTTATGGGAAGAGGCTTAAAGTACCCGGTCTCTACATTGGTCAACCACTTCATTTCATCTTTTTCGATATCATATCGGGTAATATTTGAAACTCCGCTATAGTAGGTTGAGCCAAACAGGAACTTCCCGTCTTTAGAAAAATTGAAGCTTGCCGGGGAGCTCACGTCAAAATCGAAAACCTCTGTTGGCTCGTACTTCTCTTCTAAGAGAGTTTCAGTACTTAGCATCACCAATTTTTGCAGACCTTGCACATCTCCTACAGCTGCACTTAGTGTTTTTCCATCCGGTGAAATATCAATATCAAAAATATCCTCCCCATAAGGCATTGAATAAACCCTGTTCCAGTCCGTGTATGGGTAGGGCATTCTAACCAGAGACACAATCCCGTTTAGGTGCCTGATGCCCCATAAAGATTCATCATTAGGATTAAAGACCAAGTCCCCCGCCCTTAGATCTTTGATTAATAACTTAGGCTTCTTCGTATCGATATTTACTGAGTATAAATCACGCCATCCGTTATTGTCGTTTGTATAGAATATAGTACCGGTTTCACTGTCAAAAGCCAGTGAGCTTACAAAATACAGCGCTGATCCTTTGATGTCTGTCACCCGCTCCATCTCACCGGTATCGGGATCAAGCAAAGCGATATGAGCTATATTCCCAGGCAGATCTACAGCAAGTATAATCTTGTCTCGCTTCTCGTCGTAAATTGCCGTTGATACTCCCCCCAGCGGACTTTCAGACAACACCTCTCTTTCAGTTATCGGGTTTTTACGGATTCTTTCGAGGTTATCTTTTTGCCACTGTTTTTCCCAGTCTGTCCACTCAGACCAGCCATCATCCAAAGACTTTCCATAGACCTGCTTAAACTGTGCAGCATAAAACCTTTTACTTTCATCATCTCGTGATACCCATTCCAATAAAGATTCCGGGCCATAGGTATTTGATAGGTAAGCCATGAAGCGGGTTCCATACATGTAGGAGTTTGACCCTACCTGAAAATCTGTGGTTGTCCCTTCTGATTCCAACCCAACGGCATCATACATATAAGCCGAATCTCTAACCATGGTTCGGAACATCATTTCGTCGTAAGCCCCAAAAACGCGGCCAATTCCGCCAGACATCCATGTGGTCATATATTCCGCTATACCTTCATGATACCATCGAGGTGAAAATATTCTTGGCGCAGTGAGATAGCCATAAAGCATAGAAACGGGATCTTGTTTATCCGGAAATACTTTGCCACTGAATACTTTTCTGTAAAACCGGTCAGAACTTGATGATTTTTCCTGGGCAATGATATGTACCAACTCATGCTTCATCAAAACACCGATGCGCTCGTTTGCAGGGTTGGTTTCGTACGCATAATGAAACGGTGCGATACCCATCAAAATCACATTATTGGGAACAGCCGAAGCTCCCCCTTGTGCAAAATCCCCAAAATCCGACATGATAACCGTAACGGGTTCTGTGATTTCGTACTGAAATTTTTCTTTGTGAAAATTCAACGCATTCGTGTAGCTGCGAATAGTATGGTTTAGCAGATACTCGTGACCAAAGTTGTAATAGACGAGATTAAGGTCTTCTGTTTTTACGGTTTTAAACTGAGCAATTACTGAAATTTGAAACCCTAAAAGAATACACCCACTAATCAAAAACCTTTTAAATAACCCCAAAATACACTCCGTTAAGTGATCAATTATTTTGCACCCTTTTGCCCCGAATAATTGAATTCTTTATTTAAAACCTATTTACGCAACTAAACTAAAAAAAACAAAAGAATGCCCCTCTTTAAAAAGGAACATTCTTTCTCTTGTTACTTGCCGTATGTAAAACAAGCTACTTAATCGTACCCCTCAAACCCCTACTTACTAAAACTGGTTGAAGTCTGGGCTTGAAATCATTCTATGAAAGTTAGGATTGGCCATCAAACGACTGAAGTTTGGACTGGACATTAGCTGGTTGAAGTTCGGGCTTGCCATCAGTCTACTAAAGCTTGGGTTGGCCATTAGTTGGTTAAAATTAGGACTGGCCATCAACATGCTGAAATTCGGGCTTGCTACCAGCTGATTGAACTCAGGACTTGCTGCTAATCGGCTAAAGTCTGGACTAGCCATTAGTCTCCCAAAGCTTGGGCTTGCTAACAATCGGCTGAAGTCTGGACTGGCCATCAATCGGCTAAAGCTTGGGCTCGACATTAAACGGCTGAAGCTCGGGCTTGCAATCAAGCGGCTAAAGTTTGGGCTAGCCATCAATCGGCTAAACTCAGGACTTGCAGAAAGACGGCTGAAGTCTGGACTCGCTGTTAACCGGCTGAAACTAGGGCTTGCCATCAACTGACTGAAACTAGGACTTGAAAGCAGTCTGTTGAAATCCGGATTTGCCATTAAGCGGCTAAATGTTGGATTTGCCATTAGATTGCTAAACTCAGGGCTGTCCATCAAGCGGCTGAACTCAGGGCTTGCGGATAGGCGACTGAAGTCAGGGCTCGCTGTTAATCGGTTAAAATCAGGATTTGCCATTAAGCGGCTGAAGTTTGGACTTGCAACAAGGCGACTAAAATCCGGTGATGCTAATAGCTGGCTAAAGTCAGGACTGGCCATCAATGAATTGAATGATGGGTTAGCTGAAAGCCTGTTGAAATCAGGACTTGCTGTAAGCAATTTGAACTCTGGTGAAGACATCAGCTCACTAAATTCCGGTGAAGCTGCAAGACGGCTAAAGTCTGGGCTAGCTGTTAAAGCATTAAATTCCGGGCTGGATACTAACTGATTAAAATTTGGACTCGCCATCAATCGGCTGAAAGAAGGATCAGACATCAGCTGTGCAAAATCCGGACTACCGATCAATTGGTTGAAATCTGGACTAGCAAAAAGTTGATTGAAATCTGGGCTTGCCATCAGGCTAACAAAAGATTCGTTTTGGGAAAGAGTCTTCAACTCTCCAGATTCAACAAGATCTATAAAAACGTCGCTTTGAAGCACTTGCTGAAACCCTTCGTCTTCCAGAGAAATATCGGCATGTGTTATTTGAGTGCCACGATATCTTTCAGCTCTTTCAATACCATCGCCGGGTCCCCCGATAGTTCCGCTTACATCACTCATATTTGGTTGTGGGAAGTCCGGCGTAATAAATACGACCAGAAGAGTCACCGCCGCACCTACTAAAGCGGCTGCAATATTTTGACCTGAAAAGAAACTGCCAGATCCCTCAGTTGGTTTATGGATTTTGTTACTCATGGTTTGTACCTCGTTTAATTGTGATTCAACTATTAATTCTTTGTTTACTTCTTCTAAAATTCTCGGAGGAGTTTCAACGGCCAAACCCAAGGCCTTTATCTGATTGGTGATATGAATCAGGTCGTCATATAGAGCTTTTGCCTCTTCATTATTTTTAATAAGCTCTTTCGCTTTCTGGCTTTGAGCAGGAGTATTTTCCCCGTCAACTTCTGCCTGTATTAGATTTATGAGTTCCTGTTTCATTACATATATTTGTTAAAAATTCTCCGTGCTACTATAATTACACAGGAGTAATAAAAAAGTTGGTGAGAAATATTAATTAATTCTTTTTACTGACTTTGAAGTAATAACCTTCTAATCGATTTGCTGCTTTCAATATCCTATAAGAGTATCTCTGAGCTGCATCCTCGCTGTATAAAGACGGGATTTCACCGTTTTTTCTTCTATGTTTAAAACGGTTGCAATTTCCTGGTAACTCAGCTCTTCGAAATGCCTTAACTGAATTATTACCCTATAGTCTACGGAAAGGTCTCCAATGGCTTTTGCCAATGATGTGCTTTCTTCTTTTTTAAGCATCATCAAATATGGGTTATTCCCATCTGAGTGATGCAATCTTAATTTAGTGTGGCTCTTTTTGTCCCGAACATAATTCAATGCTTCATTCACCATTATTCTATATAACCAACTATAGAACTTATAGGCTTGGTTGTAGGTATCAAGTTTTCTCCAGCACTTAATGAATCCTGCCTGAGTTACATCTTTTGCAGCATCTTTGTTTTTGACTATCCCCAAAGCGGTCCGGTACATTTTCAGCTCATACCGCTTCACCAACACATCAAATGCGCTGTTGTCACCCCTCAAGCTCATTTCTATGAGCCTATTGTCCTCCGCTTCAGTCATATTTAGTATTTATTTCTACCCAAAAACCATAAAAAAGAGAAAAGCCTACCCCGTTCTAAAAAGCTTTCCTTTATAAAATATCAGTCAACAAACTCAAAAATTTGATCTAACCTGGTGTATTTAAAAACATCCTTTAGGTGTTTGTTTAGATTTTTCAATCTAAGAGACTGCCCATTTTCATTCAGTCTATGATATGTTTTCACCAGTACCCCAAGCCCCATGCTTGAAATATAATTTAGTGATTCCATATCAATAGTCAATGTTTGGTTATGCTTTTCCAGTTTTTCAGAAGCAACCCCTTCCTGGCTCGCATCAAATTCCCCGATAAACTTTAATTCATTTTCATTCACTTCTTCTATAGTCAGCATATCCTAGATCTGTTTTGTCATTGTGATGGTTGAAATCCCATTACAATGGTTAAATTTAATTTCGTCCATTAGCTCTTTAACAAGGTGGATACCCAAGCCCCCAAATTTCTTTTCCTCAAAATACTGGTCAAAATCTACTTCTTTTATCTTTGTAAGATCAAAAGGCACTTCTTCAGAGTCTATAAGGCTTATATTAATTTTGTCCCCTTTTCTTTCCACATTCATTTTAATATCACCCTCGGCATCTGAGTTATGCCTTACCATATTCATAAAAAGCTCTTCAACAGAAAGCTGCATTTCCATTTGTACTCCTTCCTCAACTTCAAATTCATTCCAATTTCCCTTCAAAAAACTAAAGATACTTTGGAGCTCATTGATGTGACGTTTAAATACTTTCTGACTTTTCATGAAAGCAGCTAAAAATTAATTACACCCGTAAACCAAAATCTATTCAGCTAATTATATATAAAAATATTCGATCAAATGTCTGTTTAATTAGCTCTTTAAAATTACATTAGCTCAACAAACTTAAATCACCCTTACTAAAACCCTAAATTTAAGGTCTTAATAAGGGTGATTTGATTTAGTTAACACAGAAACTTCAACTGTGACGAGTCACTATATCTATTCCCCACCAAAGTTATAGCGGAAGTTCAGACGAAAAGCCCTGCTTGACCAGCTATATTGACTGTTTCTATAGTAGTTGGGCTCAATAATTTCCCTGTCACTGTTTCTGGAATTGAAAAGGTCGCGAACGTTTATGGATACATTAGCCTTGCCATCTAGCAACTCTTTTGATAATCCAGTTCCAACGAATGATCGCCCTGCTCTACGACCCTGAGTGGTGTTCTGAGCTCCCCTGAAAGAAATGTAGGACTGAAAATTCCAACTATCCAAGAACTGCCATCTGACTCGAATCCGACTGCTAAAAGTCTCTGTTTCACTGGTGTATAAAACGCCCTGAAACTGCCCTTCACGATTCGACTGATATATATTCAGGCTTCCGGAAAGCTGAAGTCCGTCAAACAGTTCCTGGTCTGCAGAAAATTCAACGCCCCAAGCGTCTTCAGAAGCAAGATTAATCGGTTGTTCAATATTTACGGACTGACCTCCGATAATCTCCGTCGTTTCTATATCCTCAATAACCTGCGTTCGGTACCTGTAGTATAGGCTTGTAAGAACCGAGCCTGTTTCCCAATATCTTAGGTACCCAAGTTCAAAGGAGTTCCCAAATTCCGGCTTTAGATCTGGGTTACCAATTTCGCGGTTTCTTTCATTTTCGATTTCGGTAAATGGCAGCAGCTGTCCTGACCATGGGCGAGATATGCGCCGGCTGTAACTTGCCTGCAAAGAATTCAGCTCGTTAATGGTGTAAGACAAGAATACACTCGGGAAAAAGTCGGTATAGGACTGTGAACTTGTGGTTCCCGATTGATCCAATTCGGACTCAATATTGGTGTTTTCAGCTCTTATGCCCAACTGATAGGTAAATGGCTTCAGCTCGCCGTTAAAGATTGCGTAGGCAGCATTTACATTCTCTAGGTAGATGAAATTATCCGCGGCGCCTATGTTTTCGGGAGTGCGCACCCAGTTTCCATTTTGAAATTCCTCCACGGTATAATCATTATCCTGCCAGTCGTAGTTGAACCGTAGACCAGCCTCCATTTTTGCCGATTCTCCAAGCGGTTGTTCATAATCAATGTCCAAGCGTGCTTCCCGATAAATTTCACCCGCATTTGTGCGCTGCCTGACTTCATTCCCTGTTCCTTGTTCTACAAACTGTTCAAAGTTCGTTCTGCCATCTTCTTCACCAAACTCATAGTCAAAATCGGCTACCAGCTTATGGTCATTGTTTTCCTTGAATGTTTTCTCATATTGGGCACGTACATCAAAATCACTTTCTCTTTGCTCTTCCAACACATCCCGAGTAGTCCGCTGAACAACACCCCAGTTGTCAAATACATCTCGATAGACCTCATCATTTGTAGGATCATAATCCGTATAGTTTAGATTCCTGTCCTCAGTTTGGTCTTCGAGGTTTATTCGGGTTGATAGAGTTAACAACTGATCAGCGGGTAAATAGATGTCTGCACCAAAGTTGATGTTCGCCTCTTTTTCGGTCTCGTCAGTATCTATCAATTCTTGATACGCATATGTGGTATCTCCACTAAAGCTTTGAAACGTACTGCCTGATTCAGGCTCACTTTCGTATTCAACCTGAGTATTTAAGAACCAGTTTACCTTGCTACGCTGATAATTAAGGTTGGCTCCTAACCCATAATCCTGTGGATATCCTGCATTACCTCTCACACTACCGTTGAAACCCAACTCTGCGTCATCAACCAAAATAATATCGATAATTCCCCCGGTACCATCGGCAGAATAGCGAGCTGATGGATTGGTAATAATTTTAACTTCTTCAATCATACTCGAAGGAATGCTGCTAAGCGCGTCCGTTCCATTTCTTACCAAATTAGAAGGTCTGCCATTGATCAAAATTTGAACACCCTGATTTCCCCTCAAGCTTACGTTTCCCTCAAAGTCTGTGGTAATAGAGGGGACATTATCCAAGACATCTAGAGCAGAACCTCCAAGGCTGGTTACATCATCCTGAACGTTGAAACTTCGGCTATCAAAATTCATTTCCATATAAGAACGCTGACCTTCAACAACGACTTCATCAAGCTCACTTTGCTCGGCTGCCAACTCTATTGTTCCTAAATCAAGAGGCTGGCCGGGTTCAACTTCAATTTCAGACTTATAGCTATTGTAAGCCAGAAAGGAAACTTCAATTACATACTGTCCGGGTTCCATTTCTACAGTGAAATTTCCATCTGGATTACTGACAACTCCCGTTAAAATATTTTCTTCAGCCTCATCATATATAGCCACTGAAGCATTTGCGAGAACCTCTCCCTCTGTATCCTGAACCATTCCCGTAATTGGAACCTTTTCAGTAGTGCTCTGTCCAAAAGCGGTTGTACTTCCTGATAAAAAAAGGATGGCGATTAACGCTTTATAAATAATATTTTTCATGATTCTTTGATGTACTTCTGTTGAATAGTCGGTCTCTTCAATGAAAATTACCGCACAATCATGCCCGAAATTTGTACCAATTCTGAAGCAAATTTGAAGCTTAGGCCCTTTTTACAGTCTTTAAACTAATTTCGATATGGTGCCATGAATTTTCGGTGGTATAAGAAATGTCAAAACCACTTTGGTCTGTAATTCTCTTGATGATTGACAGACCTAAGCCAATGGAATTTGAACTCTGA
Source organism: Balneola sp. (assembly GCA_002694685.1). Taxonomy (NCBI): domain Bacteria; kingdom Pseudomonadati; phylum Balneolota; class Balneolia; order Balneolales; family Balneolaceae; genus Balneola; species Balneola sp. Next base: position 29,571 of record NZMW01000010.1, read on the forward strand.
TTGGCTTTCTTAAAACGTTCAAATAAATTATTGGCATCTACTTTTAACTCCTCTCCTGTATTTGAAATCTTAAGCTTTTTGGAATTAAGCCTTACCCTGATCTTTCCATTTTCAACATTATGGCGAATAGCGTTCTGAAATAAATTGGTCCACATTATATCGGCCAGCAAAGGGTGCATTTGTACCGATACATTTTCATCAATATCTGTTTCAAGATGGAGATTATTTAAGCCCGCAAACTCTTCAAAAGCCTCAATACCTTCCGTTATCAGCTTGCTTAGATTTACCTTCTCCTCGTTAACAAACTCATGATTTTCAATCTTGGTTAATAAAGCCAGAGATTCACTTAATCTGGATATTTTTTTAAGCGTCCGCTCTAGCTTCTCGACATATTTGTACTGCTCTTCATTTAAGTCTGTTTCTGTAAGCAGCTCTAGTTTTCCTTTTGCAATAGCCAGAGGTGTTTGCAGTTCATGAGAAGCATTTTCCGCAAACTCTTTTAGGTTTTTATAGTCAAAAACAGCCTTTTTTGTCATTTCCTCAACAAACCTATTCAAGTCTCTGAATTCCTCGACATTGGTTTCTTCTGCCTTGAGGTATTCCTTTTCATTAAGCTGAAATTCCTGAATTCTTTTCAGTGTATTACGAAATGGCTTAAACAATGGTCCCGATACAAAGTAGCCAATCCCCACTGCGCCTATGACCTGCAAACCGAGAATCCATAATAGAATAGTAATCACCGCTTCTCTCACGTCATCCGACTCAATCATATTTCCATAGGTAGAGATATAGTAAGAAGTATCATTGATGGTGCGGTATGCGGATACTTTCACATTTTTTTCTTCCTGTTCAAGGCGGTCATCCCAAATTAAGGTGTCAGCAACTTGCACATCATTCTCTACTTGGTAGTCAAGTGGTTTTATGATCAAATTCTCATCCTGGTCTACATTATCGTACCCTTTAAACGTTTTGCCTTGTTCAAGTAGGTACGTAACGCGATCAATTCGATCCATAAACTCGAACTTCAACTCTTGGTCAATCTCATCTTTAATTACGTAGTATGATATCACGCCGCCAATACCCAACACTATGGAGCTAACAAACAGATAAATCAGCAGGAATTTGGTAATCAGCTTCATGCTTTTCCTTTCTTTGTGTTGAACTTATAGCCAATGCTATACACGCTTTCGATGTAGTCTTGGGCTCCCGATGCAACCAATTTTTTTCTCAGGTTCTTGATGTGCTGATAAACAAAATCCAGATTTTCCAGATGATCTACATAATCTCCCCAGAGGTGCTCGGCAATGGTCTGCTTCGAGAGTACGTGGTTCTTATTAGAAGCAAAATACAAGAGTAAATCATACTCTTTAGGCGTTAAGTCAACCAACTCGCCCTCTACCTTTACTTCCATCGTTTTTGTGTTGATGGAAATCTCATTCACGCGGACTATTTCGGTTCCACCTAAATTATTCCTCCGGTTTACCGCCTTGATTCTTGCCTGAAGTTCAGCAAGCTGAAATGGTTTTGTAAGATAATCGTCAGCTCCTATTTCCAACCCTTTCACTTTATCGTCCAGTGAATTTTTTGCTGATATAATGATGGTGCTTGTTTCCGGTTTTACAGATTTCAGCTCCCTCAGTATTTGCAGTCCATCACCACCGGGTATCATGATGTCAATAAGGACGACATCATACGTGTAAGACATAATTTTGTCGAAAGCAGCATCATAATCGCTGGCGGTTTCGCATAGATATCCTTCACGCTTCAAATACGTGATGATATTGTCAAGTAAATCCGGGTTGTCTTCTACTATCAGCAGCTTCATAACGCCTTAAAGATATTTATTAACTCTGAAGGAAAGCTGAAGAATCGGTCTTATTAGATTGATTTTACGATGTTTAGCATCGTTAGACCCTAACCGCCCATCTTTTTGTCCACCGAATACTTTCCTCCACCTGTGAATAGAATTACTACAAAAAGCAGCAGGAATAACATAGACTTCTCTTTTGCACTGAAGGGGTCACCGGCATGAGCGAAGAAGTAAGCCACCGCCATATTAATTGAAAGTATGGCAGCTGAAAGGCGGGTCCATAGTCCCAAGACAATAAAAAGCCCGCATATGCCTTCCGCAAAAGCCGCTAAGATAAGCGAGACTTCAGGGCCCAATCCAATCGGATCTCCAAAGGCGAAGTTTCCATTTATTACTTTTAAAAGCTTGGGTAAGCCATGAGTGAAAATCATTAGTCCGGCACCAATTCTTAATAATAGAATGGAATAATCAGTACTGATAAATTTATTCGGATTTACGGAAAGCAGCTTCTTATACATTCTTTGTACGTTTTATTGAGATTATATCAATCATAACTTCTTCCCGACTACTGACCATTCCCATTGTAAACCTTGAACCGTTTTAAATAATTAGCTCAATAGGAACTATCTATTATCAGGAGAAGTTATGTGTGTGTATTTTAGTTCAACATTAAACTATTTGACATCAACTTAATTATATTATTATGACAATCTGGAACATTGACCCAACACATTCTGAAATTCAATTTAAAGTAAAGCACCTTGTTATCTCTACTGTAACAGGAAATTTTAAAAGCTTTAACGGTTCTTTAGAAACCGAAGGCGACTCTTTTGAAGGTGCCACTGTAAAATTTGAAGCCGATATTGACAGTATTACTACCAATAATGAAGACAGAGACGGACACCTCAAGTCAGACGATTTCTTCAATGCTGAAGAGTTTCCAAAGTTAAAATTTGAGTCTACTTCTTTCAAGAACACTGACGGTAACAACTACGAGCTGAAAGGCAATTTGACCATCAGAGACATCACCAAAGAAATTACACTCGATGTAGTTCATGGCGGAACGGTAGACGACCCTTACGGACAAACCAAAGCCGGATTTGAAATTAACGGCGACATCAACCGAAAAGAGTTTGGCCTGAAATGGAGTGCAGTTACTGAAGCGGGAAGCGTTGTAGTTGCTGAGCAAGTTAAGCTAAACCTGAATGTCCAGGTTGTTGAAAGCGTACCTGCTGAAGCTTAATTAGCTGTTTAAAATTTACGTATAGATGGGGCGGTCTCTTGCTGAGCCGCCCTTTTTTTATGCCTTATATTTTTCTAAGAACTCATCTTTATATGCTTTGCCCACCGGGATCTTTTCTGTTCCGATTGCTATCATATTTCCTTCCAGATAATCAATTTTCGAAAGCGCTACAGCATAAGAACGATGCACTCTACTGAATAGGTGACCGGGTAGCTGATAACAAAAATCTTTTAAGGTTTCGTTATAGGTGATCTTCTTTTCTTTGGTGTGAACCGTAATATAATCTCCCTGACTTTCGGCAAACAGTATTTCATTAAAGCTAATACGGTACAGCTTCCCATCAGCTTTTATTGTAATGAATGAATCATCGTTATTAAGAGGTTGGGGCTCACAGACAGCCTTATCAATAGCTTTTAGGAATCGTTCAAACGAAAATGGTTTAAGCAGATAGTCAATCACATTCAGCTCATACCCCTCCAAAGCATATTCAGAGTAAGCTGTTGTCAAAATAACCTTGGGCGGATTATTAAGGCTTTTGATAAACTCAATGCCTGTTAATCTCGGCATATTAATATCCAAAAAAAGCAGTTCGATATCTTTTTCTTTGACAGCTTTTCGGGCTTCCAGTGCGTCTTTACAAACTCCTGCGAGTGTTAATTCCGGAGTGTCTGAAATATAGGTTTTCAGAATGTCACGAGCCGCGGGTTCATCGTCAATGATTAAGCAGCGCATTAGCTCAGCTCCATTTTAAGGGTTGTCTCATAAAAGTTAACCTGGCTGTTTATATCAAGACTATAGCGCCCTTTATAGGCCAACTCTAACCGCCTTTTTGCATTCTCAATCCCCGATTTCAATGACTCTGTATGGCCTTTAGGATTTTCAAAGACGGAATTCTTACAATATAACATCAGGCTCTTTTCTTCCAGCTTCAGCTTAATCTGAATTGAAGAATCGTCATCAGTCAGGTCTCCATGTTTAAAACAGTTTTCAACAAAAATAATCAACAGTAAGGGGACTATTCTGGCGTTGGAAGGATTTCCCTCTACCTTAAAGGTCACTTTTTCAGGCTCATTCAAACGCTCTTTATTTAAATCTACAAAGTGGGTCAGATATTCAACTTCTTCTGCCAATGCTACCTGTTCTTGTTCCATTTTATCTACCACATATCGAAGCATATCGGACAATTTTAGAATGAGCCTTGGCGCCTTATCAGACTTTTTTAAAGCTTCACTGTAAATCGTATTTAACGAATTAAACAAAAAGTGTGGATTAACCTGAGCCCTCAACGCTTTCAATTCAGCAGCCACTTTTTCTGACTCAACTTCGGCAAGCTTTGCCTTCGCTTTTACTTCACCAAACCATGTCTTTGAAAATTCAAGAGAGGAACCCAAGATCAAATAGATAGTGATTAAGCCGAGAAACTCAGAATTGCTATAAACACCTACTAAGAAGTAGTCTTCAAACAACCACGAGGATAAGTAATTGAACGTAAAGTGATAAACCAATATGGTTGTAACCAACAACAGGAATAATGAAATTGAGTAGAGAACATATCTTCCTTTGGCTAATATCTTTTCCAGAAACAAGCCGGAGTGGGTCGTGACTGCAAAGATCATCGGTATATGAAACAGGAAGGTATAGATTACATCTATTTTACGATACTCACCTGTTCGGCTAAATACTTCAAGACAGATATAAAAAGAAATTGCCCAGAACAAACTGTACATGAGCAATTTCTCATTAAAAAATTTACTGTACTGCATTTGGCATTCTTTTCATTGTAATTGGGTCTTCGTAGGCGTCCTCTTCTTTTCCATATTTTAATACAAACTTTTGAAGCTCATTTGTTGAAGCTGTAATTAAAATCTCCGAAGAGTTATCAAAATCAGAATATACTGCCTCATGTTTAATTCTGACCCTGTTGTTCTCAATCTGATCTTTAATCCAACCACTGGCAAATGGCTCCATAACCAGCCCACCTTCATTTACTTTTATTTTCGAAAAGGTATTTACGTTAAATCGGTGTGAATCTACAAATGCACTGCTCTCTCCAAAACTGAAGTCCAGTATTTTAAGGTTCAAGAAAAGGTCACCATTAATTTCACCTATAGTCCCCACAAAAAGAATCGGGATAGCATTTTCAGTCTCTTTGTTTTCGTAAAGAACTAGATAAGCATTGATGCCTAGGCTATCTTCTTCACCGGGATCAAAACTTACCTCTTCATCAGGGTATTTTCGGATAAGGTCAGCCACTAGCTCTGGGTTCTTGTCTGATGCAAAGGTCCAGCGCTGGTCATCGGTTTCATAAACCCCGTCCAATTCTTCTACAAGAATCGCCTTTTCTGCGGTAATCAAGGGGTGAACCGATTTCAAAAAACATCCTGATAAACCGATCATCAAGATGGCAAGCATGCTAACTTTGGTTATTATTTTTTTCATAATCCTATTGCTTTGTTTTGGTTGCGAACCAAAGAAACCAAGGTTTAACCTCCTTCAGAAATTTTTTCGATGAACGACTTCCTTTTCTCGGTGAATGAATCTCCTTAAGCCTTTTAAGAACTGCTAAAATAGGTAAATGGCATTTGCTATACTTTATAATGGAGTAATTCTAAGTTATAATCCATCAAATTAAATTAACTACGTTTTATGAAACACCTACTTACTGCTCTTCTTACCGTACTGCTATTTGCGGGCTGTACGAATACTCAATCAAACCAATCAGAACCTGCTCAGAAAGAATGGTCTATCGCCCTGCATGGTGGCGCCGGTTATGTATCTAAAGACATGCCTGAAGATCGGAAACAGGCCTATATGGATGCCCTAAATGAAGCATTATCGATTGGATCAGAGATCTTAGAGAACGGCGGTTCTTCACTTGATGCTATTGAGAAAACGATTAACTACCTCGAAGACAATGAGCTTTTTAATGCCGGGAAAGGCGCCGTTTTTACTGCTGAAGGCCGGAATGAATTGGATGCGGCTATTATGGATGGTTCTACCTTAAACGCTGGTGCTGTCACTGGAGTCACTACCGTTAAAAACCCAGTCTCTCTTGCCCGTAAAGTTATGACTGACTCTAAACATGTATTTTTCTCTGCTGACGGTGCTGAGACTTTTGCCGACCAAACTGATGTAACTCGTGTTGATCCTGAATATTTTTATGTAGAAAGCAGATATCAATCATTAAAAAGAGCACAGGCAGCTGAGCAAGAATCCAGCCTGATTGAAACCAATGAAGAAAAAGCCTGGAAGTATGGTACGGTTGGTGCTGTAGCTCTGGATCAAAACGGCAAACTTGCTGCGGGTACTTCTACCGGTGGAATGACCAATAAGAAATTCGGTCGTGTTGGCGATGTTCCTATTATTGGCTCCGGTACTTATGCTAACGGAAATGTTGCCGTTTCAGCAACCGGATGGGGAGAGAAAATCATGCTTAATGTTTCAGCTCACACTCTTGCTGCCTACTATGAATTTAAGAATGCCGGTCTGCAAGAATCTATGGATTACCTGGTAGATGAAGTGCTTGAACCAGGAGACGCAGGTTTTATAGCCGTAGATAAATATGGAAACTTCTCTATGAAAACGAATACAGGCTCCATGTTCCGCGCTGCTACAGATTCAGATGGCAACAAAGAAGTGGGGATCTGGTAGTCAACGTGCTGAGGTGTTAAAGTGTTTAAGACTTCGTTAACACTTTAACACCTAAACACTCTTACCTTTTCTATTCTAATCCGAAGCGGAATTGATCTCTTAGTTCTTGGATGTAGATTCCAATGTCATTCCTGAGCTCGAATAAAACTGAGTGTAGCTCTTTATAATCTTTCTTCTGGAATAGAGACTTTTTCTTCAGAGACTGTATTAAACCAAGGGCTCTGTTTGCGCTTGCCAGTGCTTTTTTAGAATAAGCGATGTTGGCTCCAATGTAGTCTTGGTCAAACCCAAAGGAATGGCCTCCCGCAAGTTTAGCTCCTATCTTCAGTGTTTCATCCACAAAGTCCTGAAAGTCTTTTGATTGGTCTTTAGCGGGAACCGTTTCAGCCCATCGCAAAATATCAACAGCGAACTCTTTGGCTTCGAAGTAGGTGTCCAGATCTTCGAGAGAACCGTAGTCAGAATAGACATACTCGTCACTCAGGCTTTTCCACTCCTCGCCTTCATCAAAGTCATCGAAATCATTGCTATCCATGGGACCACCTTCATCAAGACCGAAAAGGAAATCTTCGTCATCCCAATCGTCATCTTCCTCTTCCCAGTCATCTTCTTCTTCCGGGAAATAGGCTTCATCCATAAGCAACTCTTCTTCCACATAAGCTTCAAAAGCGTCGTCTTCGTTTTGGCTTTCCTTCAGCAAAGTAAGCCATCGAGGTGTGTTCCCTTTGGGGTCTGAGGCGATAAACTTTCTAAGCTGCTCGCTCTTTTTCTCAACTTCATTTAAGTGAGCTTCCCACTTGAATTCGTCCCACTGTTCGTCATCGAATCCATCAAAATGCATGTGCATATTAGGCAGGCTAAATAGTTGCTGTTTATTATAAAAAAGGAATTGTCAGTAGTAATGCAATACTTTGTGGAAAAGTAACGCTTTTTGTGGATAAAAAGTTGTTAGAGACGTTCCAAAACACTAATAATTACCTGTGTCATTTTAGGCTCAGCCATCGCAGCTGCGGACAAAACATCTTCAATGTCAACCGGCTCTAAAGCATCCGGAAAACACTCGTCTGTAATTACTGAAATACCAAGTACATCCATACCCATATGTACTGCAGATATTACTTCTGGTACCGTACTCATACCTACCACGTCTGCACCTAACTGACGCATATATCGGTATTCGGCTTTTGTTTCCAGCATAGGCCCTGAGATGGCAAGGTACACTCCCTGATGCATTTTGATAGAATGTTCGAGTGCCACATTTTCGGCTAGCTCGAGCAGACGCTCAGTATAAGGCTCACTCATATCCGGAAAACGAGGGCCGAGTTCGTCATCATTTGGGCCAATCAGAGGATTATCACCCAAGAAGTTGATGTGATCTGTAATCAGCATAATATCGCCGCGGCTGAAGTTTGTGTTCAGACCGCCACAAGCGTTGCTTACCAATAGTGACTGTGCTCCAACAGCTTTAGCCACACGAACCGGAAAAGCAATTTGCTGCATCGTATAACCTTCATAGTAATGAAAGCGCCCCTGCATTGCTACAACATCCTTTCCGCCAAGTTTGCCAAAAATCAGTTTTCCGGCATGACTTTCTACTGTTGAAACCGGAAAGTGCGGAATATCAGAATAACTGATGATGTGCTCAGTTTCAATTTCATCAGCTAGCTGTCCAAGCCCTGTACCAAGGATTAGCAAGTACTCAGGCTGAAAATCGGTTTCGTCTTTTATGAACTGAACTGCTTCGTCTCTTTTAGTTCGGAATTCCTTGACGGTGTCGTGTTTCATATAGTAGGATTGGTAAGATGTCCGTTGATTTTGAAAAGGAAAATATCAGATCGTTTAGTCTATTTCATCTAAAATATCATCGAGACGATCGCTGCCGGGAGGGAAAGCATGATCCTCTTCTTCGCCTTCTGAGGTCACTTTCGTGTCTTCAGCCTCATCGGAGTCTTCATCAATATTTTCATCAAGAATAAACTTTGACGACTTTTTAACATTATTCAGCGAGTCTTCCAGGTTTTCTTCTTTAGGAAGGTTAAACACTTCCATCTCATCCTTCCCAAATTGGTCAACTGAATTTTTGGCGTTCTCTAAATAGGAACTGATTCCGTTAATAATTTCTTCCCGGCGGTCAAGTAATCGCAGAATGCTTTGGCGAATTTGCTGGCGGTTATGATTCGCTTCTTTGATAATAGCATCCGCTTCCATCTCAGCTTTTTCCAGCGTGTTCTTGGCCTCTTGCCTTGCGCCGGAAATCTTTTGCTCCATCGATTCTTTTGCAGTCTGAAGGGTTTCGTGAAGGGCATCTTCAACACGTTCGTAATGCTTAACTCTTTCGGTCAGTTTATCAATCTGCTGTTCAAGCTCTTTATTTTTGTTAAGCAAATGTTCGAATTCGTTGGAGACCAGCGTAAGAAAAGCCTGTACATCAGCTGTATCGTACCCACGAAGCCCTTTTTCAAATGTTTGCTGTTTTATTTCAAGAGGTGTCAGTTTCATAACCAAATGTTTTTAGTAGTCCTTAAAGCTTAATTAAAATAACATTTATTCGTTTAACATGTTCCGCAGATTTCCATCATCTTCTTTCCCTTTTTTTGAAGATGAACGCACCTCTTGTTCTTCTATTTCAATTTCAGGCATTGACTTTTCACCCTCGTCAACCAAGTACCGTTCTTCCTCAATATCAGTTACAATTTCTTCCAGATTTGAGAGTCTTCGTTCTGTGTTCTTCTTGAAATCACCCAGTGCTTGAAAAAACTGTGGATTTATATCTCCGGAACTACCCTTATTCCCCTGATCAATTTTTGCCTTTATCAACTTGTAGATCCCTGTTAAAACTAAAGCCGTCAGTGCCGTTCCAAACACAATGGCAACAACCGATATAATCATAATTTCTTCAGGCATAAAATCTCCTATTTACTAAGCTCTGGATTTCGTTCTTGAAGAACCATTATCGTTATTTTGCCTTTCACTTTCATCCTCTATTTCAATATCACTAAGCGGACTTCTTTCTTCTTGTGAAGTTCTTTTATCAGATGATGATGATGTTTTTGCCTCCAAGGCATCTACTCTGGATTTTAGATTATGGATAATCTGCCGCATCTCATTAAGCTCGCGAGATTTAACCATCCGCTTTTCTTCCATCTCCATCTCTTTTTCTTTGTAAGCATAAACCAAGCCGCCAACTATAGCAACGATAGGAATAATTGCAAACCATGGTAATCCGAATAACATTTTTTTGCCCTCTAACTTTTAGTTTCGTTTCATAAATATAGCTGAAATTTACTACGGTTCAAGTTAGCCATAGTTGCGCTCACCAAAAATGGCACTTCCTATTCTAACCATGGTAGATCCTTCTTGAATAGCAACCTCCAGATCGTTGGTCATTCCCATTGACAAATGCTCTAACTTCACACTTCCTTTATTGTATTTTTGATGCGTATCGAATAGTTCTTTAAGCAGTTTAAATTCGGAGCGCACGTCTTCGGGGTCATCTACAAACGAGGCCATTCCCATCAAACCGCGAACAACTACATGGTCATACTCCTGAGCCTTCTCCAAAATCCCCGCCAGATCATCCGGCTTGCAGCCGCCTTTTTGGTTTTCATTACTAATGTTCACCTGAATTAAGGCGTTCACCACGCGATTTGCTTTGGCAGCTCTTTTCTCAATTTCCTTTAAGTACTTCGCTTTTTCTACGGAATGAACCCAGTTCACTCCATCAGCTATATATTTGATCTTATTAGTCTGAATATTGCCAATAAAATGCCACACAACATCCGGCATCTCAACTTCAGCCATTTTGTCTTCAAGCTCTTTCATGCGGTTTTCTCCGAAATGAAGGGTTCCCGCTTCAATGGCTTTATATATATCGGAGGAGGGCTTGGTTTTACTTACGGCAACCAGTGTAATATCGGAGGGATTTCTTCCCGCTTCTTTGGCTACAGTTTCAATTTTTTGTTGAATGGTTTTCAGATTTTGGGCAATATCTCGGTCACTCATATCAAAAAAAGTCTTCTTTTTAACTATTCTATGTAATTAACCACAAGATAAGCTTTTATCATTCATCAATAAGCCTTATTTTTGGAAGCTCTAAGGTTATCTTAATTAATGATTACTGATTGATATTGAACGTATTCAAATTCATACTTTATCCGCCTCTAAGGTCGTCGGGTTTAAAACTCCAAGGAGATAGATAGCATGTCAACCCGAATCCGGCAAATATCCACCTTCCTTGATCAATGGGCTCCTCCCAAAGTAAAAATGGATTATGATAACGTCGGATTACTCGTAGGAGATCCGAACGCACAGGTTACCTCTATTCTTACCTGCCTTGATGTAACTGACAAAGTTGTTTCCGAAGCCATTGAAACTGGCGCTGAACTCATTGTTGCACACCACCCTCTTATTTTTAGCAAGATTGGAAGCATCAACCCTACGGATGAGCAAGGACGCATTATATATAAGCTCATCAAGAATGATATTGGGCTGTTGGTTGCACACACAAATTTAGATGCTGCTCTTGATGGCGTCTCTTTTGTATTGGCGAATATGCTTGGGCTTGACCATCTGAAATTCCTTGAAAAAAATTACAACATAAGCCGCAAAATACGGCTCATTACTTCCCACACAGACAGTGAAGCTGTCCTCAAGCTACTGAATTATCATTCCGCTGAAGAAGCCCATTACTTTGATGTGAACAGCCGGGAAGATGGCCTTAAGTGTTTTGAGGCTATTATTGATCAGCATAATGTATCCGTTTTAGAACGAGCCCTGAATAATGAGGGCATGCTGAAAGAAGGCAGTTTTCAGGTAATTGACCTGGCATCTAACTCTCAAAATTTTGGAATGGGAGTAGTCGGAGAATATCCCGAAGAAGGTATTGGAAAAAATGAATTCCTGCATCTGGTCTCGAAAGCTCTAAATGTGAAAGCCATTCGCTTCTCCGGTGATGTTGACCGAATTAAGAAAGTTGCTGTATGTGGAGGCGCCGGCATTTTCCTTAAAGACCAGGCCATAAAAGCAGGAGCCCAGGCTTTTGTTACCGCCGATATAAAGTATCACGATTATTTTACTGAGAATGACAATTTCTTATTGGTAGATGTAGGTCACTATGAAAGTGAATTCCCTATTGCAGAAGCCTTAAAAAACGAATTGTCTGAAGCATTTGAAGAACTTGAAGTATTTGTAACCCGAACCGTAACGAACCCGATGCAAGTTTATGTATCGGAGCCCGAACCGAAAACTATTCAACCAAGCTGACCCCTCACTCCATGAACGAAGTATTACAAAAATTAGCCAACTTACAATACATTGACAGCCGAATTGATGAGCTGAAACAATTACGTGGCGACCTTCCTGAAGAAGTACTTGATCTGGAAACAGACATTGCCCGAAAGGAAGCTAAGCTCAATAACCTCAAAGAGGAAGATCAGAATCTTACTGTTGAGTATGATAACCTCAAGCTGGACCTGAAAAGCTCTCAGGAAAAAATTGAGAAGTACGAAGAGCAACAGCTTAGTGTTCGCAACAATCGCGAATATGATGCTCTAACTAAAGAGATTGAAGCTCAAAAACAGGTTATCGAGAACGCAGAATCTCGCCTTAAGGAAATTGAGAAGCGTAAGGAAGAAATTCAGCCTGAAATTGAGAAAGCTCAAGAAGATCTTGATGTTGCCCAAGAAATGTTTGACGAAAAAAGCGGCAGTCTCGATAAAGTTGTCAAATCTACCGAAGACGAAGAAGAAGAGCTTTTAAAGCATCGCAAGAAAGTTGAGAAGGATATCGACGACCGATACATGAGAAGTTATAACCGCCTCCGAAATGGCCTGACCAACGGAATGGCTGTTGTAGCAATGGATCGCGGAGCCGCTCTTGGAATGGCGCTTCCTCCTCAAACACAAGTTGAAGTCCGCCGCAAAAACAAAATCATCATTGATGAGAGTAGCGGGCGTATTGTGGTAGATCAGTCTTTCTTTGACAAGGCCAAAGAAGAGCTTTCTATCTGATAGTATCGTTTTCGGATCAGCACATTGTTTATTTAAAAAAGGGAAGCCGACCGCTTCCCTTTTTTTTGTTTGGCTCATATTACAACAAAAAGGTCGCCAAACATATAATCCCATCGCCGGATTGTTCTAATTTTATTTTAGCTAATCACTGCCCGGGACATGTGCCCCATTGTGGTTGCTTATCACTTTGATCCTCAAATCCACTATTGTAATCAAAATCTCCAGGTTTATTTGAAATTTGCTCCACGCACCAGCCACTGAGATTCTGATCGAAGTCAGTAGCATTACTAAACATACTACCCATATTGGTCACCTGGCTTACATCCCAGCCGCCAATATCCTGGTTGAAGGAAGAAGCACCATTAAACATATTTGACATTATTGACACCTGGCTCACATCCCAACCGCTAATATTTCCATTGAAAGAGGACGCGTCACTAAACATACTTCTCATATCGGTCACCTGACTCACATCCCAGTCACCAATGTCCTGATTAAAGGCTGAAGCACCACGAAAAATCTGTATCATATCAGTCACCTGACTCACATCCCAACCTCCAATATCTTGGTTGAAGGAGGAAGCACCATTAAACATGTACCCCATATGGATCACCTTGGTCACATCCCAATCACCAATATCCTGGTTGAAAGAGGACGCGCCACTAAACATACTTCTCATATCGGTCACCTGACTTACATCCCAGCCACCAATACCCTGGTTGAAGGAGGAAGCGCCACTAAACATGACCTCCATATCGATCACTTGACTCACATCCCAACCGCTGATATTTCCATTGAAAGATGAGGCTTCATTGAACAGTCTCCTCATATCTGTTACCTGACTTACATCCCAGTCACCAATATCCTGGTTGAAGGCTATAGCACCCTGAAACATACTATACATATTGGTAACCTCACCCACATCCCAACCTCCAACATCCTGGTTAAAGGCTGTAGCTCCTTTGAACATCCACATCATATCGTTCACCTGACTCACATCCCAACCTCCAATATCTTGGTTAAAGACTATAGCGTTATTAAACATTAAATCCATTCTTGTCACCTTACTAACATCCCAACCTCCAATATCTTGATTGAAGGCAGTAGCACCTTTGAACATCTGTGACATTGCGATCACTTGACTCACATCCCAGCTGCCGATATCCTGGTTGAAAGATAGTGCATCTCCAAACATACCTCCCATACCGGTCACCTGACTCACATCCCAACCGCCAATATCTTGGTTGAAGGAGGAAGCACCATTAAACATGTTCCACATATGGGTCACCTTGGTCACATCCCAGTCACCAACATCCTGATTGAAGGAAGAAGCATCAAAAAACATACTATTCATATTGAATACTTGGCTTACATCCCAGCTGCCGATATCCTGGTTGAAGGCAGCCGCACCCTGAAACATACCACCCATATTGGTCACATTACTCACATCCCAGATGCTTATATCCTGATTAAAAGTATCAGCATTGTAAAACATTCTATACATATCAGTCACCGGAGAGGTACAAACCTTTGTCAAATCCTCTCCGTTATCTCGTTTCGTTTCTAAAAGTGACCGATCTATAGCAGTATATGTAACACCATTAACTACACCGGTATCTCCCGGTGTAGCACCGTTACACGTAATTGTTACGCCATTAGGTGCTAATTTAAATTCTATTGCAATAATTATATGTATTGTCGCTACATTGGATTTTCCTAACTCATTTACAGCTCTGAATGTGAATGAATCCTCTCCGGAATAATCATCATCAGGGGTATAAGTAAACGTGCCTTTTTCCATATCAAAATTGCTAATGGTACCATGCATCGGATTCGATACAATTTCAAAGGTATTCAGATAATCTGCTTTTAAAAAAGCATCGTATGGTTCATTAACTGCCGGTGTTAAAGTATCGTCGTAGGCTATCGGCGTAGATTTATTTACAGTTATAGAAATAGAAGCGGTATCAGAACCATTTTCGTTAAAACCGGCAAACCAGAATTCATCTTCCCCAGTAAAATCATAAAACGGGTCGTAAGTAAATTTCCCAGTCGTAGAATCAACTAGTACTAATGTTCCATAAGATGGTTCTTGTATTATTCTATAATAATCAATGTTATCACCCTGTAACTGCCCTTCATGTACCTTATCTCTGGTCATAATAAAAGCGCTATTAACAACTTCTGGCAGAGCTATAGGAGTCAAAGTGGCTTCAATAATAGTTGACTCATCGGGGTCTTCAATTTTCTCTAAATTAAAAGTAAAATCCTGGGCTTCATCCGGCATGGCGTCAATTTTGTACGTAAAGCTTAAGCCAATCTGCTCTTCGTAATAATTATGTTCAACGTCAATATCCTCATTTGAGATTTTTGTTATTCGGTATAGAGATGGTTGACTTAGTTTCTCAACCTCTTCTTCTTCAAGTGTAGAGATCCAGGAGCTGGGAATTCTCCCGGTAAAATTTTCTACTGTCTCGGCTATAGTAGCTATCAATCCTCGCAGTTCAGAAAGTGGACCTCTTAGCTCTTCTGGAAGTCGGTACTGAGTAAGAATATAGAACTGTTGTTCCTCCGCATGGGTAAAGCTAATCGTTTTCGTATTTAGCTTAACTTTGGCCTTATTATATGAGTTAGATATATATGAATTTTCGGTTTCTCCAACTTCACTAATGCACTCACCAACTAAGTCTAAGGTAACTCCTACATCTTTTAATTGTAATAGTAGATTACCTAATCCCGCACCAAGCACGACTGCTCCTAGAATTCCACCCACCCCACTTCCAGAAACAGCTCCTGCAACTATAGCAACACTTCCTGATGTTACTAAATAGGCCGTAAAATTCGCCTCTACAATAGATTTAAGTGCATTTTCAGTTACCTTATTGCAGGATAGACTTTCAGAGTAAGCCGCTTGTTTAAACCCTTTTTCTTGAACTATAGCCTGACGATTTAAATAGGTATCAAGCATGCGTGCCAATACTTTAATCTCATCATCATCCAGATTATTTATAGAGCCTTTTTGATCCGCCAACTCCTGCCGTGCTTCCGAGATTATATCAGCAATATCAGGGTTTTCGGTCTCATTTATGAGTTTCTCAAGGGAATGATCAAGAGAATCCAGTAACGTGTTTGTATATGCTTTTGGATTATCGATAGCCTGGTATGGCTGCATCGTAAAGTCCAAAGCAGTATTCCAGTTTCCAAGGTTTATGGAAAGCTGATGATCTCCTTCTTCTATTTCAGGGACAAACATCAGCATTCTTGTAGTATCGCCACGGTTATAAGTGGTGTCCACTGCAAGTTTAAGTTCGGACTCATCGTCAATAAGGCCACTATAAATGTCGCTTGGCAAAGCTGTTCCAGATATAAGAATCCCTATCACTTCCCCGGGAAGAAACTCTGCCCGTGTGTTTTCAAATTGAATATTTATTTCTGATGGATCCAGATGAATAGATTGAAAGGTTTCTCCCTGGGGATTAAGCTCTTTCTTAAATATCTTGTAACCTACTTTCTCGGCTTCAAGAACTATAGAAGACTTTCTGCTTGACGAACCTGCTTTTGGGGCTGCAACTTTGGGCTTTACGTTGCCAATGGGGGTAAAACCATTTATTCGAAACTGCCCCCCCGGTGAACCCATATACGCGAAGGAACGCGTTTGCACTGCTTGATCGTTGCTAATACGCGCAAAATAAACGCCTTTAGCTAAACCTCTAACTTGGAAGGAAAGGTTATAACTACCGCTCCTTAACTGTTTTTGGTAGGTGCCAACTTTCTGTCCTATTACATTAAAAAGTTCAACGGTCAATGCGCTTGTTTCCTGAACCTGAACATTAGCATTTGTTTTGTTTAAAACAGGATTGGGATACATCTCAGAAACATGAAAGTTCTCTGGAACTAAATCTTCCGTCTCATTCGAAACTATGGTCCAGGTTAAATTTACCTTACCCTCAACATTGGTAGTGTCCTTTACAAGTACCTGACCAGAAACAGTGTCTTTAACGGTTACTGTCAGGCTATCAATAGGTTCACCAGTAATACTGTCCCTAAATTCTAATTCACGCTCTATGGTAGTCTGTGCGTACACGCTAACCGAAAGAAGCCAAACACCGATAGTTAAAAATAATGTTAATGCTTTAAGTTTAAACATAGAAATAACAGCTTTTTCAACATTGTATTACCTATATAAAAAATTTGTATAAAATAATCACCACATAATATGGTGTTTTTCAGTCTCTTGATTCTACTTGATTGACTATACTTACGATATACTCCTCAGACCAGGAAGCCTGTTAACTTCACAGCAAAGTAGATGTTTGGTTTTTAAGAATAGCTTGCTTTTCAATTACAAGATCTCAAGCATTCGCCGCGAGCTGACAAATACCCTATTTCATACAAACAAAACTCTTATCTTTTACCAACAGGAAAGCCGGGTAATCGCTTAGTACTTTATTGTGCTGGGAGGAAAGTCCGGACACCAACAAGTACCGCGCTCCCCGATTCGGTTCAGCTGGCGAAGGGGAGGCTTCCTGAAAGGAATTTCAGGATGACAGACAGTGCAACAGAAAACAGACAGCCTCCAGCGCGGAGCGCAAGAAATTCCAAGTTACAAATCCCAATGACCAAATCTGAAATTGAGCTTTGGGATTTAAGTTTTGGTGCTTAGAGTTTCTAACGCTCCGCGTTGGCGGTGATGGTGAAAAGGTGAGGTAAGAGCTCACCGCCCCGTGTCGTGAGGCCGGGGGCAGTGCAAACCTCGCGGGGTGCAAGTTCATGCAGATGGTATACGCCTCTTGTCGTGACGCCATCGGGTGGAATGCGCCAGATAAATGATTACCTCCCGCTCATAAATTATGTGAGGGAACAGAATCCGGCTTACAGGCTTTCCTGTTGATTTTACATGAAAACCCCGCTCTTATCTGAGAGTGGGGTTTTGTTTTATAGACCACTTGCTTTAGCTTTAGTCATGAATTCTCTAAACCTAATAGCTGGTATATTTTTCGCCCTACTTGGTATGCTGGTTAAGATTTTTCCGAATTTAATTGCGGGATTTAATAATCTTTCGATTCCTGAAAAAAAGAGTATTGATGAGAAAACTTTAGTCTCTTTTGTTCAACTTATTTTATTCGGCTTAGGAATAGCAAATATCTTATTCTTTCTAATTATTGGAATAATGGATTGGCCAGATTCATACGGAACAACCTTCTTCAAATACACTTCGATAGGCATTGTACTTTGCGCTGTTCTCTATCTGAATATCAAGAAGCCTCACCACAAAAAATAACTACATATTAATCTTGTAGTTCCCTTTTACATTGCGCTCAATCTGGCGCTTCACATCTTTTTCCTTGATGGAGTCTCTCTTGTCGAACTGCTTCTTCCCTTTGGCTACGCCGATTAACACTTTCGCATTTCCTCTTTTGAAGTAGAGCTTGAGTGGCACAATGGTATAACCCTTTTGCTCCGTGGCTTTTTGTAGCTCGCGAATTTCTCTCTTATGAAGCAGCAGCTTTCGGGGCCGGGTTTCGTTGTGGTTGTAATACGAGCCGTGCTCATAAGGCTTGATATACATATCCCGCAAGTACACTTCTCCATTCTGGATGTAAGCAAACGTGTCCGCAAAACTGGCCTTTCCCTGACGCAGTGATTTCACCTCGGTTCCCTTTAGGGCGAGTCCTGCCTCGTAGGTCTCTTCCACGCTATAATCGTGGCGGGCCTTACGGTTTTGAATGGTTGGTGTTGTTTTCTTCTTGTCACTCATTTGATCACAGCTTTTTGTTTTCGCTGATTTTGCTGAATGCTTAGCACACTATTTCCTTTAAATGTCGAAACCTAATTCTTCTAGCTTCTCCACAACTTCAGGCTCGGGACTACGATCTGGAAATGATCGATATATCATTAAAATCTGCTCGGTTTCAGCAGTGGCCTTTTCGTTTTCCGGGTTGATTTCCAGAACCGCTATAAATTCACGAAGTGCTTTATTTGCATTTTCTCTCATCTGAGAAGGATCAGAATTGTAAATCAAATAAATGCCGTGCTGCAGGTGAACATTTTCTTCTAAAGCAACAACTTCGGGTGAACGAGGTTTGCCGTCAAGAATTGCCATTGCTTCATCAAACTTGGCTTCTTCAACCAAGCTGTTGACTTCCTGCTCCATGGTCATTTCCTGCTGAGCTGGTTTCTCCGATTCAGAGCAGGCTGTGATCAAACCAAACGTAAGTAGTATAAATAGTAAAATTCTCATGAGACTCATTAATTCATATAAATTGGATTGGGACTAATGCAAAGTATAAAGATAAGCATACTTAGCCAGCCTATCACGCGCCGTCCGGGAGATAATTCTTCTTCAAAATCTACCGGCGGATGCTCCACTCCTACAATAAATGCGATGAAAAAGCTCCATAATGCCCAGATAAGCGACACATTCCCAGGTTCAATTCCTCCTAACATATAATTATAGCCTACAGATCCCAATAAGGAAAGTACCATCATCCCGGCAACCCAATAACGATCTGAGCGAAAAGCTTTATTCATGAGCATGAATAATATGAATCCCCAAACCACCCATTCTGCAAATGGCAGTGTGGTATAACCTGAGATAAAGCTTCGGAGAAAGGGTAAAACTTCCGCTCCGGCAAGTCCTGTTAATAAGGTGAAGAAACCCCGAGCCACAATTCGGTGCTTTTTGTATCCAATGAGTGAATACAGAATGTGTCCGCCGTCAAGCTGCCCAACGGGCATTAAATTCAAAGCTGTAAAAAAGAGTCCAAGCCATCCCGCAAACAAAAACGGAAAGTGATACATCTCCCACATGGGGGGCACATTATCAAACATAGAGGCAAGCATGGTGTATAACAGCGTATTTCCAACGGTCAATACTCCCTGCCCCTCTGCTTCATCTGTAATAAATCCCGGGTAAGTACCATTCTCGGCTACGTATTCTTTGAGCTCCTCATGCCCGGAAAAATTCTGTATGTAGTCAGGTTCGGGAAGGGTAGCAAAACCGATCATCAAAACGGTAAGAGCAACTATAAATCCGGCTACAGGACCGGCGGCACCCACATCAAACAGCTTGTGCATTTTGCGAATGCGTTCCTTTATTCTAATGACTGCACCAAGAGTACCAATCCCAACAGGAATAGGGATGTAATAGGGAAGCGTTACTTTGATATTATGATAGACCGCCGCAAAATAGTGCCCAAATTCATGAAACGTCAGAAACGAAAGAAGCAGCCCAGCAAACAATAACCCGCGAAGCAAATCTACAGAATCGGGGAAAGCAAAAGGAAAAAGTACAGGATTAAAGCCAACGAAATTAGCGCCGGTCATGGTCACAAAAAACAACGTCAGCAGGAACAAGCCGCCGTGTTTGAGCAGCGTTTTAGTATCCGGCTTATTTTTTGGTTCTTCTTCTCTGGAGAGAACTTCAAAATCTGATGTTACTTCTTCTTGAAATGGATCTGAACTCAATCGTCTCTTCTTAATGGGTTAGTGCCTTTCTTGATATTGGCATCGTCATACAGCGAGCGCCTCCTCGGCCCCGGCATAATTCATGTCCCTGAAAGCTAATGGCGATCTTTTGGCCTTCTTTCGGGTTAAAACCTTTTTGGCTGTATTCTTCTATAAACTCGAACTGATTCATCAGGTCATAACCATGATCAACCAGTGTGTTAAAGGTATTGGTATTACGCTCATAACCTACAATTATTCCCGGTGCCAAGGCAAACACATTAGCGCCATCCGTCCATTGCTCACGGAATTGATTGGTTCGGTCTTCCCCGCCACACTTGATAAAGTTAAAGGCTTCGCCCGTTTTTTCTTCCAGCGCTAACTTCAGTGATTGATGTGCTTTTGTTTTGATGGAGTCTCCATCTTTAAAAAGCTCAATGACGTTATCCTCTTGTTCTAAAATAGCGGGCGGAAAGACTATACATTCATTCTTATCAGCAAAAGTAAAAATGGTATCAAGATGCATGGAAGATCGCTGCTTGGGAATGTCCACCGCAAGAACGGTTTTAACTCCGCTATTCAACAATCCCTCAGTTCCCTTCATTAAGCCACTGAATGACGTTCGTTCACTCATTCCGATTAACACTAGATCATCAGAAACTACCAGCACATCTCCGCCCTCAATAGACTGATGCCCTGAAATGCGGATGGCATTCTCCCGCACCGGATCAAATAACGGGTGATATTGAACAAGCGTCTCCATCATAAGTGATTCCCGCAAACGAGCCTTTTTAGCGGCCCGGGAAATCAAAATGCTTTTGCCAACAACGGCAGCAAGATCTCTGGTAAAAAGAAGGTTGGGTGATGGGTTGAGTGTAAACCCTTTAGGATGTTTTAGTGATCCCTGAGTAATAAAAATCAGCAGCTCTTTAGGATCTAGCTTCAGTAAATCCTTCTCAATAACGTGCAGGTTTTCTTCAGGAAATTCTTTAACCAGCTGCTCAATAAAATAAGCCCGGGCATCTTCCTTTTTAAAAACCTCTTTCAACAGATCTATAATCTCAATGACCTGACCATCTTTTTGCATAGCTGTTCGAAATACCTCCAGCATGTCCTGATGCTCTATTCGGGCATCTTCTTCAAAAATTATATCATCAAAAAGAAGCTCGTTCTTAAGTTCAGGGTTAACAAGAGAAACTTCATGTCCGGGGGTGTGTACAATTACGCCCTGAAGAAGACCGATCTCAGAAGAAACATTAATGTTCATAGAATGGTTAGGTTGTTGATGCGTTGAAGCCTTCAAATATAACGGTTACCGATGGCATTTATAAGAAGTAATTGTTTAAGTGAATTTCTATCTTCAACAGCCAAAGCAAATGAAATCAAACTATGACTTCAAAAACAGAAATTGAATCGTTGCTTTTTTTAATGGATGACCCTGATCCATTTGTGCAACAAAGTGTGGAGAGTCGCCTACAGGAATTAGGCGAAAAAGCAGTCCCCCTGCTTGACGAATATCGATCTGAGATAAATGGAGAAGATGCCAAGAACCGCGTCAATGATGTAATTCATAAGCTCACCTTCGACAATCTTGAATCAGATTTTATAGACCTTCTTGAGAACGGCATCAAGACCCGTAAAACTCTTGAGACGGCCATCTTTACCCTTGCCCGCTTTGGCAACCCCACGCTTCGGATTTCGGAATATCAGAAGAAGCTGGATCACTTTGCCCAAATGATTGAGCCACAGATTAAGTACAAGCTTGATGAGAAGCGTAAAATGAAGCGAATGCTTCAGTTCATCTTTGAGGACCTAAACTTTCGGGGCGACCCCAATAACTATCACGCTCCTAAAAACTGCTTTCTGAATCAGGTGGTAGATCGCCGAAAGGGATTACCCATTTCTCTGAGCCTGATTGTTATGTTCATTGCCCGCCGATTGGAAATGCCTTTCTTTGGGATCAATATGCCCATCCACTTTATGCTGAATTATGTTGGGGATAAAGAAGAACTGCTCATAGATCCTTATGATAACGGAGCTATCGTCACTTACGATCAGTGCTACTTCTTTCTGAAGAAGAATAACATTGATCCAAGACCCGAGCATTTTCAGATTGCAACAAACCTGGATGTGGTCCTTCGATGTATCCGAAACCTAATTCACAGCTACGAACGGCAGGAACAATTAGAACGTGTTGAGGACCTTCAGAAACTTCTTAACATTACAGAAATGTACCAAGACTAATGGCGGGCTATTCAGGCACGCCCCTATTAAAAAAGCTTGGCATTAAGCCCGGCCATTCGGTTCTTATTGTTAACGAACCCGACCATTTCCTGGAACTGCTCGGTGATTTTCCTGATGGTGCTGAACTGGTAGGCACTAAACATCCTGACCTTATCGATTTCATTCAGGTATTTTGCCATAATGAAGAGGAGCTTCATAATGCATTCCCTCCTTTAAAATCTAGATTAGCAAAGAACGGTACTCTTTGGGTTTCATGGATTAAGAAGTCATCAAAAATGAACACTGATATTACCGGAAATGAAGTACGATCTCTGGGCCTTCAAATCGGTTTAGTAGATGTGAAGGTTTGTGCGGTTGATGAAGACTGGTCGGGATTAAAGTTTATGTACCGCAAAGAAGATCGGTAGGCTTTCCTATCTAAGGTTCAAATCTTCTTCACGACGGTGTAAACAAAGATACACCCGCCTACTAAAAACCCGATCCCCGTTCCCACGTTGAAAAAGAAAATCTGTCCCAGTCCATAAAGAAAAAAGAAAATAGCTAAGACCGACATCACAACGTTAATGGCTTGAGGCAGGAACCTATCCGGTGAAGTTTTTCCTTCCCGGTAGCCAGACCAGCTTCCCATTGGAGTTACTTTAGCATAGAATTTTTTGAGCGTTTCTTCAGATTCAGGTTTAGTAACAAAAGTAGCAATCAGCCAGGCAACTGTTGAAAATGCGGTAGTAAATATCATGCTTGCTGAAAAATCATATCCCATTTGGTTTGAAAATATCGCTCCAATAAAGGCTGCAATCATAGCTACAATCTCACTCCAGGCATTTATTCGCCACCAGAACCAGCGGAGTAATAATACACCTCCGATACCTGCACTTAGTGAAAGAATAAATTCCCACCCTCCCGAAACAGAATCAAAGAAGTAAGAAACGATAATTCCTAAAGCAGCCATCAGGAACGTAGATATTCGCGAAACCAGTACATAGTGCTTTTGGGCTTTATCCCTGCTTTCAAACTCTTCCTCTGTTTTGATGAATCGTTTATAGAAATCGTTTACTACGTATGAGCTACCCCAATTCAACTGCGTAGAAATTGTAGAGACAAAAGCAGATAGAAAAGCCACCATCAGTAACCCCATCCAGCCAACCGGTAATACTTCAAGCATCATGAGCGGATAACCGGATTCCGGATCTTCCAGCCCCGGAAATACTACGAGCGCGACTAGTCCAACCAATATCCATGGCCAGGGACGTACGGCATACATCAAGATATTAAAGAGCAGAGTACCACCCACTGCATTCTTTTCATCTTTAGCAGAGAACATTCGCTGTGCAATATAGCCTCCACCGCCAGGCTCGGCTCCCGGATACCAGGCTGCCCACCAGTTCATTCCCACCCAAATAAGCGCGGTTGTTACGGCAATTTCAGGATTGGTGAAGGGGTTAAAACTGAGAACATCATAGTTAGCAACACTCCCTAATTGAGATTTTAGTTCTGCTAGGCCTCCAACGTGATCAATGGCAAAATAGGCGAGTGCAATGGTCCCGGCCATCGCAAGAATGAACTGCACAAAATCAGTAACCATCACTCCCCACAAACCAGAGATTGCGATGTAAATAGCAATGAGGCCATAAAGAACCAGAATAGCGACCCATTGGTCCGCGCCGGTGACCACGGTCAGGATTTTGGCCATACCCACCGTTACCCAACCCATGATGATACAGTTGAAAGGAAAGGCGAAATAGAGTGCCCGGAATCCCCGCAGAAAACTAGCCGGTTTGCCTCCATATCGAAGTTCAATAAATTCTACGTCAGTAAGTACATCGGCTCGTTTCCAGAGCTTGGCATAAATGAATACCGTCACAATTCCCGATATCATCCAGTTCCACCAAAACCAGTTTCCTGCAACCCCTTGCCGAGCTACAATGCCAGTTATTGCCAAGGGAGTATCTGCCGCAAAAGTGGTAGCAACCATGGAAACGCCAACCAGCCACCAAGGGAGGTTTTTACCGCCAGCAAAAAAGTCATCCAGTGAATCTTGTCCCCGTACTTTTGCTGCCCAGGCAACAGCAATCATCAAAACAACATATCCAGCTACGACTACATAGTCTAAGGTTTCGAACGGCATTTGGTAATTTTAAATGATGAGTTTCAAATTAAAAATGGCTTCGCGGAGAGTATAACCAATTACTGATTCTGATACTAAGAAAAGGAATTTATGCTATCCAAAAACCAGAGTTACTACTGACTAGCTTTACGCTGAATTTAATTTCAAAAAAAAATCGCGAGCTGTAAAACCCGCGATTCTGCACAAAATCATTAATAAAGAAAGTGGGCTACTAGTCTTTATCCTTCATGGCTGGGCGTTCGATATAAGGAATTCCACTTTCAATCCATTTCGGCGCTTCATCTCCTTTAAGGAAATGCTCATGCCATTGGAAGGCTCTGGTTGCGTAATCAATGCGATTTTCTTCCCGACGAAGGCCATGGTTTTCACCTTCATACACCAGCATTACGTATGGCTTCTCCATTCTTCGCATCGTGTTATAAAGTTCAACTCCCTGATTGAAGTCAACGGCTCCATCATCAGTTCCAAACTCAACCAAGAGTGGAGTTGTATTATCTTCCATCTGAAAGATCGGCGAGTTTTCGATGAATTTGTCCCAGTCTTTCCAGTAAGGATCTGGGAATCGTCCCTGACTCACTTCAAAAATCTGAGCATCCGGTGTTCCTGAATTCCAGTACACGGAGTTATACATACTCACCATATTGGTCAGTGGCGCTCCGGCTACAGCGGAATTAAATATATTTGTTTGCGTGATGATGAATGCCGTTTGATACGCGCCCCAAGAGTGACCGGTCAGGCCAATCTTTTCTTCATCAATCATTCCGGTTTCGATTACTTTTTCTACCGCTGGAACTACACTTTCCACTGCAGAAACACCGGGATCACGCAGCACATAATTGATATCTGGTTCAAAAACGAAATATCCTTCCGACGAGTAGCGGCGCATATTATATGGGCTGGTTCGGGTCGGAATGCTGTAGCTATGCATGTTTTGAGATCGAAGCTCATAAATGTAGGTAATCATCGGGTACTTTTTCCCTTCTTCGTAATTTGCCGGATAAAGTAAACGGCCCTGCAGTTTATCGCCTCGAGTATTGGTGAAGGTGATTAACTCATCATCAGCCCAGTGGTATTCTTCCTGCTGAGGATTGGTATTTGTGATGGCTTCCGGATCATCAAAATCAGCGCCCGTATAATAATAGTTTGGTGATTCAGTGGCCGATTCCATCATAAATACAAACTCATTAGAGGACTCTGCTTTATCCAAACGACTTATCATTTTAGAATCGTAGATCAGCTCCGTTAAACGGTTTCTGCGATCGATCCGGGCATAGCCTCTGTCCTTTGTATAATATCCATACTTAGAAAAATAGATCGGATCATTTTTAGAGATATAATCATCTTCGTAGTCCAACCGATTTTGACGATATCGAATTTCATCCGCAGTCCCGTTCGTCAGGTTTTCATGCTTCTCGCCGTTCGCCCATACGCGGTACACATCGTATTCGTCATACAGTAACATCCAGTCATCTCCTTCAACCCATTGCCCCGAACCAAAGGGTCCAAAGTCTTCACTTCCAAAAATCGCCTTATAATTCTCGAAACGAGTATCGATATTTTCGGTGATGTTTTTATGGGTATCGTTTCCGATATGGTATGTCCACCAGTTATTATCTTTAAAGTATGCGATATATTTCCCGCCGGGGCTGCTGCTCGCATTTTCGTGGCGCTCTAAAATCATTTTACGGTCGCCTGTATTCACGTCCACCACATATATATCATTCCATGACTCTCTGAATCTTGGCTCATAGGGATTTGAGTTATATCCGATCGCATGCTCCTCATCTCCGGTCAGTGCTACCTCTTCAAGGTCTTCGTCTTCGAGCTGTACAAATTTCCCATTGTTCAGGTGCCAAGCCGATAGATAGTTTGCTTCTTTCAGGCGGTTTTGGCGAACCTGCTGCTGAGGCTGGATTGGGTCATCTTGCCAGTGCCAAACTTCTACATTAGTCGGGTCCATACCTTCATTTAGCTTAGCGATAGCTGAGGTGTCTTCAGGTTCTTCGATGTCCAACTCCCATTCCTTGATGCCAAAAAATACAGTCTCTCCATCTTCCGCCCATTCTAATCCTCCATATTCTACAACTTTATAATCTTGAGGGAGGGCATTATTTTCCACATGATTAAACACTTTCTTCGAAGACGCCTTGGTAACATCCGAAAAGGCGTACACTATATGTGACTCCCCGACATGTGTGGTATCCGTCATCGTTTTCATAAAGGCGAGCGCGTTTTTCTCATCATGCCAACTCAGTCCCTTGTAGTCTTCGGTGTCACTATCTAAAACTGTAAAATTGCTGTTTTTCAGGTCGATGAGTTGTACCCCATTCCCCAGCTTTTCATTTGCATCAATCAGGATGGCAAGGTGAGTTCCGGCATCATTAAAACTATAATCCGCTACATTACCTACCAGCTGATTAGTTCCTTCACTCAGGTTTCGGATGATAATATCGGTGCCTTCTGTTTTCACTTCTTCAGCTTTGTACTTCTTCATTACCAGGTGGCTTCCAGTCTCTGAAAAATCAAAATCCTGAATCGCTTTAAACGTATCTACTTCCGCGGTGCTGAGGTTCACTAGCCCCATATCATAATGAACAGGCTTTTTGCTTTCCTGAAGCTTCTCTTCCTCATCTTCAGAAACACCAATACGAAAAGCGAACCACTTAGTATCTTCAGAAAAAGCAGGCTGCGAGCTATACATGAATTTATGTTCTTCGTCTCCATTCACGTTTGTCAACATCAGCCAACCATCTCCTTCAACTAGCGAAACCTGATATGAAAACCAGTTGCCATCGTCAGAAAAGGCGGTTGAAAAAATTTGCTGCCACTGAGCATAATCAGCAGGCGTTAGGTCTTTTTGTTGGGCTTTTAAAGGAGCCGAGATGAGCAGAGTCAGCGTTAGTACCCCAAGCAGGTAATGTTTTATCTTCATTTTAATGATCGGTTTTGTTGTCGTTTATTGAAGCTGTTTTATGCAACAGTGTAAGTAAATTTATTTACTTGGTTTCGTAAAAGATGTTTTTTTGGCTATTTCCCTTTCAAGCCTGCCCTTTATCTGTTAAAAGTGAACTAAGTCCTTTGGAATTTGATTGATGGAATTAGTTAATTCCCGAAGTCAGTTGAACGCAAGCGGATTAGAGAGATAAAAACAATAATGCCATACCATTTGGGCTGCACGGTCTGGAGTCTTCCGGAGTGGAAAGGGACTTTCTTTTCCGATGATGCTAAACCTGATCAGTTCCTGTCTCAATATGCTTCAGCATTTAATTCTGTTGAGGGAAATACGACTTTTTATAATGTGCCTGATCCTGAAGTAGTTAAGAAGTGGGGTGAGCAAACGCCTAAGGGTTTCAAGTTCTGCTTCAAGTTTCCACGGCTTATTACCCATCAGCGAAAGATGCTGGACGTTGAAGATGAGGCTTTGAGTTTCGTACGGCTTTTCGAACCTATAAGAGAAAAGCTTGGGCCCTTCATGATTCAATTTCCGGAGAGTTTTAGTCCACAGGATTTATACAAACTCGAGAATGTCCTTTCTGTGCTCCCTAAAAGTTTCAGCTATTCGGTAGAGGTTCGGCACAGAGACTTTTTTGACCATGGTAAACACGAACGTAACCTTATCTCGCTGCTCAAAAGTTATGATGTAGATCGGGTTATTTTTGATACCAGAAAGCTACACTCCGTTAAAGCAACAGAGTCTTCGGTTATTGAAGCTCAAAAGAAAAAGCCCAAAGTACCTGTTCGTTTTGATACTACTGCCTCCCATCCTGTTCTGAGGTACGTAGGAACAAATGATGTGCTTAATAATGAGCCTTATTTAAAAGAATGGGCTATCATTGTGGCGGAATGGATCCGGGAAGGACTTCATCCTTATGTTTTTATTCATGCCCCAAATAAGGCAAAGCAACCTGAACTTTGCCGGCATTTTCATAAGCTGTTAGCCCAACTTATTGGATTGCCCCCACTTTCAGCCTGGCCCATTGATAGGCAGGATAAACAGCTGGGGCTTTTTTAATCACGCGGTATCTTTTACGCTCATAGATTTACTTTCAAGGTTATTTGCCTCTTTTATGGCATCCACACTGTATTTCGCATATGGCTTAACCTCTAATCTTTCTTTTTTAATCGGATCTCCGGTAACATTGCATATACCGTAGTTGCCAGCTTCAATCTTGTCTAACGATAATTTGATATCTGCGATCTTTTCTTTCTGCTTTTCGATCATCGCATAATATTTCTCTCTTTCTTCTTCTGAGGATGCAATGTTTCCCTGGTGATGAGCAGATGAGGAAGTAGTGTCATCTAATTTGTTTTCAAGTTCGTCTAGCCGCTCCTGAAAGTTATCTATCTTATCCTGAGCATCTTCTTTTTCATCTTGAAGTAGCTCTTTGAAGTGCTGTAGTTCTTCTTTAGAAAATAGAGAATTATTGACGGGTGCTTTTTGCTGTTCCATAACGATCTCTTTTCTTCGAATTCACTTATTAAACGAGATAGAACGCTTCAGCATTTCACTTTAAAAGACGTCGGCCGCTACTGTTCCAGACTACCAATAAGAGCTGTGTTCTTAACGAAATGCAATTTCTTTAACTCATCCATTGCTTCGAGTTCTTTATCAACTTCGGTTTTTACAATAGCTGTACGTTCACTGTTTTCTTCAACAAGAATCTCAAGCTCCGGATAAGCACTTCTAAGCTCTTCAACCAT
Source organism: Balneola sp. (assembly GCA_002694685.1). NCBI lineage: Bacteria > Pseudomonadati > Balneolota > Balneolia > Balneolales > Balneolaceae > Balneola > Balneola sp. The sequence continues at coordinate 58,799 of NZMW01000010.1, forward strand.
TTCTTGCGAAGCATTGTGTGTTAAACCAACTATAATAAACTCATACTGACCGGTTTGATTAAGCTGAGTAAGGACGGTATTAATACGGTCGCTGTCTACCGTATCTTTTCTGCTCATTTCTTCAATATCTTCATCTTTGATCCCAGCGGATTCGCTCATCACAAAGTCTACATAATCCAGACTTTCGATTTCGTTTAGCTGTCCTGGTTTGGGGTTGTTCTCTATAGACAGAATGATGTTTTGAAAGGTACTGCTAAGGATTTCATAACCAAGTTCTGAAAGCTGATGATTTACAAAGTCCGGAGATACGGTATCGCTAAATGTGACTTGAACCTTGCCTGCTTCCAGGTTATACCCACCCTGCTCGAGCTTCTTAATATTGGTGTCATCCATTACTTGCGCTCCAACCAAGAGCGGCATAAACACACAAAAAATCGTAATTGCTAACTGTCTCATCAAAAACCCCTTTTATTAATTATTTGATATGGGTCTAACGCAATATACTTTTTTTTGTTCCCCGTTCTCTGTTCAAATATAATAAGTACCCTTCCACTCATTCCATGATCCCAACAAAGGCAGTGCTTTCAACATAGATCAATCTTTCAAGACTCTTCATTACCTCTTCCTCTTTCCCAACCTGTGTTTTAACTCGTCCGGATTTTACGGGTGCCATGCTAATTCTAAAGTCAATCCCCGGATAGCTTTCAAGAAAAGCTGTAGCTTTTTCATGATTGATGTGATATTGGAAATAAACCCTCACGAATTTTTGCTGCTCCATTGACTCAAATCTCTTTCTCACAGCCTGCTGTTCTTCCACTGTCAGTGAGTCTCTTTCAAACATATCCTGAAGGGCTCTTTCAGGAATGGATGTCTGACTAACTTCTATAGAATACACCTCGGGATTCTGCTCAATTTTCGCCAGTACTTCCATATCAGTTTCACCATTAATGTGCGCCGTTACTCTATTTATATTCAGGTTGATGGCTTCATAACCCAACAGCTTTAATTGCTTTTCTACAAAGCCCGGCGAAACTGTATCTACAAATACAACCTGAACCTCTCCTTTGGCAAATGAATAGTTTCCGCTTTCTACCCGCTGAATTTCGCTTGTGTTGCCTTTAGTCTGTGCAATCAACGAAGTTGAATTACCTATTAACAGCGCTAGAATTATCGTTACGAAATACCTCATTGTTCTCTTTTCTTGATAAATACTCAAAAGAGGTAAGCCAAGCAAAACTATTTCTTTAGTAATTCAGCTTTCCAGCTTCCGGCCGCTACTGCAACCATGCAAATCACGATAAAAGTAAAGCCGCCTGTTAGTTGAAATTTTTCGACAAGAAAGCCCATAATAGGCTGAGAAATCATCCCACCAACAACACCCAATGTAGCAACCGATGCCAAAGCGACAGCCCCTTCTTTACCGGCTGCACTAAATACCATCGGGAAGTTTAGCGCCACACCGGCTCCAGCAACCAAAAAGCCAACTGTAGCAACTATAATGCTTGGTGATAAAATTGCGGTCATAATTCCTGCAGCAGCGGTTAGTGAGCCTACTGTTAAAAGCGTCTTGGCCCCAAATCTTGGTTTCAGCCTGTCACCCACCAATCGCATTAGAAGCAGTGCTCCAGCGTATGCCGCAAAACCTATAGGCGCAACTCCATCACTTGTCCCTACATAGTCTGTAAAAAATAATACTACCCAGTTACTAATTGATTCTTCGATAGAAGCTGCCATAAAACAGATTACTCCCAGCCAAATTAATCCGCCATGAGGCAGCTTGAATCCCGGCCTGGCCGTGCCTTGTTGAGGATCATCTTCGGGAAGATATTTGTAGAGCATGATAAGAAGCACAACCATCAGAAATGCCATACTCCAAAAATGGCTGGAAGCTGAAAACTGCTGAGAGGCCAGCCCGGTTCCAATAAGCGCCCCTGCAAAATTCCCTACACCAAACCAGGAATGAATCATAGACATATGAGACTTTCCGGTACTAGCCTCAATTTTTGCGCCCAATGCATTTATACAAATGTTATAACCGCTCCCTGCCGCTCCTGAAATGAACAAAACCAAAGCAAGTACCTTCCAGCCTGACGCTAAGGTCATCGGAATAAGAATTAGGATAAGCACCAAGCCAAATAATGCAGCTGATTTCTTTGCCCCTATTCTGTGAATGGCTGCCGTTACGGCCGGCATAATAACTACCGCCCCAATTCCTTTTACCAATAACACATAGCCAAGCGTAACCGGAGTAAGTGAGGCAATATCCCGAATTGCTGGTATCCTGGAAGCCCATGTCGCAAACGCTGCCCCTAAAATAAAAAATGCCGCACATGTGGCTATGAGCTGAAGCCGTGGCGAAATATCTGAATGATGTGAAGTACTTCTTTCCGCTTTATCCATGTGTGAGTTTTGTGAGCAACCAAAAATACAGGGATTGCAGTAAACATCATAAACTTAACCATGCCTATTGATGATTTGTTTTTTGAAAAATATTCCTCTTAATTAGTGCTCAAATTATTTTCTAATCGTTGGCAATGGCAGATATTGATGTTGTTATACTTACGGACTCTCGGTACATAAATCCCCCTGCTCCGGGGGCTTATGTCCAGAATATTTTGAACGAGGATCAACTCGTTAGAAGTGCTTTGGAAGAAAAAGGATTGTCTGTAGATCGTAAGGATTGGGCCGATCCGGACTTTGACTGGACTTCTACAAAGTCAGTTCTCTTTCGAACGGTCTGGGATTATTTTGACCGATTTCAGGAATTTACAACATGGATTTCTAACACATCATCAAAAACTCACTTTATAAACAGCAGCCAGATTATAACCTGGAATGTGGACAAACATTATCTGGATGACTTAGGCAAAAGCGGAGTGCGCGTTGTGCCTACCCGCTATCTTAATCGTTCGGGTAATTTGTCAATTTCAAAAATTCATGAAATCACCGGCTGGAATGACACCGTTATTAAACCAACCGTGGGTGGAGCTGGCAGACATACTCATCGGATTAAACCTGAGACCCTAAATACTATTTCCAGTAAACTTGAAAGCGTTTTGTTAGAAGAAGACTTTATGCTTCAGCCATTCCTGAGGTCCATATTGTCGCGTGGGGAGTGGTCATTTGTATTTTTTGGAACCACCTTTAGCCACGCCGTTTTAAAGAAAGCAAAGAAGGGGGATTTTCGCGTTCAGGATGACTTTGGAGGAACTGTTCACAAGTATCAACCCACTGAAAGTGAAATTGAATTTGCCAGAAGTGCTCTTTTTGCCTGCCCAGAAATCCCAGCCTATGCCAGGGTAGATGTAATACTAGATAATGAGGGATATTTAGCGGTTTCAGAATTGGAGCTGGTAGAACCGGAGTTATGGTTCCGGTTGCATCCTGAATCAACGGCGTTGTTGGCAGACGAAGTGATCAAGCGATTGCCAAAATCCTGATGAGAATCTCAGTTCTGATATTCTTCAAAGTACGCTTTAATGCGTTTCGCATTCACTCCCAGATCACCCCGTCCTATTCTTGATTTTGAACGCACATCAATTGTACTTCCTGATGCGGCAGTATCTACCCGTATTACTACATCATCAATAAAACCGAACCAGGCTAGTTTTTCAAAAGCCTCAATTCGCCCTTGCTCTCTGTTTTCTCCTACCAGCTTCCAAGGCATTTCACGAGCTGCTTCCAGTGCGCGGTCGTAAGCTTCATCGTAGTTGAGGGCAACTTGCAGTGGTTCTAAGTTCGTATAGAATTCTTTTTGTGCTTCAGCTGTTTCCTCACCTGCATATTCTACCGGATTTGGTGCGTCTTTTCTTAGCGGAGCAATAGCCACAAATTCTGGCGGATTTTCAGTATCTGTAGAAATATCATGTATTGGGGGGTAACCCTGCTGAACTTCACTATACCAATAACCAATATTTATGATCGCAAGTACAGCTAAAAACATTCCGGCCATTCCGGAAACTGCCATGTTTTGAGTCTTATTCTTCATTCGGAATAAGCCGATGCCCGCCAATATACCTCCAACTATTGCAGCTCCTGTCCCCCATGGGATAATGCTGAAGCCCGTACTAAAATGCCACCAACCCCACTGATAGCCATAGCCGGAAAGTATAACTGCAAGTCCCCCTGCTATTGAAATACTTGTTCCCCATTTTATAAGACCTGTCCCTTTTTCTGCGGGTTCCGTCATTTTTTATCTCCTATTTTTTAGCTAATGCTCAGTTTTAATACATAAAAAAGGCTCTTAATCGTTCCAGCCGAACCTTTTACTACTCTTTGTTACAGCCGCCAAAATATATAGGCAAAAAAAATCCCGCCGAAGCGGGACAATCATTTTAATCAGGAAAGCTGGTCGGTTATCCGCTCGAATATCTCATCAATGGACCCCATACCCTCTATTTTCTGCACCTTGTTTTGCTTTTGGTAGTGCTTCATAACTGGCTCAGTTTCATCATAATAAACCTTAAGCCTTGTTTTAACTTTCTCTTCTGTATCATCTGAACGACCTTCACCTCTGGAGAGAATGCGCTTAATCAACTCTTCTTCCGGAACGGAAAGGAGGATAAAAGCATCGAGCGAATCATTGTTCTTCTCAAGGAAAGCATCAAAAGCTTCCGCCTGTACAACTGTTCTCGGAAAGCCATCCAAAATATATCCATCCTGATACTTTTCTTTGGCAAGCTCATCAGCTACCAAGTCTACAACGGTTTCATCAGGGACTAGCTCACCGGCGTCAAGAATTGACTTCACTTTAACGCCAAGGGGAGTTTTATTTTTAATTGCCGCCCGAAATATATCCCCGGTCGAAAGATGAGGGATGTTATACTCGTTTTGCAACAATTTTGCCTGTGTTCCTTTTCCCGCGCCCGGAGGGCCAAACAGAATAATATTCATTCTTAAAAAAGCTTGGTTATCAATTATAAATAATTTACTTAGGCTAACAGACAATCATCCCAAGGCTTCAATGAAGCCAGTAGATTGCCTGCAATCAGCCGGTAAAAGTATTTACTTCTTAACTTCTTTGTCTTTAATACGAGCTGCTTTACCACGAAGGTCGCGCAGATAGAATAATTTAGAACGTCTTACTTTTCCTTTTTTCTTCACTTCAATTTGAGCGATGAAAGGAGAGTTCAGTGGGAAAACACGCTCTACACCAACATTACTACTGATTTTTCTTACAGTGAATGTTTTGTTAGGGCCGCTTCCACGCTCAGAAAGCACAACGCCTTCATATTGCTGAATACGTTCTTTTTCACCTTCTCGTACACGGTAATGTACGTTTACTGTATCTCCGGCAGTAAACTGAGGAATGTCCTCATTTATCAGGCTTTGCTCTACAAGTTTTAACTTATCCATGATTTCTAAATTTAACCCCAACCGCTGTTGAGATTGTTATTAATGTTCTTTCTTAAATTTTTCGTACAAATCTTTTCTTCGTTCTTTAGTCCGTTTTTCTGACTGCTCCTGTTTCCAGTTTTCCACTTTCTTGTGGTCTCCGGAAAGCAACACATCAGGAACTTTTAATCCTTTGAATTCTGCCGGACGCGTATAAACCGGACCTTCCAGCAGTCCATCCTGAAATGAATCATTTAATGCGCTTCCTGCATCTCCCAACACACCGGGGAGTAGTCGCACAATGGCATCTGTTATCACCATTGCCGGGAGTTCGCCTCCTGAAAGCACATAATCACCAATGGAAAACTCTTTGGTAATGAGTTCATCTCGTATGCGCTGATCAACGCCTTTATAATGCCCGCATAGAATGATGATGTTTTCTTTGAGTGATAATGCATTTGCATCAGCCTGTTCAAAAACTTCACCATCGGGTGCAGTGAAAATGAGTTCATCATAATCACGTTCGGACTGGAGCTTTTCTATACAGCTAAAAATTGGCTGCGGAGTTAACACCATTCCGGGCTCGCCTCCGTAAGGGTAATCATCTATTTTTTTGTGCTTGTCTTCGGTGTAATCCCGAAGGTCGTGCACATGTATTTCAACCTGTTCTTTATCAACAGCCCGTTTCACAATACTGTGATTAAGCGGTCCATCCAATAAAGCAGGAACAGCGGATATGATATCAATTCTCATCATATACCCTCCAGTTCATCCAGGTTTTGGCAATAGATATTACCATCGCGGGTTTCTTTCACAAAATGATCAATGTATGGAATTAACCGGCTTCCCGAAGTAGTAGCTACTACTAATATGGGGTGAGCCGGGTTGTTCATCACATCAACCACCAGTCCTATCGATTCTTCATCATCATAAACTTCATGATCTATGAGTGAATCTTCAGACTCTTCTTCCGCACTAACAAATGGCTCAGCATCTTCTGTTTCCAGAAAAATACTTTTCCCTTTTAGTGCTTCAGCGCCTGTGCGATCAGCGATATGGTCAAATTGTACAAAGAACGAAATCTTGTTTCTTTTTCCTTCAACCCGCATATCAATAATGCGGGCAGGATAAAAGTCGCCACGTTCATTCCGCAAATACACAAGCTTTAGTGTCTCCACCTTTTGTGGATCATCGACATCAAAGAAAACTTTGACCTCGCCTTCAAGTCCATGGGAGCGTTCTACATGCCCCACCTGAACAAAGCCCGGTGTATTGGCGTCCTGATTCATCGGCGCCGGATATTAAATTATCCTTCTTGTTTACTTTCCCAGGCACGCTGAACCGTTACACGGTCTTCGTCTTCTGGTACAAATCCTTTGAGGTCTGCAAGGTCAGTACTATCGATGTGATCAATAGCTTCTTTTGCAGTCATGTCCGTAGAAACTTGTCCTGATGTTTCTTCAGCTTCTTCTTCAGCTGGTTCTTCATCTTTGGTTTCTTCTTCGGACTCTTCAGCTTCCTCAGCTTTTTCTTCCTCAGGCTCGTCAGCAGATTCTTCTTCGGAATCTTCTTCTTCAGCAGGAGCTTCTTCTTTGGCTTCTGTTTCTTCTTCAGCCTCATCAGCAGCCGACTCTTCCTCAGCTTCCGCTTCAGTTGTATCTTCTGCTTCGGTTTCAGCTACTTCTTCTTTTGCTTCTTCAGAAGAATCATCAGAGTCAGCTTTTTCTAGCGCTTCTTCAATTTTATCTGCTTCTGACTTCGGAGCGTCATCTTCCTTTTCTTCGGCTTCAGCAGCAGCTTTTTCTGCTTCTACTTCAGCAGCAGCTTGTTTCGCTTTCTTCTGAAGTTGCTCCTTGTATTCTCTTTCTTCAGCTGCAAGTACTTCTTTGTAATCTGCTTTACGGCTGGAAGCGTCTTCTTTTTTAGAATCTCTGTATTCTTTCCACTCAGCCAGAGCTGCTTCAACTTCTTCTTCGCTCTTGCCCCAGTTGATGAGGTGGCGCTTATAAAGAATGCCTTCGTGGCGAAGGATTTTGCGTACAGTATCGGTAGGCTGTGCACCGGAATCTAACCAGTAAAGAATACGCTCTTCGTTTATAACTACTTCTTTTTTCTCGGTTACGTTGTCATAACGTCCAACCTGCTCAACAATACGGCCATCGCGGGCTTCATGTCTTTCGGCTACTACAATATGCCAGATCGGTCGTTTCTTACGTCCTTTGCGTTGTAATCTGATTCTTAACAATGATGTTCTCCAATTATGTGTGTTTGATTATATAATTTCTTATCGGCCAATAGGCAGATTTTTCAGTCCTTGAAGAGCACGTCCGGCTTTACCCATTTTTGACATGGTCTTCATCATTTTTTTCATTTGATCGAACTGCTTCATGAGTTGATTGATCTCACGAACTGTGGTGCCAGATCCTTTTGCTATACGTCGTCTTCGACTTCCATTTAATAGCTCAGGTTCCTGGCGCTCCTCCGGCGTCATTGATAAGATTATAGCTTCAATCGGTTTGAATGCATCATCATCGATTTCGGTATCATCCAATGCTTTGCTGGCGCCGGGTATCATAGATACGAGATCAGAAAAGTCTCCCATTTTCTTGATCTTTTGAATTTGCTCGAGAAAGTCGTTCAGGTCGAATTTATCAGACCGTATTTTCTTTTGAAGTTTTTCAGCTTCTTTCTCGTCAAATTCTTTTTGAGCTTTTTCAACAAACGATACCACATCTCCCATGCCCAGAATACGCTGAGCCATTCGGTCGGGATAAAAAGGAGAGAGAGCTTCCAGCTTTTCGCCGGTACTCACAAATTTGATGGGCTTATTTACAACGGACTTGATAGATAGTGCAGCACCACCGCGGGTGTCACCATCCAGCTTGGTTAAAACCACGCCGTCGTAATTAATGCGTTCGTTAAATTCTTTGGCTGTATTAACAGCATCCTGTCCGGTCATAGAATCGACTACAAACAGAATCTCATGAGGATTAACGGCTTTTTTAATTTCCGCTACCTCGTTCATCATCTCCTCATCTACATGTAAACGACCCGCGGTATCAATGATAACCGTATCGAGTGCCAAACTTTTAGCCATGGAAACGGCTTCTTTGGCAACACGAACTGCATCTTTCTGCTCGATGGAATACACCGGAACATCAATTTGCGAAGCGAGTGTCTTAAGCTGGTCTACAGCAGCAGGGCGATAAACATCGGCGGCAGCAAGAAGAGGATTCCTTTTATGCTCCTGCTTTAAGTGTCGGGCTAACTTACCAACAAAGGTTGTTTTACCCGAACCCTGAAGTCCGGCTATAAGAATTACTGTAGGGGGAGTTTGAGCCAGTGCGATATCGGCCTTTTCGCCACCAAATGTTTCAACCAGCTTATCGAACACAATTTTTGTGAACTGTTGGCCGGGATTAACACTGGTGAGTACATCGGAACCGAGCACCTGCTCTTTTACATCTTCGGTAAACTGGCGGGCAACCTCATAGTTAACATCAGCATCCAATAACGCGCGGCGAATTTCACGGACAGTCTCCGCTATATTCACATCGGTGATTCGAGCTTCTCCTTTCAGTGACTGAAAGGCTTTATCTAATTTTGAGGATAAATCTTCAAACATTGTATTAACTGATTTTTCTCCGCCAATTACAGAGCCTGTAAAAATACGGCATCTTTACAGGCTTATCAACAGTAATGTGGATAATTATTTTAATTGGTCTTTGAGGGGTGAAAGTTGGTCGGGTGATAGTTGATTTAGCTGCTCAACTTTTCCGGTGTTTGGCTACCTAAAGCCATCAGAGGCTGAGCCTAGCAAACTGGTTCCTTAGCAGAACTCATCTTCATCTGACGACTGTAGCTCGTCCGATGAATTTACAGGGCTTTCTCCACTGCTTCATTCGTCAGACCGCTCAGGCATTGTCTTCTAATTATCAAACTTCCCGAAGCGGTTGGACGAAGCACACTTAGTTCAAGCGTCCGCTTGGACAAGCCTTTTTAGACACAAGCATGCTTAGCTTAAACCAACAGTGCATAAGTGGACACTTGTGCTATTTGTGAGAAACCCTAGGTTGGTTAAACCCCATTACCCCATCCTCCTTCCAATTCTCGGGAACAAATCTATCCCTTCCTTATTTAACTGTTTGAAATCTCTTCAAACAAATATCGAAGGTCATGAGAAAGTTAACTCTTATTGTTCCCTTAGCGGTACTTATTAGTGCCTGCGCAAGTACCAAACCCCCAAATGAAAAGCTTACCCAAGTTGAGGCATCCATTCAGCAAGCCGAACAAGTTGGTGCTGAAAATTATGCTCCGCTTGAAATCCGTGAAGCCCGAAAGAAATTGAACAAGGCTAGAGAGTTGGTCGGTAAAGAAAAGTATGAGAAAGCAAAACGCTCAGCCGATCGCGCTATGGTGGATGCAGAACTCGCCCAAATGAAATCCTTATCTGAAAAAGCACAAAAAGCGGTCAGAGAACTCCGGGAAAGTATTCGGGTGCTAAAAGAGGAAATTCAGAATAACATAGACAAAGAGAGAGACTAACCATGAAATTCTTTTCACTCAAAATACCCCTATTAAGTATTGTTGTTACCGCCCTGCTAATTGGTTGCGGTGGACCACCTCAGAATAATCCTCTCCTTATGGAAGCAGAAAACTCATACAACCAAGCCGAAAATGATTCTCTTGTTGTGTTGAAAGCTCCCGTAGCTTTAAAAGAAGCGGAAGAAGCCCTTGAACAAAGCCAGCAAATTTGGAAAGAGGAAGGTGAAGACAAAGCCACATTGGTTGAACACTACGCTTACATCGCCCAGCAAAAAACGAAAGTCGCCAGGGAAACCGCAAAATTAAATGCCGCTCAGGATGAAGTGGAACAAGCAGAAGCCGAGCGTAAGCAAGTACTCATAGAAGCCCGAAAGGCAGAGGCTATTGCAGCAGAGCGCAGGGCGGAAAATGCACTCGAGCAAGTAAAGAAAGAACGTGCTGAAGCGGAAAAAGCTCGTCAGGAAGCCAGTGAATTAGCCAGTCGCCTTTCAGAAATGGAGGCTCGACAAAGTGAGCGAGGCATGGTTCTTACTCTTGGTGATGTACTTTTTGATTTCAACAGCTCGAACCTAAAAGCCGGAGCTAATAAAGTTGTGAATGAGTTGGCGAACTTCCTTAAAGAATATCCTCAGCGTTCTATTCAAATTGAAGGATTTACCGATAGTGTTGGGTCAGCCGAGTACAACAAGAATTTATCTCAGCGCAGGGCTGATGCATTACAGGACGCCTTGGTAAACGCAGGAATTTCCAGCCGAAGAATTGAAACCATTGGCTATGGAGAAGAATACCCGGTAGCTACAAATATGAATGAAGCCGGCAGACAACAAAATCGCCGGGTAGAGGTTATTATATCTAACGAGAATGGAGTAGTTACGCAACGTACGCAATAACTCCATACTCGAAGAGAGACAGGGCGGAAGGTTGATCACTTTCGCCCTTTTTTTATGTTGATGAATGAGGGTTGAAAGTTAATAAGGTGACTTGGCCTTGAAACTATCCTCTTGATCTTACCCACCCACCTAGTTCAAGCGTCCGCTTGGACCAACCAAACTCATCTGACGACTACAGTTCGTCCGATGAATTTTTACGCATCGTATTTTTCATACCCTCTCATTCGTCAGACCGCTAAAACATGCTCTCCTGATAAAACAGCTTGCCAAAGCGGTCGGACGAAACTTACTTATGTCACCCGCCTCAACTTTCAACTCTCATTTATCACCTATCAACTTTCATTTCTTTTAAAACTATCTTCCGGCTTTCCTCGTCTTTACTTCAGAATGAACTCGGGACAACACGAACACATGGAAGACGCACAACTGGTACATGATTTTCGAGGTGGAAATCACCAAGCCTTTAACACGCTGGTAACGCGATGGCAAGATCGCATCCACCACTTTGCATACCGGTTTTTTGCGAGTTCTGATGATGCCGCTGAGATCACCCAGAAAACATTCATCAAAGCATACCACAAGCTGGATACGCTGGATGATGTGACTAAATTTGGATCCTGGCTGTACACCATCGCCAATAATTTGTGTCTCGATGAATTGAAACGTGTGGGACGAAAACGAGCAACTTCTTATGAAACGCTCAAAGTCGCCCCGCAAACCGACACCGCCACTCCTGCCGATGGCGCGGTTCTCCGAAACGAAGGATTGGTATTGCTTCACAAAGCACTCCTTCAATTACCGGTTGACCAGCGAGTGGTGGTGATAATGAAAGAATATGAAGGCCTGACCTTCAGAGAAATAGCTGGAATTTTGGACGAACCCGAAAACACAGTAAAGTCAAGATTGTATTACGGGTTGAGCGCCCTCAAAAAGACGTTCGACTCCTGGAATATCAACAAAGAGGTGTTTGATTATGAATAAAGAAACTGCCCGATCGCTCTTCATGGATTATCTGTATGATGAACTTGAACAAGATCAACGAAACGAATTAGAACAATTTTTATCCCAAAACCCCGAACTAAAGAAAGAGCTGGATGAGTTGTCTGATGTACGCTCTATGATATCCCACCTTCCCGTTCAGGATCCAGCCGAGCAGCTGGTAATGCTGGAGCCGGATAAGACTGGATTCCAGGAATGGTGGAATGATTTCGTTGGTGGGTTACTTCCCCGAAACGGATTTGCGCGTGCCAGCTTCGCCATGGCTTCACTCTTAGTGGTGTTTGTGGTTTTAGGGGCCTTCACAAAAATGAATATCACTGTTAATAATGGCGAGTTTAATCTGGCCTTTGGCGATAAGCAGGAAATTATCCAGCAGGGGTTTACTCCTCAGCAAGTAGAAATGCTGATCCGCCAGGTTAGAAAAGATAATGCACTCATGATCTCGGATGCAGTACAAGCCGCCCAACAGCAACAGGAAAGCCAGTTTGAAAAAACGCTCATTAATTTCGCGGACTACATCGAGCAGCAGCGGCAGTCCGACCTTCAGATGATCAGCTCAGGATTATATGACATGGAAGAAACGTATTACGACCGGTTCAGACAAACCGACCAGGTATTAGGCGAACTCATACAAACCGTAAGCACAGGAAATTAACTTTATATAAGGACACATTATGAAAACAATGAAACGAATACTTACTACAGGGCTGATGGCACTTATGCTGACCACCCTTTCTTTCGCCCAAGACTTTGATACCAACCGAATGAATCGGGACATCAAAATTATGGAGAATATCTTGGGTGAAATGTTTAAAACCCAATTGGTCACAACGGCCGGCTCCAAAAACACTGGCGGAACCGTTACCATAGGCGAAAGCAGCTATGCTTTCTTTGGCGGTAACTCCTCCGGCAATGTTAAAGGAACATACATCCCGGGTTACGGGGTAATCTTTATGATTCCATCGACAAGCAATCGGTTTATTGTACGTGGCAGTAATTCCAATTCAAACCAACAAGTAGTATTTCAGTATAGCTCTGACGACAAGAACTCTGACCGAAAAATTGATGAGGAATCAGTAAAAACCCGCATTGGGGAATTTCTGCAGGATTATGCATCCACCATTGGGCAGCTTAAGGCTGATGAAAGCATCCTGGTTATTTATGGATCTACCAATTCTAACACTGGAAGAGTTTCCGTATATAATTTACGGGGTGCTGTTGTAGATGCCCTGGGAGGCAATAGTGATGAGGAAGATCAGAATAAGCCCCTTCCTGCTATCTCAGTCTCTGCTAAGAAATCTGATTTAGACTCTTACCGGGCAGGACGGCTGAATGCTGATGCTTTCCAAAACCGTCTTTCTGTCTCAACTTCTCAGGACAAAGAACGCCTCGACCTGAAAGTGCTTGGTAATATTTTCGGTACCGCTTTAGGAGAGGGCGATGGAAATGAGTTCCACTTGATAAACAGTAATTCACTTTCGTACATGTACTTGGAGAATTTTGGAGCGCTGTACTCTCTGAACTTACACCGGGGACATGGATTCGGCACCGTATCCGCCCGGCTTTTCCCCACAAACTATAATGAACAAACACAGGCAGAAGTAAAGGTTAAGCTTGAAGAGCGCGAAAGAAAACTCAGCGAGACCTTAGAAGAGGAATTTGACGCTATGGTTGCAAGAACCAAAGAGTTCATTATTGATTACGGCAGAACCCTTAGCTCGTTAAAAGATGATCAATACCTGATGGTCTCATTAAACATTTCCGAATCAAGTGACGTGGTTCCCGACCGTGTAGACTTTCAGGTGAAGAAATCCGTTTTCGACCAGCTTGATAAGGGGCAAATTTCCCGGGAAGCGGCATTAAATGCTGTAACCCTCACAGAATATTAAAGTGTAACTAATATCCTATCCAAAAAGCTGCCCTGGGTACCGGTTCATGATTTTCATCGATCCGTATTTGGGGTGGCTTTTTTTATACCACTGTATTTTTGTGTGCCCCCTTTGTTCAAACGTCCGCTTGGACGTTTTTTTCGTACTTCATCGGTTGAATTAAACACCGCACAAGCGGGACGCTTGCGCTAGTGCTGCGTAAGGGCGTATCGCAATACGCCCTTACAAACTAAAGCTAGTAGCTTTTTTCAAGGCTCGTTCAAGCATTTCTTCATACTCTTCAGCTTCAATTTCAATACAGCCGAACTGAGCTAAGTGATCTGTATAGAACTGAGTATCCCAAAGCAGGAAGTTGTTTTTTTCTAAAATTTTGTGGCAGTAATATAAAGCTACCTTATCAGCCCACTTCTCTTTTTTGAACATGCTCTCCCCAAAGAAAGCAGCCTTTAATTTCACCCCATATAAACCACCCACCAGCTTTTCATCTTTATAGCATTCTACGCTGCAGGCATTTCCATACTGATTCAAAACATCATAGGAGTTGATAATCAAGTCGTTAATCCAGGAAGTCTCCCGATTGGCACATTCTGTAACCACCTGCCGAAAGTTACTATTCACTCGTATTTCAAATCTTTCCTGCCTAATAATTCGGGCAAGGTTATCTGAGGTGTGAAATTCACCAATAGGAATAATCCCCCGCTTTCGGGCTGAATACCAGTCCACTCCTTCTGCATCTTTACTTTTAGCCATCGGGAAGATTCCCTGGCTATATGCTTCAAGTAATCCTTCGGGTGGAAGTATTTTCATTCGATTACTTTATTAATACAATTACTGTCATCGCGAGGAGTATCATTGCCGAGCTTCTAAATTTACAGCTTTTCAACGCGGCGATCTCCACGAACCACTTGGCATTTCGATTATGGAGATTGCTTCATCGTAAAATTATTAGACTAATTAAGCTATCTATTCTCCTCGCAATGACGATCAATCTTAAAATTCACAATAAAACAAAGCATCAGAACCAATTGGCGAGCCCGGAGGTGCTGACGGTGCATTTTCAATCTCGAAATCTTCTGGGTTAGTCAAGTACATCCCAATGGTATAAACCGCATACCGGCTGTCCGCATCATTTTTACCAGATAGCTTGGATTGAAGGTCGGTTAGTTTTTTATGGGTGATGGCTTTGGTTACAGGATTTGCATCTCGATCCGCTGCAAGAGCAATCATATTCTTCAACACCACATGGTTTACGACTCGTTGGATAGACCCAAGATATCCGCCCTGAGCTTTTTTGTCCCAGCTCGCTTTAATGAGTTCATCCAGAACAGTTTCTAAACTAAGGTTATTATCACGAGCGCTATATTCTACCAATCGATTTGCTCGATCCGGATTCAGAATCAGACTTACCGGTACGTCGGCTGCCGTTTCTGCGATTCCTAAAGCATCCAGCGCCGGGCCTGTATTTCCACTAAACAGTTCTCGTGAATACCCAAGCGTTGAAGGTCTTGGAGGAATAAGGCTCAACAGGTTTTCAGGAATAGCTAAAGTACTTGGCTCGATGGCCTTCAACATTTCAGCTAACGCTTTTTGCTGGGTTGATTTGTCGACAATTTTAGGGCCGGGAAGATTGTCGCCTTTTAGATTATAGCTGTAATCAAGCCCACCAATCAGTTTCACGGTTCCTTCTAACTGATACCGATGAAAGAAATACATGGGCACCAAAGCGTCTTCAAGCTCGGCCATTGCCTGTCCTGATTTTAGATTAGCTTCTCCAAAATTCTCTAATGCTACTTTTCTGATTTCAAGAACTTTTGATAGTTGCGAAGCAGGATCAGAACCAAAATCCCAAAGATGCGCATCCGGGTGGGCTCCGCTTTGTGGGCGGGCATCGGCATCAGAAATAAATTTCAACCCAGAGTCGTAGGCTTCTCTTATAATTTCATTGAGGGCTTCTTTTTCGTTCGTGCCTTCGGGAAAATCCTGATAGCCATAATTAACTACGGCTTTATCCCACTCACCAATTCCAACATCATAAGGAGTTGAAAGGTCGATCTCTCCATTTACTAATTTCGGTTGAGGGTGTGGGTAATCCATCACAGAGGCATCATTTGTTACACTGGCAGCAAAGTTATGTGCAATACCAATCGTATGCCCAATCTCATGAGCAGAAAGTTGGCGAATACGGGCCAGAGCCATTTCCTGCATGGCTGTATTCATCTCGTCATCTTGGTACGGGGCTAATAAACCAACAGCTATTAAATAATCTTGACGAACCCTTAATGACCCCAATGAAACATGGCCCTTTATGATCTCTCCAGTTCGTGGGTCAGTAACCGAAGAACCATAAGACCAACCGCGCGTTGACCGGTGGATCCACTGAATTACATTATATCGTACGTCCAATGGATGAGCATCTTCAGGAAGCACCTTCACAATAAAAGCATCCTTATATCCTGCCGCCTCAAATGCCTGATTCCACCAGCGGGCGCCATCAAGCAGGGCACTTCGAACCGGTTCTGGAGTTCCGTTATCCAGATAATAGACAATCGGCTCTACCGGCTCACTCATTGCTGCTTCCGGATTCTTTTTCTCCAGTCGATGCCGGGCTATAAATCTTTTCGTTAGTGGCTGATTGATTGGTGTTCCGTAATCTTGATATGAAATTCCAAAAAACCCTGACCTTGGATCCGTTTCTCTTTTTTGATACCCATCATCCGGCAACTCCACAAATGAGTGGTGCTGACGAACCGTGATGGCATCCGAGCTGGGAGCCACGGATCGAAGATATCCACCGGCACCACTTCCGCCGAAGGTAAGGGTGGCTTCAAATTCTGTGTTTTTCGGGAAGTTCATGGTTCCCTCACTGTAAAGTGCGGATCGGCTTTTATCTAGACTAAAAGAGCCCTGCCCCATTCCCCTTAAGCGGTCAGAAACACCATGGGCATCCCGCAGCAAGAAATCTGTTAGATCAATAAGTACTTTCCCATCTTCCTCTGCTTCTACTTTAAATCCCGCAATAATGGATGAAGCGAAAGCTTCACGAACCGACTTTTTCTCCAGCTCATTGTCTGTTTCTGCCCGGAATCCATAGTTGGGTTGAACCATCAGCACTTTAGGTCCTCTTCTTTCAAAGTAAACTATCCGGGTATCCCCAAGCTGACCTCTATCCAAACCTATATCGTTGGATCCAATTCCAGCCGTAAGTGAATTCACATATATAAATTCCGTATCCAGCTTATCGATTTCTACCCAAATCTGATCCTTGGATTCATCAAAGTAGTAATCAAAATAGCCTTCTGTTTTAGTAAGCCCTTCTGTTTTTTCGGAAATGGTTGGGGTTTGTGCCGATACCTGATAGGTGAGCAACATCATCAGGATAATGGGGAATGCTTTTTTCATGAATCCGGAATTTTATTTGAGTTGGATGAAGGTTCGCTAAATAACAGTTTTAGCTAAAATCTGAAAGAAGAGACGATAAGAAAAATGTTAAAGTTTAGGGGAGAACATTAGCTCTTTTTTTTTTGAGTTGAAATATATTGCAGAGCCCTCATGCTATTCCAAGCCCTATACTCCGACCTTTCTAAATCTCTCCTTCTCAAGGAGAGACTTATTCGTGCCTGGTAGTCGTACTTATACCGAGTTAAAGTGTAGAAACCTTATCAACGCGTCTTTCTCCTAATTGAAGGAAGCCAGTGCTGACCTCGAATGATCTAACATCTGCCGTGAGGAGTATTTGCAGTGAATCACTCCTTCTTGCCGGTATACTCTTTGAACTCGCCGTTTTTCAGTTTAGTGAAATACTCTTTTGAAGCTTCGCGAACTTTTGGTGAGAGAAGCAGCGCAGATATCATGGTTGGGATTGCCATCAAAGCAAACATTCCGTCAATCAGGTTTATCACAGCATCGAGTGAGGCAACGGCGCCAAAAATGATGGAAAACACATAGAAATAGTTATAGAGATTCTGCCTTTCAGCACCCAGTAAAAACCCTAAGCATTTTGTGCCATAGTATGAGTAAGAAAGCATGGAGCTCACACTGAAGGTCAGCACAGAAATAATTAGCAGATAGGTTCCAAAAGCGGGCAGAGCTTCATTAAAAGCATTTAGGGTAAGTGTGACCCCATTAGCCTCGGTAGATTGCCACACACCGGTTACCAAAATGGCAAGGGCTGTCATTGTACAAACCAGCAAGGTGTCGATAGCCGGCTCCATCATTGCAACCAATCCTTCCCGAACAGGCTCTTTGGTTTTGGAGGCTCCGTGAGCAAGAGATTCTGTACCGATTCCGGCTTCATTAGAAAAGGCAGCTCGCTGAACACCGATAATAATCAACTGGCCAATCGCTCCACCCATAACAGCTTTTCCGGTGAATGCATCGGTTACTATCAGCCCTAAGTAATAAGGAATGTCGCCAATATGAACGGCCAAAATGAACAGCACTGAAACCACATAAATCACAACCATAGAAGGGACAAGCTTTGATGCTACTTTCCCAATTTTTGTAATCCCTCCAAAGATTACCAGTGAAACCAAGCCTACCAGTGCAATTCCAGTAATCAGGTTTCCGGTGAAAGCAGCATCAGCCTCAACCCAGCCATTGGGGATATAAATAAAATCTCTTAAAATCTGAACCAGCTGGTTGGTTTGAAAAATCGGCAGCGGTCCAAACAATCCCGCTAAAGCAAATAAGTAAGCTAACGGCATCCATTTCTTTCCGAGCCCTTCCCGGATTACATACATCGGGCCACCTTGTAATTTCCCCTGAGTATCTTTTCCTCGGTACATGATGGAAAGCGTGCAGGTGAAGTACTTTGTTGCCATACCTACAATCGCACTCATCCACATCCAGAATAATGCTCCGGGTCCCCCCATAAAAATAGCCACTGCTACCCCACTAATATTCCCCATCCCAACGGTGGAAGCGAGCGCGGTTGAAAGAGCTTCAAAGTGATTGATGTCTCCGGGATCATCCGGGTTATCATATTTACCACGCACCAAATCAATAGCGTGAAAGAAAAAGCGGAACGGCGTGAAGCCGGACGAGATCAGAAAAAACAGTCCTCCACCAACTAGTAAAATGACCAGAGGATATCCCCACATAAAGGATGAAAATGCTGCAAGAAATTCTTCGATGAGTACCAGAGTATTGCCCGTTTATTAAATCTTAAGCATAGAAACTAATGAATAGACGGGTTAATTGTCGAAAGGCTTCAACTTTTTTTACCATTTTATTATTTCTTGTCTTAGCTTATGAAGCGTATTAAACAATTATTTACGCACTGCTTAAGAGATGAATTACTTCAAGAAGAGCCTATCTGCCTTATTACTATTTGGTATCATTTTTATTTCGGCCTGTCAAAATAGTACCGGCCCCAAACCTAACGCCCAGGCGGTTATAAGCGAGTTTGGTATTTCGGAACTACCCTCAGTCGACTTTTCAATCAACCAAGAGGATAAAATAATTGAGGTAACTAATCTCGGTGCTATTGACCCAAGCACAGATTTGTCCTCCCTTACAGCTACATTTACACTTTCCGAAGGTGCTTACATGATGGTGGGAACCATGCGCCAAACTTCAGGAGAAACGGTAAACGACTTTTCAGAGGGTGTTTTTTACACCATAATATCTGAAGATGAGACTCAGCAAGAGACCTATTTTGTCTACTTAAGTGAGCAGATTCCTCTCAATTATTTTCTAACAGAGGCGCCTGTCGTTGAACTTAACCCCACAGGAAGAAATCCTTTATCAGCAGAGCTGCAGTTTACAACCCGAAAACGATCTTCTGTAACTATTACAGTTTTGGGAGAAATACCAATTGAACAAACTTACTCTAAACCATTATCTGAATATCAAATTCCTGTTTTGGGACTATATCCCGATACCCGAAACAGGATAGTTCTATCCATAGAAGATTCCGGAAACCGTAGCATCACTGATACCCTTATTGCTGAAACTGCCGCTCTGCCCGACTTTCTTCCCACTCCTGAAATTAACGTTGTCAAAGAATCCAGAATGGAACCCGGAATGCATTTCAATGAGGTTCATATTGGCAATGCAGGGACCTTTAATTCACACCCCATTATTTTCGATAATAACGGCGACATCCGGTGGTATTTGGATTTAAGTGAATTTGACCGAATCACCTGGCCCATTCAGTTTAATGACAACGGTACTTTCTTTGCCGTTTTTGGGGTGACTATAATTGAATTCGATATGTTCGGAAATGAATTAAACCGGATAGTGGTGGAAGAAAACAACATGCATCATGAGGTCATTAAATTGCCTAATGGAAATTATGTGGTAGCTGTAAGCCGTGTTGGAATCACTATGATTAAAAATGGAGAAGAAATTGAAAGTGTTGAAGATTACATCATTGAAGTTGACCCCTCTGGCAATATTGTCACGGAGTGGGATATGGCTGAGATTTTAGATGTTAATCGAACCGACCTTACAGACGGAGGCGTCGACTGGTTCCATATGAATGCCATTTGGCACGATGAAACCGACAACACCCTAATTATCTCAGGAAGAAACCAAGGAGTTGTAAAGGTAAATTGGCAGAATGAACTACAATGGATTTTGTCTCCTCATAAAGGCTGGGGTAAAGCCGGGCGCTATGAAAAAACAGCCGAAACCTCTCCCTTTTTACTAACTGCTGTAGATGATGCCGGCACTCCATATAGCGACGAGATTCAGCAAGGCACAGCCGAAAGTAACGAGTTCTCCTGGACCTGGGGTCAACATGCTCCCTTAGTTTTACCTAATGGTAATATTTTCATTTTTGATAATGGATTTAACCGCAATTTTGGTTCTGCATCAAACTACTCAATGGGAACAGAATATGAGGTTAACGAAGATGATATGACGATAAAACAGGTTTGGAGCTATGGAAAATCTAGACAAGATGCTTTTTATTCATCCATCATTAGTGATGTCGACTATTTGCCTGAAACTCAAAACCGGCTAATCATGCCCGGAGTTGTTCGGATGGGCGGTTCGAATCCCTATTCAAAAGTAGTGGAAGTGAGTTATCCGGATAAGGAAGTAATATTTGAGTCCACTTTATATTTCAAAAATCAACTTGTCGATGGGCAGGGTTGGGGCAATCTTGATATTACTTATCGTGCAGAACGGGTTTCTTTATACCCTTAAAAGTTCTTAGTTCTCCCTCGTAAAAAAGATAAAGTCTGTGCCCGGGGGTGTCGCTCTATCGGCTCTCAACATTTTAGCGATCTGTGCCCGATGATGCTGTCCATGAATGATCAGGTGCATCAAAATATCACTCACTTTACTTTCATGAGCTACTCCTTTCGAGTTCTCATAGCTGATCACTTCTTCCTGCCTGTCTATTAAACCCTTCAACTTGCTCGGGTGGTTTTTTATGAGCTTTTCCATCTCTGATGAGTCAAATGAAGGCCAGATTCCAAAGGTTACTTTTTCTCCGGTAATTCTGCTCATCCAAACAGCTTGGGTTGCAAGTAAATGAGAAAACATAGCCTCTATTTCAGCACGGACTTCATCTTCCTCTACCGCTTGAAATGCTTCGTATATCTTTTGATTAGCCCACTGGTCGTAGGAAATTAGCCTTTCGAAATTCATCATCCAATCCCAAAAAACTTAGAAATGCCATTTATCACAAATTGTACCCCAATGGATAAGGCGATGAAACCCATCATTCGGGTAATAACCGTCATCCCGGTCTTGCCAATATATTTAACCAGCGCCGGTGCTACTCTTAAAATCCCGTAGGCGACCAACGCGGTCATAAACACAGCAGCTCCATGCACCAGATAATCTGTAACCCCCTGAGCATCAGAACCGAAGCCAATTACAACGGCGATACTACCAGGGCCCGACAGCAAAGGAAGAGCAAGCGGGCTAAATGATATATCCTCTTTTTCCATCGCCGCTTCCTGATCTTTTTTAGTCAGCTTTCTGCCACCATTATCGGGGCTTAACATTGAGAAACCGGCGCGAACAATTACCAGTCCACCCGCAATTTGTATTCCCGGAAGGCTGATTCCAAAAAAACTAAGGATATACGTTCCGACCAGCAAGAACGTAATGAGCACAAAGAACATATACGTCGTAGCCTTTCGTGCAATCTTTATCTTTTCGTTGTCTGTATTCCCCTCCACCAGCGAAATGTAAACGGGCATGGCGGCAAATGGGTTTACAACAGAAAAAAGTGATGAAAAGCTGGCAAAAAACAATCCTGCAATACTCATAAACACTGTCGAAAAAGGTAATATGTCTCTAAAAAAATCTTCCATGATGGATCAAAGATACGGACCTTTTTACCAATTATTAGATTGAGTTTTTGCTTTAAACAAAGCTTAACTTTTAAATCATTTATATTATTTTATTTTCTGTTCCACTTAACTCACTAACAACTATGAGCACAGCACAACTTACTGCGTACGACCAACTGCTCGCCGCAGCCGAAGGCATTTTAGAAAGAGATGTTACCCGTAATGAAAAGCTTTTTGCAATCTGTGAACTCCTCGCAGATGAAATCAACACCTTTAATTGGGTTGGCTTTTACCTGCCAGACCCTGATGGAAAAGAAGAGCTTGTGCTTGGACCATTTGTGGGGCCTTCAACAGATCACACCCGCATTCCTTATGGCAGAGGCATTTGTGGACAGGTTGCATTGAACCATGAGACTTTTGTATCACAAGATGTTCACAGTGAGGATAATTACCTTGCTTGCAGCGTTGATGTTAAGTCTGAGATCGTAGTCCCCATTATGAAAGGAGATGAATTTGTTGGACAAATGGATATCGACTCCAACACGAAAAACTCTATCACCAAAGAGCAGCGAGAACTTTTGGAAGAAATTTGCGCCCTCCTTACTGACGAATTTTAACCTTTCTTTAGAATTCCCCGCCCGCTCATACCCAAGCTTTGGGTGAAAGTGCCGGGAACCGTTGTTCATAGAATTTGAGGAAGGTTGAAAATAACTTCCTCAAAATCCCAAAAAAGAGATGGCGGGAGTTTGTTTTACTCTGAACTCATCTTAACACTCACAGGGAGCATATCTACCGCAGTAGTCACGTTAGAGCTAAACGTAAATCCGTTTTTAGCTAAAGCTTGATGGCATGCATTCATTATTTGTGATCGGGCCTCGGCCAATCCCGGACCTTCAACAAATGTATTTATCCAAAAGAAGACTTCTAACTCAACATAACTTGGTGTAAACCCTGAAACCTGAATATTTACACTGGGTTCAGTTAGTGAAAGAGGGTTTTCTTGCACCTTGGCTAATAATAATTCTCTTGCCTTTTGCAGATCATCACCGTAATCAATTCCAATTTTAAAACTACCTCTTCTAAGC
Source organism: Balneola sp. (assembly GCA_002694685.1). Taxonomy (NCBI): domain Bacteria; kingdom Pseudomonadati; phylum Balneolota; class Balneolia; order Balneolales; family Balneolaceae; genus Balneola; species Balneola sp. The sequence continues at coordinate 81,793 of NZMW01000010.1, forward strand.
CCATCTCGTGTGAAGTTATGAAGGGCATTTTTATATATTGTTGCACTCGGTATAAAGATATCACACCCATCTGCCGTTCTAATGTGTACATCTCTGATCTCAATTCTCTTTACCACTCCCCTTATACCATTGCTCTCTATTAAATCACCAACATCAAAAGAACGGCTTATAGAAAGGAAAAGCCCGGCCAGTAAATTTTCACCAATTTCCCGGAAAGCAAAACCTAATACCACAGCTACAACTCCGCCTGCTGCAAGGAAACTAGTCGCTACTTGTGTAAGCCCAACAAAGTTTAAAGCTATTACTAATCCTAGAACGTTAAACGCCCACCGGATGAGTCTCTTAATAAGCCGAGTTTGCTTAACGGCCTTACCCCTGTCGTTACCTAATATTTTGCCCACACCATTACTGGCCAATTGCCCAATAATAACTAGCAACACAAACGTTACTATAGCTGCTAAAATTTGAGGGGCTGTAGATATTATTCTTTCAACCAGTAGATCAAAGCTTTCCTGCATGTATAGCTATATTTCTTAGAATGTATTTTGAAATATAGTACTCATACCCCGGATTAAAAAAACAACCCTATAAAGAAACTATTTGTGTTCCAACATGTACCCTATCAAGGGCATAAACAGCAATTGCTTTAATTTCCTTTGTAATAGCTTTGCCGTTTTCGTTTTCCTTTTGCTCTAAAAGCAGAACCCCGTTTCCACCAAGGTCTTTAGCTTCTTTTTTAAGCATCTCTATTACTTCTTCTGAAGAACTATCATCACCGGTTTCTTTTATTTCTACCGTAGCCAATTCAAAATATTCGCCTTCTATTTCAGACGAGTTATTGTAAACCATGATGTCCATCTCAGTCTCTGGAAGTACTCCAAATACATCTGATTGGACAAGGTCTTTAATGTGGGTGTTGGTAGACTGATGAGTTGATGAACTACAGGCTGAAGTGATTACTCCGATTATTAACAACGCTAAAACTATTTTTAATTTTTCCATCTCTTGCTCCTTTTATTTATTTGAGATGGAACCCAGTACGCCTTACTCCCTCTTTAGTTGCATTTTTACGGGCTTAAAAAAGATCATTCAAGAATTTTATTACTAATTTAAAGACCTTAATTCTGAAATATGCAGGTTTACGCTATGATTAGCTCGCAGACCAAAAATCCCGTCGCTTTTAATTTCTGAAGATGGAACTGAAGTAACCTCCTCACTATTTATGTAAAACCTAACCAGCTCTTCATCTACTTTCACCATCAGCGAATTAAGCACTGATGATTCCTCTTTATTCTCATACTTCAAAATTGCATCGCTTTCTGTCCAGCCCTGTACTACCCCGGTTTCTTCCCCGCTTCTGGTCTTAATCAAAAACTCTCCGGTGTTTCTAAGTAAAAAGTAGGCGTATTCCTGATTATCATCCTGCAGGTTAGCCCCTCCCCAAAAAATTCCATAGCCCTCCCGGTTTCTTTCACCCGGATCAAAAAAGTGAATTTCTGTTTCTATGCTAAAAGAGCCGGAAGCAGTGTTGGCAGAATGATAAAAGATACCGGCCGGCCCTGTTGTTATGTGCCAGCCCGGGGTCATGTTCACAAAGTAGATGTCTGATGAATCCGGCTGTGAGCCTATTATAACATCTTCCATTTCATGGTCTAGCCGAACCTCCCAGCCTTCCGGAACCTCAAAGTTTACACCCTGAGGATTATTGGGGTCAGGCCGTTCCTGAGCCACTGCTGTTGAAGTAATTAAAAGTATCCCAAGAACCGCTTTAAAAAGTGCCCTCATATCTTTCCCCATAAATAATTATTTAACTAACCTGTCAGATTATACGATAAATAGAGGTAATGCGGAAATGGGCAAATAAACCGTGGCTAAAGACTACATATTTCTACTCCCTCTTTTAAAGACTTGAATACATCTTCATTTGCTGGTATAAATTCCTGGGCTACATATCCATCAAAACCTGTTTCAGCAATGGCTTCCATTATCGCTCTGTAGTTCAGTTCCTGGGTTTCATCTATTTCATTCCTTCCCGGAACTCCTCCTGTATGATAATGGGCAATGTACTCTGCATTATCCCTGATCGTCCGGATTACATCTCCTTCCATTATTTGCATGTGGTAGATATCATAGAGAAGCCTAAAATTATCAAGCCCTAGTTTTTCTGCCAACTTCACTCCCCACTCAGTGTGGTCACATTGATAATCTTTGTGGTCTACTTTGGAATTCAAGAGTTCCATACAGAGTGTCAGCCCATATTCTTGAGCCTTTTTTACGACCGGCTCTAAACCCACAGCGCAGTTTTCAAGCCCTTGTTCATCATCAAGACCTTTTCGGTTTCCGGAAAAACAAATCACTTTCTCTAATCCTGCATCTGCTACTTTCGGAAATAACTCGAAGTACTCTTTTTTAAGCTTTTCATGAATTGAAGGGTCATTAAATCCATCCGTTAAACTCAGCGGCACACTATTCGCCATTGCACATGTTAACCCATATTTCTGAACCGTCTCATATTGATCTGGGTTTAACAATTCGATCGACTCAATTCCTATATCTACCGCAACTTCACAAAGCTCTTCCAAACTCTTCCCACTATATGGCCATCTGCACACAGAATGTTTGTACGCCTGTTTATAAGAAGATCTTTTTTTTGCCGCAGCTATTGAAGGCAACCCAAATGTGCCCGCAAAAGTTAGCCCAGCCATTCCTTTTAGAGCATTTTTTCGAGATATCTTCATTTTATACAGGGTTTGTTCAGATTATTCAACTGGGTTAAATCAATTAAAGTGAGAATAGTTTTTTTTTATTAGGTTACCAAAAACCTAACCGATCTTTGTTATGAATCTGAATCTCAAGTCTAAAAAAGAAAACACCTACGACGCTATTGTTGTAGGAAGCGGAATAAGTGGCGGATGGGCTGCTAAAGAACTCACAGAAAAAGGCCTTAACACCCTGATGCTTGAGCGGGGCAGGCAGGTTGAACACATAAAAGATTACCCTACCCACTCAACACCGCCTTGGGAATTGAAGTACAACAATCGGGTTCCTCGAGAAGAGATGAAGCACTACGAGAAACAAAAACGTCCCGGTTATAATATCAGACAGTCTACTAAACACTGGTGGGTTAAAGATACGGAACACCCTTACACGGAAGAGAAGCGGTTTGACTGGATTCGAGGATACCATGTTGGCGGACGTTCCATTATGTGGGGGCGTCAGTCTTATCGGCTTAGTGAAATGGATTTTGAGGCAAACCTCAAAGATGGAATTGGTGTAGACTGGCCAATCCGGTATGCAGATATTGCACCGTGGTACGATCATGTAGAACGCCATATCGGAGTGAGCGGACGTAACGAAGGTCTTCCTCAACTTCCTGACGGTCAATTTCTTCCCCCCATGGAGTTCAACTGTGTAGAGAAAGAGTTAAAAAAGCGGATTGAGTCCAAGTTTAATGACCGAATGATGACTATTGGCAGAACGGCTAATCTCTCTACTTCTCATAAAGGGCGGGCCGGATGTCAATATCGCAATATGTGTATGCAGGGATGCCCTTACAGCGCCTATTTCAGCACTCAGTCTTCTACACTGCCCCCTGCAATGGCAACAGGAAAACTAACTTTGCGCCCGGATTCTGTTGTAACAGAAGTCCTTTACGATCCGGAAACGCAAAAAGCTACTGGCGTTAGAATACTTGATACAGAAACCCGGGAGTACAAAGAGTATTACTCTAAAATCGTCTTCCTTAATGCTTCTACTGTAGGCAGTACCTGGATTCTTTTAAACTCAAAAGAACACTTCGCGAACGGCATGGGAAATGCCTCTGGTGAATTAGGCCGCAATATGATGGACCATCACCTGAATGTTGGAGCCGCTGGCACGGTCGAAGGATTTGAAGATATTTATTATCACGGCAAGCGCCCTAATGGAATTTATATTCCAAGATTTAGAAACATTACTGAAAAACATCCTGACTTCATCCGGGGATATGGGTATCAGGGTGGAGCAAGCCGAAATGGCTGGAAAAAAACCGTAGCTGAACTGAGTATTGGTGAAGACTTAAAGAATGAGGTTAATGAGCCCGGCCCATGGGAATTTGGCATGGGAGGCTTTGGTGAGTGGCTTCCTTATCATGATAATAAGATGTATCTCACAAACAAGGTTGTTGACAAATTTGGGCTTCCAACAGTGGTATTTGATGTCGCCGCTTTCGAAAATGAATATAAGATGCGGGATGATATGGCCGACTCGGCTGCAGAAATCCTTGAAGCCGCGGGTTTAAAAAACGTTCGCAAATGGAAAGACGACCCTAACCCCGGGTTAGGAATTCATGAGATGGGAACCGCACGAATGGGAAGAGATCCAAAAACATCCGTTTTAAATAAATGGAATCAGGTTCATGAGGTTAAAAATGTATTTGTTACTGACGGAGCCTGCATGACTTCTGCAGGATGCCAAAATCCATCACTTACCTACATGGCGCTAACAGCCAGAGCAGCCGACCATGCTGTTGAAGAACTTAAAAAAGGAAACTTGTAATCATGAACTCTGAAGAAAAAAAACTTATTTCAAGACGGGAAGCTCTTAAAAAAGCTGCTCTGGCTTTTGGAGGAATACTTTCAACTCCGGCAGCATTAACGCTTCTTGCAAACTGTAGTGGCCCCCGAACTTCAACCAACCGTTTTACAGATGCTCAACGCGCCACAGTTGAAACTGTTGGAGATATTATTATCCCAGATACTGACACCGCTGGAGCTACTAAATCAGGAGCTGTTCGAATCTTTGAAGATGTGCTTTTTGATGTGCTTGAAAAAGATCGCTCAGAACAATTCTTAACGGCCCTTGGTGAATTTGAAGAACAAGCGAAATCTGACCTTGGAGTATCATTTATTTCAGCAAGCGCTGAGCAGCAGAAAAACTATATTCAGAAAATACACGACGAAGTATTTGGTGGAAATATCGACTGGGATGCTCCTAGGCCCTTTATTTGGGAAATGAAGCAAGCGATGCTAAATAGCTATTTTGCAACCGAAGTCGGCATGACTCAGGTGATGCAATATCAGATGGTGCCCGGTTATTTTAATGGCTGTATGCCTTTTGATGAAGCCGGAGGGAAAGTCTGGGCGGGTTAAAACTTAGCGTTTACAACCAATCCACTATTTCTTCTTTTTTCTCCACCTCTACATACTTTTCAAATATTTCGTGGAGGCTGGAGTCTTTTTGTAGCTCTTTCCGGCTTACCGAATCAAGATAGGCTTTGATTGATCCTTTATGTAGAATGGCGATGTCATCGCATAGGTTTTCGACAACTTCCAGAATATGGCTGGTCACAATGATGGTGACGCCCTTCGCCTTAAGCTTCCTGATTACGGTTTTCATCCGTTCGATAGAAATAACATCTACCGCTTCAAAGGGTTCATCAAGCAGAAGTAATTTTGGTTCAACCAAAACAGACGTGACAAAAGCCAGCTTCTTACGGCTTCCAGACGACAGCTTATTCACTTTAATTTTGGCAAAGTCTTTAATATCAAAATAGTCCATCAGGGAGTAGGCCTTCTCTATCAATCCCTCCTTATTTACCTCATAGATTTCGCAAACATACTCGATGAACTCCACACTGCTGAATTGCTCAAACAGTAACGGCGGCTGTAATACTGCTGCCGTTATTTTTTTTATCTCGAGTTCGTTTTTAGGCACGAGCTTCATTCCGTGGATTGAAATCTCGCCTCCTTCAAAACTAAGCAGGCCCGTCAGGATGCCGATTAGTGTACTCTTTCCCGCACCATTGGGACCGATCAACCCAAACACTGTTCCCTTGGGAATATCCAGGTTAAGGCTTTTGAGCACCGGCGTTTCTTCGTAGCTCTTATCCAGATTTTTTATTTCTACAGCTCGCTCCATAATCTCATCAACACTCGATTTTTAAACAGGTTAACTAATACATCCATATGTCGCCACAAATATATTGCCATAATCACAATTACTGTACTCATAATGGTCAGCCGATACCACTCCAACCCATTCAAAGGGACAAATACAAGGTAGCCCATCGAAAATATCAGAAATGAAATAGCGAAGGTTACCTTCTGCGGGATAATAGGATGTTTATAACTAAAGGATGAATACGTCGCTTTTTGATACTGGAAGTAAGAGCTCCACACAAAAAGCAGCATAAACATTAAAAAGAAAAACGTGTTCGCTACAAAGATCTGTATCGGTGAGCCAATTTCAGGGATTACCAGCAGTTCAAATACTGTAATCAGATAAAAGACTAAAAGTGGCAATAGAACAACTCCCAGAAAGCGCTCTTTAAGCTGCTTTTCTAGATTAATAGGAAATTGGAGATGCAATAGAAATTCCCGGTTTTCATATCCATACATATTCGCCATACCCATAGCCAGTAGCGCAACAGGAATACCAGCCAGGATGGTAGGAATCAGGATGGTTTTAGCCATTTCAAACTCTACATTAAGAAGCAGCGGGACATACACAATAGGAATTACTGTAAGAGTCAATACTTGAAGCCTGTTGTATGGGTGCTTCATTACGTAGAAATAATACTTTCCTGCATTCCGCCCCATCACCTTTCTTAAAAATACCCATAGCTTACTGCTTTCCTCTTCGGCCTTCTTTAATCCAGGGTTTAACAGGCCTTCTTTAGTTTTGTTGAAGTGATCAATCACAGTCAACCCAATCAATATTACCGCAAAAAAGAAAATGATAGATGCATTCAGCCAGCCATAATCTTTTGTGACCGTTTGTATAAGCATTCCACCGGGTAGCCAGGAAAGAAACGCATTTACGGTTTCAACCTGTGGAATAAGTTCAGCAAAGATGCGACGGGAATTTGAAGCGAATAGCGATACTAATTGAAACAATCCAAAAACCAAAAATAGAAATCCAACCACTACAGCTATAAATCGTTTTTCAACAACTCGAATAAACCGATGCTTTATGGAGTAAATGAGTACGTAATTTAATGCAACCGCCGCAATGGCCACAAAAGCCTGATACACTGAGCGTACCTGAATCAGCAAGAAAACTAACCAGGTTAAGTTGTAGATGATATTAACCGGATGGCAAAACCCAATGATGGTCAGGTATTTAGCTAATCGTTTTAATGGGAAACCAAAGCCCAGAAGCTTCCGGTTTTCTTCAATATTCATTAACCGCATATTGGTGAATGAGAAGTGCATAATCCAATACGCATTTCCAAACACGAGCAGTATGAAGGTGTAAATATCCGGCGTAAGCCAAGGGAGCTGCATTTGCATCCATGGGTCACTATCCATCAGCACGACTACTAATGCAGTACCTGCCAGATTCACCAGCATGATCCCCAAAAACATGATATAACCGATTGTCAGCAGCAGCTGAAATCGATTCAGGTTGGAGATGAAGATCCTCCAGTTTAATGTGAGTAGCCGGTAGAACAAGGGTTGATTTTATTCGGGTGAAATATGGATGCCCATTATAAAGGTATCGTCCTGATTTTACTATTTGAAAGTTTTAAACATATAAAGCTGTCTTAAAAAGAGATGTTCTGAACTATGCTCCTTCCAAATAATCTTTTAAAAACTTACCGGTATAACTGCCCTCTTGTTCCATGATATCTTCCGGAGTTCCCTCAGCCACAATTTGACCTCCCCCAAATCCACCTTCTGGACCAATATCTATTACCCAGTCCGCACATTTAATAATATCGAGATTGTGCTCAATAATAATAACAGAGTGCCCCAGCTGAACGAGTTCATTGAAAGAATCCAGTAGCTTCGCTACATCTTCAAAGTGAAGGCCTGTTGTTGGCTCATCAAAGAAATAGAGCGTGTGATCAGTTGATGTCTTTGACAAGAACTTTGCCAGTTTTACTCGCTGAGCCTCTCCACCTGAAAGCGTGGTAGCACTTTGACCGAGTTGCAGATACCCAAGCCCGACATCTTCCAGTGGCTGCAGCTTATTGATGATGGTATTCTCATCCACAAAAAACTCGATAGCCTCAGAAACCGGCATCTCTAACACATTGTGAATATTTTTTCCGCGATACTTAACGTTGAGTACGTCTTTGCGGAACCGGGTTCCATTACAAACTTCACAGGTGAGTTCAATGTCAGCCATAAACTGCATTTCAATTCGCTGAACTCCTTCTCCCTGGCAGTTTTCACACCTACCGCCGGGTACGTTAAATGAAAAGTGCCCCGGAGTATATCCCATGATTTTTGCCTGCTTGGTATTTGAAAACAGATCCCGAATACCGTCAAAAGCTTTGGTGTAGGTCGCAGGGTTTGAGCGGGAAGAGCGACCGATCGGACTTTGATCCACCATTTCAACCCCATGAACAGCCGCCATTCCAGACAGATCAGAAAAACGGCCTACTTTATCATTGTAAGAGCCAATATGTTTTTGAATGCCCGCATATAAAGTATCATGCACAAGCGTTGATTTACCGGAGCCGGATACTCCCGTAACCACGGTCATCATTCCTAAAGGGAAGTCCACATCTACCATTTTCAAGTTATGTTCCGAAGCGCCTTCCAGTGAAATTACTTTACCGCTCCCTTTCCTTCTTTTTTTAGGAACCGGGATTTCTTTTCGCCCACTCAGGAATTTTCCGGTCAGCGTATCGGCTTTCAGCAGTTTTTCTACCGGCCCCTGGAAAACAACTTCACCACCATGGGTTCCAGCAAAAGGACCGATGTCGATTATATTATCTGCAGCCTTGATCATTTCCGGATCATGTTCTACAACTAACACAGTGTTTCCAATATCGCGTAGTGATTCCAGAATTTTTATCAGACGATCATTATCTCTGGGATGAAGGCCTATCGTGGGCTCATCGAGTACATACAGACTTCCAATTAGTGAACTCCCGAGAGCATTCGCCAAGCTGATTCGCTGGGATTCTCCCCCGCTCAACGTATTTGCAAGCCGATCTAAGGTGAGGTAATCAAGGCCAACTTCATCCAGATATTTCAGGCGCTTCCTGATTTCATACAAAATTTGTCCTGCCACGCCCTCTTCAAACTCGGTAAGCTCGAGGTCTTCAAAATACTTCCGGGCATGACCTATAGTTAACTCAGAAACTTCGCCAACATGCAGGTCTCCAACTTTAACATACAGGGCATCTTTTCTCACCCGGTAGCCCTCGCATTCCGGGCAGCGACTATATCCACGATAGCGCGAATAAAGCACCCGCATATGAACTTTATAAGACTGATTCTTAATCTGATCGAAAAACTTCCAAATACCAATATATTCATCCTTCCCTTTCCAGATTACATCCTTCACTTCTTTTGGGAGGTCGGCGTAGGCCGTATCGATGGAATACTTTTCGCGGGCACAAACTTTAATCAGGTCACGCAAGTGCATGCTGAACTTCTGGGAATCAAACGGGGCAATCGTACCGTTCCGTATTGTTTTTTGGTACTCCGGAATAACAAGATCTTCATCAATCCCTGACACCTTACCGATCCCTTCGCAATTATCGCAAGCTCCAAATGGATTGTTGAACGAAAACATTTGAGGTGTAGGCTCTGTGAATTCAATCCCGTCCATCTCGAACCGTTCGCTGAACGAAAGCTCTTCTCCATCCTTCATTTTAATGGAACAGCGTCCCTGTCCTTCCTGAAAAGCTGTCTCCAATGAATCTGCAATTCGGGTTCGGGTGCTCTCATCATCTTTTAAAACCAGCCGGTCAATAAGCACGCGATGCTTATCGGCTTTGAATTTTTTGATGTTGACCTCATCTGTGGTAAGGTCAATCATGCTTTCGTCATCAACCTTTAAGAGTCTTGTCAGTCCTTTTTCCTTCAGAACTTTTAGCTCTTCATCCAGCTTCTTTTTATCGTGCTTTGGGATGGGATGTACTACATAGAACCTTTCCCCTTCTTTCTGACTTTCGAATAGCTTTTTGATGGCTGTTCTCGGAGAGTCCTTTTTTACTCGCTCGCCGGAAACGGGCGAAATAGTTTTTCCTATTCGGGCAAACAGTAACCGGACATAATCATAAATCTCGGTAGTGGTACCAACGGTAGATCTTGGATTGGATGAAGTTGTTTTCTGCTGAATGGCCATGGCAGGTGAAATTCCCTGCATGAAATCGACATCCGGCTTATCCATACGCTCTAAAAACTGCCGGGCATAACTAGACAGACTTTCTACGTAGCGCCGCTGACCTTCTGCATAAATAGTGTCAAAGGCGAGGCTGGATTTTCCTGAACCGGACACTCCGGTAACAACGGTAAGCTTGTTGCGTGGAATCTCTACATCAATCTCTTTGAGATTATGAGTTCTGGCCCCCTTTATAATTATCGGGCGTTCTTCTTCCTGTTCCTTCGCTTCTTTTGTTGCCGTTTTTGTCGTGGACATATTTGCTATCAATCCTGAATTTTATCGAACCCTGAATATACACATTTGTTGGCAGTGTGCCGACAACATCACCAAACAAAAAAAGCGAGAGATTCTATCCCTCGCTTTCTAAACTAATCTGAGTTTTGAAGTGCCCTTTACAAATATTCTACCCTCACCGATCCGCCACTTGTTTTAGCTTCAATAAGGGTTCCTCCTCCATTCATAACGCCGCTAATTTCATCCTTTTCAGCCTGCCCGCTAAAGTTGTTCAGTTTCACATATACCCTGTTTCCATCTAAATCTAAATTGTAGCCGTTCTCTTCAGGTACAGTTACGGTTATGCTTCCACCGCTCGTTCTCAGCTCGATATATTCAGCCGGTGCTAACACCTCCGCAGTTATAGAGCCGCCGCTGGTGCGTGCATCAATATTTCCTTGCATGCCTTTCAGGCGAATACTTCCGCCGCTCGTCCGGGCATCAAGATTGCCAACTAAGGTCTCAGCACGAATGGTGCCACCACTGGTGTTCGCCTCAACGTTTCCTTGTATTTCCGTCATATTGATACTGCCGCCAGAGGTTTTGAGTACCATTTCACCTCTAATTCCCTCTGTTGTAATACTTCCCCCGCTTGTTCTGAGCTCTTGCGTGCCATCCATATTTTTAGCGGTTAAACTGCCGCCACTTGTTCTAAGTCGTGTTCTGGTTTCCCTGGGTGTATAAACGACAAAAGATATGGAGTAGCTACTATTCCAGTTCCATCCCCTTTTATTTTTACGGTCTACTATCGCCCTTATGGTATTACCATCTTTGGAGATGTCAATTTCATAATCATCCAGATCTGCTTCACCTTTTTCAACATAATCTCCTTTTTTGCGGACATACATTTCAACAACAACTTCATCCTGATTGGAGCCAATTACTGAAATGCTTCCACCTGACGTTTCAACCTGAAGGTTAACATCGCCGGAAACATTAAAATTGTTAATCAAGTAAGCGTCGCTGCTCGACTGTGCATACACGTGTAAACCGGTTGACAAAAGAAAAGCAGCCATCAATAAAGCTGCCCGCCCGGTTTTATTTAAATATTTAATCATTGAACCCATATTTTCTCCATTAGTTTTTCTCACCACTCTTGTTACACGAATGATTTATAAAGTAGTTACATTTTTACATGGTGTGGCATTGTTAACAATTGATTAAATTTGCCCGCCTAAACATCTGGAGTCTTATGAAATTACCTTTCATTTTAGCGAAACGCTTTGTAGCAGGAGAATCCTTCACGGAGTCCATCCCCAAAGCAAAAGAATTAAATAAAAAAGACCTGAAGCTCACGCTCGACCTCTTGGGCGAGAATGTTGACGACCGCCAAAAAGCTTCTGATACAGCTGATGCCTACATCCGGCTTCTTGACGGAATTAAGGAGCATGGATTAATCAGCAGTATTTCCATCAAGCTAACTATGATGGGTTTAGATATTGACCATGACTTCACCCGAGAAAATTTATTTAAACTACTCGATGTCGCTCAAAAGCATGATCAGTTTGTGCGCATTGATATGGAAGGTTCAGACAATACCCAGATTACCCTCGACATCTTTAAAGAAGCTCATGAAAAGTATGGCAGCAAGCACATCGGGACTGTAATACAGTCTATGCTATACCGAAGTAAAGATGACATTATTGAGCTGGCAGAAATGGGTGCAGACATTCGCCTGGTGAAAGGAGCTTACGGGGAGTCTTCAAAAATTGCCCTCCAGAATATGCCGGCTATCAGGGAGGCTTTTAAAGAGTCCGCTAAAGTTTTACTAGAGAAAACTGCTTTCCCGCGTTTTGGAACACACGATGACGAGCTCATAAACTGGCTTAAAGAGTATGCCGCTGAAAATAATCTTCCTAAAGACAGCTTTGAATTTCAGATGCTCTATGGTCTGCGGGAAGAAACAATGGTCGAGCTTTCTGATGAAGGTTATTCTGCCCGTGTTTATGTTCCCTTTGGCACTGACTGGTTCCCTTATTTTACCCGGCGCCTCGCTGAGCGTAAAGAAAATATATGGTTCGTTTTAAGTACCATGTTTAAGAAGTAAGTTACAAAGTGTGAGAGTGTTAAGGTGTTTGGGTAAAGCGTAAACACCTTAACACTTCAACACCTTCACACCCTAATACTTTTACCCATGTCTTTCCTTTTTGACCCGGCCGTACACCGATATATTATTGGCGGGATATTTATCCTAGCGGGATTACTCCACTTTTTAAAGCCCGGAATGTATATCGGCATTATGCCCGATTATATTCCTTACCACAAAGCGATGGTTCTGATAAGTGGCGTAGCTGAAATGCTGGGAGGGCTTGGCATCATGATTTCACCCTACCGTGTATATGCTGCTGTTGGCCTCATTCTTTTGTTACTCGCCGTTTTCCCGGCTAATATCGATATGGCTTTGAAGGGATATAAAAATCACGGACTCACCGTCTATACCTGGGTTTTATTGGGCCGTCTTCCTCTTCAATTTCTGCTGATATACTGGGTTTATTGGGCCGGCATAAAGTGATTAGTGACTAAGTAAAAGTTTTTGATACCTTACTTACATACAAAAATCACCCCTACATAATCCCGTTGCTGAAAAAGTATTCCCCATATATTCTCCCCATTGTTATAGGAAGCACTCTGCTTTTTATCCCGCTATTGAGAGACCTCCATTTTGAGTCAGCCATGCTTGCAGCAATAATTGGTTGTTTTTGGGGAGGAATTCACGCCTCAAAGAAATCAGCTAGCCAGGATTTTTTCTATGCAATTCGAGTTCTCGGCTTTCTTTATCTATCAGCTATTCCTCTTTTTATTTCCTCGGTTATCTTAGGGTGCCTTACTATAGATGGGCTTGGTTTTTGGATTTTCATCCCACTTCCAAGTGTATTTTTTGGAACGGCTACCGGCCGACTTATCAGAAAATTTAGTTTGCCTTGGCCAAAATTATTAACCGTTTTCGTGCTGTTATTTTGTGCTATTGGGGTTTGGCTTTTCGAGATGCTGAACTATCCGCAAGTTTACTTTTATAATCATGTTTGGGGAGTTTGGCCCGGACCTATTTATGATGAAGCCGTACAGCTTACCGGTTCTTTTTTCTACTTCCGCTGGCTTACTTTTTTGTGGATACTGCTCCTCTGGCTCCTTCCTGACTGGAGTTCTACTCTTCAGAAAAAACTAATAACCGGGCTTGCTCTTGTGAGCTTGTTATTCAGCTATATGAATTTAGATGAAGCCGGAATTATTAGCCCTCGAGAATCTATTCAGGCTCAGCTTGGCGGCCATCATCAAACCAAGCATTTTGATTACTATTTCCCGGAGGATTTTTATTCTGAAGAAGAAATTAACTTTTGGGCTGCCCGGCATGAATTTCACTTTGAGCAAATTATAAAGCAGTTAGATTTGAAATGGCCTAAAGGAAGGAAAATAGAAAGCTATCTGTACGCCCATGCATGGCAAAAGAAAGAAATAACCGGCGCTAAGTTTACCAGCTATGTGCCCATTTGGCTGGAACAGGATCAACTGCACATTGCCAAGCAACAACTGGATGGTGTATTAAAACATGAACTTGTTCATGTCATTTCCAAGCAATTTGGGAACGGCCTCTTTAACGGAAGCTGGAGTATTGGGTTGATCGAAGGCCTTGCTGAAGGAATTGCTAAAGATGCGTCTTCCCGCTCTACCCTTCATCAGATTGTAGCCGCAGAATCCCCGTATCCATCCTCTGATAAAATGAAAGATGCCCTCTCCTTTTCAGGGTTTTATGGAAGCGCCGGCGCTATCAGCTACACCACGGCAGGGTCGTTTGTAGAATATTTACTGGATACTTATCCACCTGATTTTTTCAAGACTTCCTACCCATCCGGAAGTTTAGTTGATTCGAACTATCCTTCTTTTGATGAAATAATTTCTGAGTGGCATCAAACATTGGATCAGACCCCGCTTGATTCGGTGGATCAACAAGTTTCTGAGTTTGTTTTTGCTCAGCGTTCTTTATTTCAAAAAAAATGTCCTCATTCTATTACTCAAGAATTACAGCTTTGGGATCGTTATCAATTTCAGTTAGCCGACCTGGACACCACGGGTGCTTATGAAACGCTGGACCAACTCTACAAAAGAGATTCACAAAACAGCTTAGTTAAAGACGCTTGGGTTCGGTCTCAGCTCTTACAGGGAAATTATGAAGAGGCCACAAATGCAATCACCCCAAAAGACAGTTTGTTGACCCTGCAAGTTCTTAAAGCAGATGCCCTTTATTTATCTGATAATAAATCACAAGCTTTTCAGCTTTTAGAATCTTTGAGCTCGCGTATCATCGATAATCCTGCACGAACATTCCGCTACACTCTGGAGCTTAGGGAAGACTCGACCCAATGGAGCAACCGTCTACAGCGCAGATACTTAAACCAACTCCCTGACAGTGTTCTTTTTGAAAGCTTAAACCTTCCGAACCAAATGTTGAGCCTGAATAAAGCACTTCAAGGGAACCATAATTCAGAGATTGTTTTGTATGCAACGCTTCTTCAGGACCACTCACCCAAGGATGACTGGTTTGATATCTATGAACAGACTATACAACAACTACCTTTATTGGGGTATTTCGATTTAACCGAAAACTGGATAGCATTAGCCGAACCGCTAAACCTCCGGCTAAGGTACATGGAGCGACTGGGAGAGCAACAAGAATGGGTCGCTTTCTTAAAGTCTAACCAAGGGGTTGCAGATTAGAGATTTTATATTCAAGTTTAAGGAAACAAAAAAGCTGGGTAGATGGGTTACATAAGCAGATCATTTTTTTCGATAGCAGGAGTGTTGGTTATAAGTATTTTTATTTCCCTTTTGCCTGCTACAGGGTTTTCTCAAGACTGGCGCTTATCGGGAAGTTACAATATCGAAAGTGTTGGGTTTAATTATGTTCCTAACCGCACCTATAACGGAAGTGTTGGCGCTGCTTCAAAAGGAATCCTTGAATTAGAACTTGAGCGCTATCTTTTATATCGGCTGTATATTGCTGGGAAAGCTGAAGTTTTATTACACAACCAACAAGACCTTTTTATCGGCGGGCCGGTGAACTATAATCAGTTTAACCTTGGTGCCATTGCCGGACTTCAGTGGCCTAAGTTTGGGATTTATGGTGGTGTGAAAACAGGCTCGGTTTGGAATTTTAATATCCATGCTTCCAACGCGAGTGGTGATGAATTCTGGGTAAAACCGGTTGATAATGCTGACCGCCTTACCACCTCATTTACCGGGGGCATAAAATATTACCTGCTTAATTTCTTGCGACTCAAAGCAGAAATCACCCAAACACATAATCTTCCACAGAATATAGTCCCTCAAAATAGCTTCACCGAAAACCCGGCTTTTCGATCTTTTGATTTTAACCCTATTTCCTTTTCAGTTGGAATTTCAATCAGCATCCCATGGAATAAACCATCACGCCCCAAAGGAAGTAACACCAAGTTGCCTCCATTAATGAACCTTTCATCCGTCAACTTTGACAAGCCGATGAAGGACACCTTTGTCACTTCAAAGTTCGGCCCACGCTGGAGAAGCACGCACAAAGGCGTTGATTTAGATGCTAATCTGCGTGACAACATCTATGCTGCCGAAAAAGGGATTGTCGTAAAGGCCGGCAAAGGAAGTGGTTACGGTAAAATGGTTCGTATCAAACATGCCGGAGGCTTTGAAACGGTGTATGCCCACATGAGCAGAATCCGGGTTAAAGAAGGCGACCGCGTAAGCAAAGGACAGTTGGTTGGCAAAGCAGGAAATACCGGAACGTCAACGGGAGTTCATCTTCACTTTGAGATCCTTAAAGATGGTAAAGCTGTGAACCCTCAATCTTATGTTCGGTTTTAAGGTTCTTTTTTCTGATTTTCTATCTGAATTCAAGCCTTATTACTTATGAAAAAGACATTACTCTTATCCCTATTCCTTGCTATCGCCTTTAGCTTACAAGCTCAAGAAGCAGACTCAACCGCTCAGCAACCTCAAACTTTTGAGTATGAATGGGCCGGTGAAAAAATAATGATGCAGAAATACTTCATCGTGTTTTTGAAGAGTGGTCCGGAAAGGAGTCAGACTGAAGCAGAAGCCATGAAACTGCAGGAACAGCACCTCGCTTACCTTGGCGGTCTTTATGAGAAGGGCATCATAAACCTGAATGGGCCTACAGATGGGACGGGTGATATTAGAGGGTTTTCCGTTTATAATGTCGCCAACATCGAAAAAGCCCGCGAGCTGGCCAATAACGATCCCATGGTTAAAGCCGGAAGGCTGGAAGTAGAAGTTCATCCCTGGTGGCTGGCAAAAGGCTCGGGAGTGAAGTAGGGTTTACTTTTCTTTAATCAGAGCGATGGATGTCTTGTTGGGGTATTTTTATTTAGTTAAACCATTTATTCTCGTCACGTTGCTCCGCTGCGTGATGCCAATACGAGGCTCCGCCTCAACCCGGGGTTCCGCAGCAGAGTGGCGGAACCAGTAGAATGGAGATATTGTCTGGGTTTATTATTTAGTTATACCACTTATAACTACCACCGGTAGGCTTAAATGGATCGAGTTCAATATGGATGAGTTCGTACTCCCCGTCTGAAAATTTATAAAACCTACTTTGATCAGCGGCCTTCTCATATCCCGATGCTCGAATATATAAAATGGTGCCATCTTTACTCCATTGTACTCCTCCAGACGTTCTAAAGTCTGGTAGTATAATCTTATGGCTGTCCGTTTCGGAATCATATAAATAAGCTTGTACTCCACCTACGGCAGTTTGGTAAGAAATAAATCGACCATCAGGGCTCCATTTAGGTTCAACTGCATTTCCTGTTTCGGTAATTCTGGTCAACCTACCACTTTCCAATTCAATGGTATAAATATCTCGATAGTACCCTGATCTTACAGAATCGGCATAAGCTGCTTTGGTAGAGAATGCCAATTTCGACCCGTCAGGACTCCAGGCAGGGTCCCATGCACCCCAGCTGTTATTAACATTGGTTACAGAGTCGGCTTCAAAATCATACACTCGTATACTACTGTACCCTGATTCAAAAGCTATTTTTGAACCATCGGGGCTCCATACCGGATGACGTCCCGTATAAGGAAGTCCAATCTCATTGTCGTTTATTTTCATGGGTCTTTTATTGGACCCGTCTGCATTCATTAAATAGATAGATGAGGAATGCACTGAAGATTTCTTGGAAGTAGTAAATACAATCTTAGATCCGTCTGGACTCCAGGATGGCTCAAAAGCTGAATTCTTATTAAAATTAGTCAGCTTCTTTAGACCAGATCCATCCGTATTCATTTTATAGATTTGGGTTCCAGCATTGCCATTGGCATTTTCAATTTTTGAAAAGACAATTTTTCCGGGGATCTCAGGCTTTGGGTTATTGTCATCAAGCAGATCACATCCCGAAATAATACAGGCAAAACTAATGGTAAATAAAAAAGTTCGTATGGTCATTTGTTCTCTTAACTACTTATTTCTTGTTAAGCTATTTATACTATAGAACTAACACAAGACTGATTTGGTCTATTTTTTTCAGCCCCTCCCTTTTCTTACTTTATCATGAGTTTAGATAAGGTCACTAAAGTTGTCATCCTGAGCGCTTAAAAGCTATACTAAACACATTTTTTGAACGCGAAGGGTGACAACCAAAGATTAATTTTATCTCAAACTAACAGTACTTTAAGTAAACTCAATTAAAAACAAATATCCTCCCCATGCGCGAAGCCATCTTTGTCCCGCTCGAATCCTACAGTGAACTTCCTGAAGAGGAAATGAAAAAGCGAGCTTCTGATTTTTATGAGCTGGTTAAAAAGCGCCGAACGGTTCGGGATTTCAGTGACCGCCCGGTACCCAAAGAAATTATTGAGAATTGCCTGCTTGCTGCGGGAACCGCCCCCAATGGCGCCAACAAACAGCCCTGGCATTTTGTGGCCGTTTCAGACCCTGAGATTAAAAAGACGATTCGCATAGAAGCTGAGAAAGAGGAGCATGAGTTTTATAATCGCCGCGCGCCGGAAGACTGGCTCGATGACCTCCGCCCTTTTGGTACCGATGAAAACAAGCCCTTCCTCGAAAAAGCCCCCTATCTGATTGGAATCTTCGCCCAAAGTTATAAGCTGGATGAAGACGGGGAAAAAGAGAAACATTACTATGTGAAAGAATCAGTCGGTATTGCGACTGGAATCCTGATCACCGCCCTGCATAATGCCGGTTTGGCTACGTTAACTCACACCCCAAGTCCTATGGGTTTTCTGAATGAAATTATGGGCCGGCCATCACATGAAAAGCCATTCTTGTTATTGGTGGTGGGCTATCCTGAAGAAGGAACAAAGGTTCCGGATATTTCGAAAAAGTCGCTGGATGAGATTTCTACTTTTATTTAACCTATCTAGATCTAGTCATTTCGCGGCGAATGCCCGAAACCTGGATGGTTTTCAGACATCAAATTATAGTTTATATCAACATTTAGATTCCTGCCTACGCAGGAATGACCATTAAAACATTATTCCTTGAGTAAAGATAAGAGCACATCAAAAAAAACCTCCACCTTCAAAAAAGAGCTCCTTCAATGGGGGCTTATTTTTTTGGTGGGAGCTATTCTGTATGGAACCGGTTATCACACCGAAGTGATCGGGAAGCTTCAGAGCGTGATTTTATATACCGGCCTTTTTCAACCGGATGTTGAGGAATCCATTCAGCATGGAAATCTGGCTGATTACGATATGCCTTTACTTACTATAAATGGCGAGCGCACTTCTCTTTCTGAATTCGAAGGCAAAACTATTTTTCTAAATTTCTGGGCGACCTGGTGTCCGCCTTGTATCGCCGAGATGCCCAACATTCAAGCTCTTTATGATGGGATTGACGATGACGACATTGTCTTTGTAATGGCCTCTTTAGATCGCGATCCTCAGAAAGCCTGGGACTTCACCAAGCGAAAAGAGTTCACTTTTCCTGTTTACTCGGTTATCAGAAAGCCGAGAATTTATGACACCTCTATGGTTCCTACGACCTATGTTATTTCTCCTGATGGAACCATTGTTATGATGCATGCGGGAATGGCTAAATACAACACCGATGATTTCAGGGCTTTTCTCACCGGCTTTTCTGATCAATAAACCGTCTAATGGAACGCGGACGACACTGACAATTCAGATAGTCGCTGATGAATTTCATTAAATCCCCAACAATTCAATTTATCTGCCAGAGTTAACCAAAACACCTTTTTTAATGACATCGAAATTAAAAAAACGTACCTTGGCGATGGTCTTTTAAGGCTATAAATTTTATTTAAAACAACTCTCTGGAACAAAGGTCCTTCATGGCATCCCGCTGGTCTTTGTTCAGGATGACAAATCAAAAGTATGGAAAAAGTTATCTCCGGCATTCAGCAAATCGGAATCGGCATTCCTGATGTTCACAAAGCTACAGATTGGTATCGCCGAAATTTTGGTATGGATATCAAAGTTTTTGAAGACGCCGCTACGGCTGAGCTTATGCTTCCTTATACAGGCGGTAAGCCCCATGACCGAACTGCTATTCTCGCCCTGAACATGAAGGGCGGTGGCGGTTTTGAGATCTGGCAATACACCAGTCGCGAGCCCCAGCCTGCAGATTTTGATCTAATGATGGGAGATCTGGGTATTAACTGTGGAAAGATTAAGTCGATTAATGTCCCGGGAACTTACGATGAGATGGAAGCAGCCGGACTGGATATCCTAACTCCGCTGGAGAAAAACCCGGCCGGCGACTACAACTTTTTTGTTAAGGACTTATATGGAAATATCTGGCAGGTAGTAAAAGGTCTCGATTTCTTCAAAAAGAAAACGCCGTCATCTACCGGCGGTGTGGTTGGCGCTGTGATCGGCTCCACAAATATTGAAAAAGCGAAGACGCTATATTCTGATGTTCTGGGCTACGATGAAGTCGTTTTTGATATGACGGCTACTCATGCTGATTACGAAGGTCTGCCGGGTGGAGATCATAAATTTCGCCGTGTGCTGCTTCGGCATTCTGAGCCTCGGCAAGGTGGCTTTAGTAAGATGTTTGGCCCTACTGAAATCGAACTCATTGAGGTTTTGGGAAGAAAACCCCGCAAGCTTTTTGAAGATCGTTACTGGGGAGATTTGGGATTCATTCACCTTTGCTTTGACGTACAGGGCATGGACGCTTTAAAAGAAGACCTGGAAGAAAATGGCTTCCCCTTTACCGTAGATTCTGCAGATAGCTTTGATATGGGCGAAGCTGCTGGTCGGTTTACTTATGTTGAAGATCCTGACGGAACACTTATTGAGTTTGTTGAAACTCATAAAGTCCCCATTATGAAAAAAATAGGTTGGTACATTGATATGACTAAACGTGATCCAAAAAAGAACCTTCCCAACTGGATGATTTCTGCTCTTCGCTTTAGCCGAATGAAGGATTGAAAGTGATTTGGTGATAGAGTGATAAAGTGATGAGTGATGAAATCGTAAATCACCATATCACTTTATCACCATATTACTTGATCACTTAATCAACATCATTTTGCGGGTTTCTACAAAGCTTCCTGCTTGTATTCGGTAGATATACATCCCGCTTGATAATGCGGAGGCATCGAATGTGACGGTCTGGACTCCTGATGCCGTTTTCCCATTCACCAAAGAAGCCACTTCTTGCCCAAGCATATTATACACCTTAAGGCTCACATCGCTTGCTTTCGGTAAATTGAAACTAATGTTTGTTGTCGGGTTGAATGGGTTGGGATAGTTTTGTGAAAGACTGAATTGATTGGGGTTGAAATCACCTTCTTCATTGCTCACCGAAGTACCATCATTTTCCGAATCAACATTCGCAAAGTAAACTACCACCTCAGAGCTTCCGTTTTTATTGGTAGCTGTGTATGTCATCGGGCCTGGATTTTCCTCGTCAACGATCCACCAGAACTTTCTTGTTTCTGGATCAAAAGTTGCCGAAGCCGGTTTGTTCATTACTGAAACCTCCGGGATACTTAAATCCAGATTCACTGCACTTATAAAAAATGAAAGAGTGTCTCCAACCGAGAAAGGAATAGGGCCGTCATTAAATACTCCTGGATAATTACCCCCCACGTTAACACTTCGAGTTCCGCCATTGGTTATTACATCAAAGTATGTGCTCTGGTTCATATAACCATCATCAAAAAATGCCCTTGGGTAAGCTCTGTAATATTGTATTACCATTTCTTGGATGTTGATATCCCATCTCAGAGTAACATAAACCTGGGTTCCATCTTCCAGTGAGCGATAATCGTTACCACCTCCATTTGTCGTATCTCCTGAAGCGTTCAGGTTATAACTCCGATCTCCGATGCTTGTACCGTCTTCATTGAACAGCCTCTTAAAGACCCCTGTCTTATACATTTCTCCGGTTAAGAAATCGATGCTAAAGGTTTCTCGCAACACCATTTGATACGTTTCACCAAAGAGCATGTACTGTGAAGTTGAATATGAGCTTAATACCAATTCGCCATTGTCTAATCGAAATATTCTTATCTCTGTTTGATTTCCGGCTTCATCATAATCAAATTCCGTTTTACTGATGGGGTCATCAATGACAGGGCCTCCTTCATTGTTTAGGCTATCAGGATAGACGCTGTAAAGGATTAATGAGTCAACCAACGTTTCATCATTCGGGTTCTGAAAGGTCTTATACAATCCGGTAGCTACCCATTGAGAATCTGTCCAGGTATATTGACGCCCCTCAATCACATTATTGTTATACATATAGTAAACACTATCACGCCCTATGAGCTGATCTTTATTATTATCCCATTGTTTGGAAACCTGATAAATAGTCCTTCTTCCATCTCCAAACTTAGTGTAGCTATAGCTCCAGCTAAAAGTAGATCCATCAAAGCCATATGAGCGATAAGAACTCAACTCATAATTTTCGTTAGAAATATTTCTTTGTTCCGATTCCGGATAATATTCCATGTTCTCAGGGTTGTACCTTTCCTCAATGCGTAATGTGTCCCACCCCTGCTCATTTTGATAACTCAATAGGTGAGCATATTTAACCCACCCTTCTTCAGTATCATAGTTTTCTGAATATGTCTCGTAGTCAGCTCCCCGTGATGGTTCACCTACAAAAGCCGTTCTTAAACCATAGTATGGTGTTCTGCTCCCATAATTAAAGTAGAGTGTTTCGGTTGTGTCATTACCCGAATCATAAGCCTTACTATACATGAACCTTTCTGGAAATAACGCCATACTATCCTGGTTCCAATTGTAGGCCTCATCGCTAATTAAGTAAGAGCCCGATTCTATCAAGCCCTCAGTCCAGCGCCAGCCAAGAGAAGACGGACGATACATAGAATCATTAGGGGCTTTGTACTCTTCAAATCTCCAGGAGGTATCTGGATTATTCAGAAAGACACCTTTCTTTCGCAACTGATTAAACTCCTTCATGAAGTTTCTTTTTTCCTGAACTCCAGCATTCAGTAGTAACAGATCTGCTTTTTTTGTTTGTGGAGAAACCTGATAAATAAATGCTTTATGTGACAAATCCAGATACTGATTATTTATCTGCTTCTGAATATCCACCTGTTGTGCCGAAGCTGCTATGCTGAAACCTAAAAAACCTATTAGTAGTAGCTGTATTTTTTTCATTGTATATCTGATTCTTTTAATAATGAAGCCTGCATGAGCTACAGGAATACATCAAATTTCAAATATTCATCAACTAACTGTTATCGCCCGAACGGAGTATTTTTCTACCTCTACTTCACAACGTTTCGCCTTAACGCTAACCGCACAGCAGCAGCCCGTGAATTCACCTGCATCTTTTTGTAGATGTTTTTGATGTGCGTTTTCACCGTCCACGGACTCAGGATAACATCTTCTGCTATCTCTTTATTGGATTTTCCCTCAATAACATGCTCGAGAATTCGAATTTCTGCCGGCGTTAAATCGAAAGGCACTACTTCCGGTTCTTTCTTTTTTTGTGTAGGATCTTTTCTTAGCCCCGAAACTAAACTCATAAGTTTTCTGGCAATAGATGGTGATATTGGAGACCCGCCTTTTTTAACATCCTTAATCGACTGAACTACCTCTTCAATCGGTTCATCTTTTAATAAGTATCCCGTGGCACCAACCTGAATGGATTCAAATATTCGCTCATCGTCCTCAAAAACCGTAAACATGATGATGTCAATGTCTTGATGCTTTTCTTTGATCTGAAAGGTTGCCTCGATCCCCGAAAGCCCAGGCAATTCAATATCCATAAGCAGGACGTCAGGAAGCTCTTCTGCCTTATCAAGATATTTTATACAGAGCTCAGCATCTTCTACCGCAAAAACCAGATCAATCTCATCGTAAAAGGAAAGCAGCTCGGAAAGGCGCTTCCTAAAAATGCTGTGATCTTCAATAATGGCAACTTTTATCTTTTCCATTCCCGAATATTTATGCTAATCGTGTTCGTTGACTTTCAAAATGCTTCTTTTTTTGATTAAGCATATCCCCTGAATTTGGTATTTATAAATTGAAAGAGAGCTTTATTTCTGTTCCATTTTTTTTATCCATGTCTAAGGTTCCTCCCAGCTCTTCTGCTCTTTTTCGCATATTCCCCAAACCATAGCCCCCATTTAATGCCTGTCCGTTTTCCTTAAAGGTCCCATCATCTTTTATGCATACCTTCAGCGACCCATTATTTCTACTGAAATGTATATCAAGATTTTCTGCACCTGCATACTTCAGTGTGTTTTGAGCCGCTTCCTGGATGATCCTGAAAACATTCAATGCCTGGGTTGAGCTCAGTGTTACTTTGTCCTCTACTTCCTGGTGGTAATGAACCTGCAACTCATCACACAACGCACTTTGAGACTTGAAGTATTTCTTTAGGTGATCAACAAAACCTTCCAGGTCTAAACTGTTCTGATTAAGCGCCCAAATGGTTTCTCGTAACTGCTTGATGGTAACATTGGCGTCTCCTCGCAGCGAGTTCATTAGCTCTGCTGAGCGGGCCGTGTTCTTCTTTTCATTATATTTTTCAATCAGTGTTAATCCAGATATTATATTCGCTAACTGAGCTCCTACATGATCATGAAGATCCCGGGAAATTCGCTCCCTTTCGTTTCTAAGTCTATTTTCAACTTCCATTTTACGAATTTGCTCGCGGAGCCTTCTCTGTGAAATATGCCTGATTCCTACAACCAACAAAACAAGCCCTGTCAACCCTGAAAGAGAGCGAAACCACCAGGTCTGCCACCAAGGAGGCGTAATATTTACTGCGAGCTGTATTCCCTCTTCATTCCATACACCATAGCTATTCGCAGCTTTTACCCTGAAATTATATTCCCCTGGCTCAAGATTTGGATAGTCCGCGAAGGTTCGGTTTCCTGCTTCCACCCATTGCTCGTCCACACCCACCATTTTATAGGCGTACTTATTCTGCTGCGGTTTCTCGTAATCCAAAGCAGCAAACTCAAAAGAAAGAAAGTTTTTGTTGTATGGAAGAATAAGCTCCTTTTCAAATACGCTGCTCGTATCGGTATTATAAGGTTCATTAAATAGCCGAATACCAGTAAGCTGAACAACCGGTTCTTTCTTATTCGTGGTAAGCTCTTCTGTATCAAGAATATTAAAGCCGCCAATCCCCCCAAAAACAACTCTCTCATCTGACAGTCTTAAGTAGGCGCCGGTATTAAATTCTTTATTCTGAATGCCATCCTCTTCAGTAAAAGCAGTAAAACTTAGTGTTGGTGTATGCAGCCTGGCTAATCCATTGTTTGTGCTAATCCAGATGAAGTCTGGATCAACATCAGGGAGAATGCCATAGGTGCTGTTATTTGAAAGCCCTTGTTCCGTACCAAACCTTCTAAACTCATTTTTTATGGGATTCCACCGTGTTATTCCGCCCCCATAGGTTGCAAACCAAAAAGTGCTGTCGTTTTGATGATAAATACTGCGCCCATCGTTAAATGAAACCGAATTGGAGTTTGATGGATCATGTCGAAAAACAGAAATTCTTCCAAACTGACCTTCTTGTACTTCAATTTTTGTAAAGCCATTTTCCATAGTTGCCAGCCATATACCTCCATCTCTATCTTCATAGATTCGGCGAATTTTCTCTCCGCCTATTACATTTTCCCCGCCTGTATTGCTATTAAAATGAGTAACATTAACCGGTTCATTTTCGAGCAAGCCTACCGGATTTTTCACTAGCTGAAGGCCATCCCCCTCATATCCAACCCACATCCACCCTCTGCTATCTATAAATACCTGATGAATTAGATATGAGTTTATGAAGCTATTCTCCGGGTTGAAGTTACGAGCCGATCCTTCAGGCTTTCCTTCTCCATTGATCGGAATATAGAATAACCCATTCGTTACCGTTACTACCCATAACCCGTTTTCACTTCTTTCCAGTGACCAGATTTGGTTTTCAATCAGCTCTTTTGGGAGCCCTTGGAAACGTTCTGTATTTACTGCTTCTTCATTCCAAAATCGGATTCCTTCAGCGCCGGCAAACCAAATACCTTTTCCCTGTTCCTCTTCCAGCGCCAGAATAAATGGAGCTCCCATTTCAGGATTCGTATCTTCGTTAACTAGCTTTATTGCGGTTTGTTCTTCAAGCCTTACAAAGCCCTGTCCCCAGCTATAGCTCCATATCCCACCTTGTGGATCATGATATAATGCTGTTGGTGAAAAATCTTTACTCCCAGTCTTCAATTCCTGATAACTTCGCTCACCCGTATTTTTGTTAATAAATTGAAGCCCTTTTTCCTCAGATGTGCCAATCAGGTATTCCTCTTTTTCCACATATAGCTGTTGATTATGTTCAGAGGCCATACCACTTTCTAATGATTGAATAATGCTTTCTGAAAGCAGCTCTTTTGGAACTTTCTGGTTGCCAGAGTTTTGGCTATACACCCAAATTTGGTTTAGCTCATCAACGATTACTCTTGACAGGTTTTGAACATTCTCACCTTTAAACTGATCAACCCTTTCTGCTGTTAAAACCCTTTTTTGCGGATTTGATTTGTATGCCTCAACCTCTTCTGATGGAATATGATACAGACCGGTAAAAGACGCTCCTAAAAAACTTCCATCTTTAAATTCTACAACTGCATTTGGGCTGTAGAGTTCTATGCCGGTCTTTTTATCCTTTATTTCAACCCCTCGGAAGCTCCCTTTATCCGGGTCAAATAATCCAAATGCCTGAGCTCCTATTGACGCCCAGAAAGCTCCCTCACGATCCTTCATAAAAAGGTAGATGGGCGCGCTTGGAAATCCGTTTCTTATTTTTTCACTGTATTGGTAACGGGCAAACTTCTCGGTTCTAGGGTTGAATTTATTAATGCCTCCATCCCTTGTTCCAACCCAAATAGTCCCATCATCATCAACTAAAATCCCGTGAATGAAATTATCAGAAATGCTTGTACTGTCAGACGAATTATGCCTATAGGTCTTCACTGACTTTCCGTCAAATCGGTTTAACCCATCAATGGTGCCAACCCACAGAAATCCACTTTTATCCAGAGCCAGATTTGTTACCGTATTATGAGATAAGCCAATGTTTTGAGCATTATACTGTGTAACGCTAAAATGATAGGGCTGACTATTAGCAAGCCCTGCCCACAAAACCCCAAAAACAATGAATCCTATTACCCTAACCAAAAAACCTCTGCTAGTTACCCTTTGAGGTAATATCTATAATTTTTAGGGCTTTTAAATGATCATAATAAAAATTTAACGTACCCTTATTGACCCTCTCTGTCAGGTACTAAAGGCTCACTGCCCTGCAGCACATCCATTTCTTCTTTCAGCATTTCCTGAACATAGTGTGCTCCCGCAACAGAATCATACCCTACTCTGTAGCGAACTTTTTGCTTGTATAAATCCATGATGCCCGTCAGTTGTCCGTCCCGAAGGAGTAATGACGCTAAACCCGTTCCCTGATCTTCAATGTTTGCAGAAATAGAAGTGATTCCCGGAATCGTTTGCTGTACACGGCGAACCTGAAGATTAAATTCTTCGCCTCCTTCTTCTTTACGAATAACAAATGAGCCTCCTTTTTTGATTGAGTTTACCACATTCATATCTACTTCAATCAATTCTTTATCAGTGGAAAGGCTGTCTGAGTTCTTGATGGGCTGATTTTCCATCTGCTCATTTTCTGCTAATGCCTGAGGCTGTTCCGCGCTTTTCTTTTCTTCACCGCAGCTAATCATAGTGACCATTCCGGTAACCAATACTGCCAGCAAAAACACTCTTTTTGAATTTCTCATAGTTATTTAATTAGCGCCATTTTCTTGGTTAACGTTGTTGTTCCGGCTTGAAGGCGATATACATAGATTCCGCTAGCCAGGTTTGCTGCGTCAAAGTTAACCTCATAATCTCCGGCTCCCTTATTCTCATTCATCAGAGTCGCAACTTTTTGCCCCTGCATATTAAAGATCTCAATCTGCACTTCTCCTGCCTGCTTCAGAGTATAGTTTATGGTGGTAGTCGGGTTGAATGGGTTTGGATAGTTTTGCCCAAGAGTGACGGCCTCAGGTGTTGTTGCCATTTCATTCGAAACAACATCATTAACAGATAGCGTTACAGGAACCTCGATAACTCTGTTTTCGGGATCGTTTGTTCTAACAACAAGGGTCGTTTCGTAGGTTCCGGCGGTCAAGCCTGTTGAATTGAAATTGAGCGTTGCTTCATTAGTCTCTTCCTCAAACGCAACACCGCTCATATTTTCTACTGATAGCCATCTGTAGGGTGTGTTTAGCTGCTTCAGCTCAAAATTATCTACATCAATCCGGGTTCCTGATGTTGCCTCATTACGCTGAAGCACACGCATCTCGCTTGGAGTTTTGCCATTCAAGAATCCCGCTTCATAAATTGGAGTTCCATTCAGGTAATACTCTATAACTTCATCTTCAACATTATATACAATTTTGAGTGTGTTGTAGGTATTTGGCGGGACCACAGCGTTTGTCCCAAAGAACTGTAGTTGATCGTTTTCACCTAAATCTGCAGCAAAAATGGTTCCCTCGCTAATAATTACTCCACTTGAAAACTCTCCGTTTTCTCCATCAAAGAAGTAAAAGTCATAGACTTCAGAATTAACCTCTACCCCGGAAATGGAAAAGTCTACACTTAGTTCATAGTTGCCAAAAGGCTGGTACCCAAAAAATGGTGCTGAAATAAATTGTGTGTTACTAGTCCCGTCATGAGTTATTCGAAGGTTTCGGTTTCCATCACTACCACTGCCTGAAACGATCTCAAATGGTGATCCGCTTAAAACAGTCCAGTTGTCATAGCCGGAAAACTCTCCTGTTGGGAAGTTTTCAAAAGAGGTGCTGTATAAAACTTCTTCTGTCTTTAAGCCCTTTCTAGCTTTTTCACTGTGGAATGAGTGGTTTGCAGGAATACCAATGGTGTTTTCCATAAGCTCCGGCTGCATTGTCTTTAATCCAGCTTTTGCCCTTGTTTTATTAACAGTAGCGCCGGGAAAATCAAAGTCTATATCCCACACAAGACCGCTCTCCCCTCCATTTGAAATACTGAACGGTACGCTGATTTCGTCTTCCCTGTTAATCGTTACTTCTATTTCATCAGTAGAAACAGAAACTACCGGGGAATCAACAATGGAAGGCCTATATCCTGCTATCGTTCTTTTGACCTGCTTTAGTGTTAAGGTGGCGTCTTCAGGAGTGTTTCTGTTGCTAGTTCCTACACTAGCCCCATCAAACATCAAAACCGGACTTGAAAATATGGGTGCCTCCAATTGCCCTGCATCACTATATGCCATAACCGTAACAAAGTTCTCTGCCGCATTTTGAAACCCAACTGAATAATGGAATAAGGCTCCACTTTCAGATGCCGCTGCACTTTGCTGGGTTCTTGAGTGTGAATTACCCATGTTGTGCCCGATCTCATGCACAAGCGTATAATTAGTTGCCACCTGCTGAACTCTATTCACGGAAAAACTTCTTAAAGGAGCTCCGGACACACTATTTAACACCCAGGCAATTCCTCCTGTATTTGGTTCGCTCATTATAAGAGCCATGAGATCTACCCCATACTCTTCCCTCAGGTCATGAACCTCTTCCATATAGCCGATGTAGTCTGTGTCATCTTCTCCAAAAGAAGGGTTATCGCGATCTTGGGTAAATCTTCTTAAATGATCTCCTGCCGAAATATCCTCATCATTATCTCCGCGGTATGCGGTTTTGTGGATGTGAGCTACTCTTAGCTCGATTCCTGTTTCACTATTATCCAGAGCTGTTTGAGAGAGATTAATGGATTGAGCAAGGATAAAATCTATGTTCCCAAAGGCTGAACTTTCTGCCCAAACCTCAGCAGAATCGGTATAAACAAGCATTATATCGATAGAAATACTGTCGTCCACGGATGCATAAACCGGAGCTACCATCGCGCCACTTTCGGCATCTGAAATAGATTTTTTTCTGTTGTCTGAAAACCTGCTTTTAAGGTTGGGTATAGCCTCAAGGTTTTCATTTTCATGAACAGCACAAGATTCTGTGGTTCCCAGTATCGATTTATTCCGGGTCAGAAATGCTTTGCCTATTTCTTGGTCTTCAGCAATCATCACGGCGCTCGAGTGGGATTCATGGTATAAACCAATCAAAGTGCCATCACCATAAGAGAAAGTGAACTTATTGTCTGGCTTGCCTAACTCCGTTGCCATATAAGAAGTGATTCCCGCCCGATAATTCTTTTGGCGATCTATTCTGAAAAGAGCCGTCTTGTTTTGTCCGGTTTCCATTTCAAAGATGGCGCCTTTTTTAAAATCAGCGCTCTCTAAGGCAGAGCTATTTAGGGTAAAGAACGTTTTGTCACTTTGATTTGCTTCCGCTTTGTTCAGGGAAACTTCATCTAAAGAGTTAATTTTTAATGGTGTGCTTTCCTGCGCTTTAACAACCGTTGAAAAGGTCAGGAACGCAATGATAGCTACTGCTAATAGTTTTTTCATCTCTTCTCTGCTAATAGATTTATTTTGTACAATATTGTAAATAATAAGGACTAATTCTTCCTCTAGGCAAAACGGTCTGCCAGCCGATTAATTAGATAACCACTTTCAGTGAGCGCCTGAGTTGCAAATTTTCCAAAGAAGTCTGTAACTCCTTCAAACTCTTTAATAAACCCTTCGCGGTCATTTTGTTCCACCATTTTTACCAGCTTTTTGTGGTGCTCAAAGAACTTTAACAACAGATCCCGGCGCTCTTTATTGGCAAATACAATATCAGCATAAAGTTCTGCATCCTGAGCGAAGATTCGGCCGGTCATCATTAATTCAGCGCGGTAAATTGGGGAGGAGTAATCCAGCATATCCGTGGGTTTCAAGTCAAACTCTTCCATAAAAGAACCATGCAAAAGAGCCACAAAGTGACGTAAGCCCTGAACCAGGTGCATCACATGGTCATGTTTTTGGGGATCTGCTTCAATTACACGCATGCCCCATAATTCACATTGCTCCATAAACCATTTTGCGTTTTCTCCATCCCGGGCATTACAAAATACCATCAGCTGTTTGGAAAGGTTTTGAACATCCGGACCATGCATAGGGTGAAGCCCAACTACCGGGCCGTTATGCGCCGCTAACATTGCATCAATTGGGTTAGATTTGTTGCTGGTGAAATCCGCAAGAATGGTCTCTTTCTTAAGGCGCCCGCTCAGTCTTTCGATCACGCTTTCTGTAACATTGATAGGAACCGTTACAATTACCATATCCAACTTGGGAGATATTTCCTCAAGCTCGTGCCAGTTTTTCTTGTCGATGGAGTAGGTTTCATGTCCGGATTGATCTGCTATCCGTTTGTACAGCTTGCCCATCCCTCCTTCACCTCCAACAAATAGAATATGTTTAGGAGATTCAGTAGCTATAGGAAAAGTCTCTTGTGATTGAGTTGCTCTGGAAGCAGTCATAATCATTCTTAAAAAATCTTCCGCCCAGTCAGGATCAATACCTTTAGTTTTCGCAAGATCTTTAAATGCTTTTGACTTCTCTTCTTCGCGCGCCGGCACAAAAACCGGTAGCTGATTCTCAACTTTTCGCTTAATTACATCCCGAACAATATCCCCCCGCTCTGAAAGCAAGTCCAGAATTTGCTCGTCAATTTCATCTATACGCTTACGGGGCGACTCTAAATCTTTATGCCGATGAGACATCTGTATTTGGTTTTATTAGCCACAAAATCGCTAAATCACAAAATGTTTTGGCTAGGCTGAAGCTTGAATCAGCGGTTCTCTCCGCTAATCAGCCTTTTGAGTTCAATGAACTTCTTTAAACACTATAATTTCAAATCTTTTTCGTGTTTTAGCGATTTTGTGGCATTAATTTTTCTGTGTTCTTGTTTCCTAAGTTACGTTACAGTTTGTACCTTTGAAAGGCATATATGTCCCAATTTAAACTTCACTCACCTTACGAACCCGCAGGCGATCAGCCTAGTGCCATAGCTGAACTTACAGAAGGCCTCAATGCGGGAGATAAATTTCAAACTTTGCTGGGAATAACCGGCTCCGGTAAAACGCGTACCGTTGCCAACGTTATTGAAAATGTGGAGAAACCCACCCTGGTAATGAGTCATAATAAAACGCTGGCCGCTCAGCTCTATCGGGAGCTTAGTGACTTTTTCCCCGAGAATCGTGTAGAGTTTTTTATCTCTTACTATGACTATTATCAGCCGGAAGCCTACCTCTCTACACAGGATAAATTCATTGAAAAAGATCTTTCTATCAATGAAGAAATCCAGCGACTGAGGCTTCGGGCGACAAGCTCTTTACTCTCCGGGCGACGGGATGTAATCATTGTTTCTTCAGTGAGTTGTATTTACGGTATTGGCTCACCTTCTGAATATGAGAAATTAATTTTGACCCTGAATAAAGGTCAGGAGATTCCGCGCAATACTATTTTGTATGATTTGGTGGACCTTCATTATAACCGAAATGACCTGGACTTTAAGCGAGGGACTTTCCGGGTTCGGGGTGATGTGATAGATGTCTATCCGGCCTATTCTGACGAAGGACTTCGAATTACACAGTGGGGGGATGAAATTGAATCCCTTCAGCTTTTTGATGTAAACGATGGAACTGTTCATGACTCTGTGGATGAGTTTCGGGTTTATCCTGCTTCACATTATGTGACTTCTAAGGCTAGACTTGAACAATCCATTGAGCAAATTCGAGAAGAATTAGAGTGGCGAAGAAAAGTCCTCGTGGATGAAGAAAAATTTCTGGAAGCTAAACGCATAGAGCAGCGCACCCTTTTTGATATTGAGATGATTCAGGAAATCGGATACTGCTCTGGGATCGAAAACTACTCCCGATATTTAAGTGCCCGAAAGCCCGGCGAACGCCCCTACTGTTTGCTCGATTATTTCCCGGATGATTTTTTGGTGGTTGTAGATGAAAGTCACCAAACTATTCCCCAAATTTCAGCTATGTACGGCGGAGATCGCTCTCGAAAAGTCGAATTGGTTGAACACGGGTTCCGACTACCTTCCGCGCTTGATAACCGTCCACTTACATTTGATGAGTGGGAAGGTTTAGTAAATCAGGCCATTTTTGTAAGTGCTACACCCAGTGATTATGAACTGGAAAAGTCCGGCGGTGTTTATACCGAACAAATTATTCGACCAACCGGGTTGATGGAACCCGAGATTGAAATCCGCCCGCTGGATAACCAGGTGGATGATTTATTGAGTGAAATTCAGGAAAAAGTTAAAAAGAAAGAACGGGTTCTGGTTATTACTTTAACCAAACGGCTTAGTGAAGAGCTCAGTGAATACCTTAAAAACCTTGGCATCAGCGCGGCATATATGCATAGCGAGTTAAATGCCCTTGAAAGAATCGAAGTTTTATATAAATTCCGCCGCGGAGATTTCGATGTTCTCGTTGGAATTAACCTGTTGCGTGAGGGGATTGATATTCCTGAGCTGAGTTTAGTTGCTATTATGGATGCCGACAAGGAAGGCTTTCTTAGATCAGAAACATCATTGTTTCAGATTGTAGGGCGCGCCGCCCGAAATGTTGGCGGAAAAGCCATTTTGTATGCAAACAAAATGACGAAAAGCATCCAAAAGGTAGTAGATGAAACCGAGCGCCGGCGCAAAGTTCAGGAAGAGTATAATGAGAAACATGGAATCACTCCTGAAACCATTAAGAAGGAATTGAAGCCTTTGGTTGACCCGGCATTGATATCTAACAAAAGCTTTGATTTTGCTCAGGGTGACGACGATGCGAGCGAAGAAGCGCTTGAAATTGTTAAAGTTGCTGAGGATGGCATTCAGTATAAAGCCAGTCCGGCGATGAAAGAAGTCACCTTTGAAAGCAAAGACAAGTTAATTGAACATCTCCGGGAAACCATGATTCATGCTGCCAAAAACATGGAGTTTGAGGAGGCGGCCCGAATCAGGGACCAAATCGGACAATTAGAACAAGAATTATAGTTTACCATGAAGAATACTATTACATTTTTGAAATCATTCGCAACGGATAAAGATGTTGCTTCTATTACGCCATCTTCTCAATACTGTGTGCGTAAGCTTTGCGAGCATATTGATTTCAAGGCCACCAAAACAATTGTAGAATATGGTGGCGGGACCGGGGTATTCACTAAGCATTTCTTAAAGAAAATGAGTCCTGATGCTCAGCTTTTTGTGTTTGAAACCAACGACAATTTTATAAACACGCTTTCTAAAATTGACGACGACAGACTTACTATTTTCCCTGACAGTGTTGAAAATATAATGTCTTTGATGCCGGAAGAACTGATTGGCAATGTTGATCATGTAGTTTCCGGTATTCCCTTCTCTTTCTTTGACTGGGATATGAAAATCGACATCCTGAATAAAACTAAAGAAGTGCTCCACGAGAACGGATCTTTCTTAGCCTATCAAACATCCGGGCATCTAAAAAAGCCGCTTACCGAAGTATTTGATAACTACACGACTGACTTCTGCTGGAAGAACATCCCGCCGTATTTTATTTATGAGTCGGTGAATGAGCTATAGTTCAAAAGTATCTAGATGCTATTCTTTTCATATAATTATTAGTTCTTGCTTCATTTTTATTAACATAAATAACACCCTTTTAAAGGATTTCATTTAGCTTTTTACCATTCCGGGTCTATTTTTGTAAAGATTAAATATGGGTTATCATTCTTGTCAATTTCCTTTTCAAAAGCTACCAAAGAAGGGTTTTTTTGTTTTAAGCTAGACCACTCGGATCCCTTCTTTTTCTTATTTGAAATATATTCTACAAGGGATGTAGATTGTTGAAACCACACCAAAGTATCTCCTTTTATTTGAATCGGCCGTCGCATCATTGGACCTAATCCTATATCATCTTTAAGCTTAATGTTACTTGTGTGAAGCATTTTGTTTTCTTTATTAGATGCAAACACATAGTTATGATTTCTTTTATATCTATATGTAAAAAATGAAAAATCTTCAGCTTCATAATAGTTTGATATATTATTAGCGTACTCTTCTAATAGTTTAATTCTCTCTATAACATTTTCTTTCTCTTCAAAAAAACTCTCCGGTAATTCTTTTTCTCCAAAATCTATTTTTTTGATTTTTTTAAATTTTTCTTTGTCATAGCTATAGATAATATAATCTGATGGGGCTGTAAAAAATACTTTATCATTAAATACAGAAAAGTTTGTAGGCAAATTGTAATGGTAATCTATTAGGTCAGGATCAATATCAATACTCTCCTCTCTTATATTAAAATCATTATCTGTTATCAGCATGTTATGGCTATCATCCATTGAGTTTGTTAAAACATTATTCATAAAGATTAAATAACCACTTTCAATTTTTTTAAATCTACTTAACCGATGTTTGAAAGTTTTTTCCTCAATGTATTCTCCATTGTTTGAATTATAGTATATAAACTTACTTCCACCGGTATCATATATAATAATTTGATTGTTTTTTAGATCAACATCAAAATCGTTGGGACTCATAAATTCTCCTGGTCCTCTACCATAATTTGATATATCAAATAATAATCTCCCCTCTTCATTATATACATACAGTGCTAATGATTGCTCTGCATCCAATACATATATTTTGTTGTTCTTCAATAAAACTTTCTCTATCTGACCGATATAATTTCCGCCTTCTTCAGATAGCTTTAGATACTTTACATTAGATATTATTGAACTTGTATTTACAAATTCAGTTTTTTCAGGATTAATTTCTGTCGCCTCAATTTTTGACCCCTTCTTTTTCTTTTCTGTATCGGAGCATCCAAATATTAGGAAAAAAGTTAACAGTGTTAGTATAATTTTGTCCATAAGATCTACTTTAAAGAGTCAGTCTTTAGATTATGCTTTCTTTCTGATAGGACCTACCATTCCTCTGGGTCAACAGGCATTTCATCATAGGTGTATTGGTTTTCTGCTTCACATGTACCAGCTCCATATATACACCTAATCACGATTTAGCCTGATTCATACTATAGAACCCCAGTATATTTTATTTATGAGTCGGTGATTAAGTAGGGTTACTTTACTCTGGCTTCTTGCCCAGTTTTTTGCATAAAGAACCCAGCTGTTCTTTTTCTTTATTACTGAGGCAGCTAAACTCTTCCTTAATTTTCCCGAGGTGCTGTGGGAAAAAGTCTTCAATATATGATCGCCCTTTTTTTGTTAACGAGATAATTACAGCCCTGCGATCATTGGGGTCTGTTTTCTTTTCAACCATTCCACTCTTCTGAAGGTTATCAATCACCAGCGTGATATTTCCTCCACTTTTTAACAACTTCTGCCCTAATTCTCTTTGATTAAGAGGACCTAAATGAAGTAAGGCCTCCAGAGTGCCAAACTGACTCACCGTTAGATTTGCTTCAGAGAGGTGGCGAGACAACCTCCCGTTCATACTTTCGGTGGCACGCATTAACTTAATAAATGCATTCAGGGTTGATTTATCTTCTTCCGATCCTTCGTAATGCGTTCCCATACAATCCTTTATCTATTCTATTACCTAAAACTTCAACCAAAAAAGCTTCGTTCACTCACACTTCATAAGTGATGCTAACCGGAGCATGATCTGAAATATCCCACTTTTTTTCTATTTCAGCCACTTTTGCTTTTTCGGCTAAGGCACTGGTTGCCAAATGATAATCAATTCTCCACCCTTTATTTCGATCTTTTGAGGCCGCCCGATAACTCCACCAGCTATATAAGTCTTCTTTCTCGGGGTGAAGTTGACGAAATACATCATGGTAGCCAACTTCCAGAAATTCCGTCACCCACTTCCTTTCCTCCGGTAAAAAGCCAGACGTTTTATGCTGCTTGCTGGGATTATGAATATCAATTTCAGTGTGGCAAATATTAAAGTCTCCACAAAAAACTGCGGGCTTTTCTCCTTCAACAACCTTTTTTCCAAAGCGGATGAAGTTATCCAAGAAATCCATTTTCATATCCTGGCGAATGTCACCTGTTGTTCCACTGGGGGCATAAATACTGAATACCCGGTAGTTTTCAAATTCAGCCATAATCACACGGCCTTCTTTGTCTATCCAATCTACTCCGAGACCTTGCTCAACTTTAATAGGCTTTTCTTTTGAGTAAATTGCTACTCCTGAATACCCCTTTTTCTCAGCGATGTGGTAGGATTCGTGATAGCCGAGTTCTTTAATCTCTTCTGGAACCTGCTCTTCAAGCGCGCGAAGCTCCTGAATACAAATAACATCGGGATTACTCTCTTCAACCCAGTCTATAAAACCTTTTCGATGTGCCGCCCTTATTCCATTTACGTTGTACGAGCTGATCTTTGTCAAAATGGGTTACTTGGCTTTAAGAATTCCGAAATTTCTCTTTCCAACTTTCAGGGAAAATTCATCCCCGTCAGAAAAGGTAATAGAGTGATTTTTGTCCGTGACTTTCTTGTCGTCAATACTAACACCACCCTGTTTAATCATGCGCTTAGTTTCTCCGTTACTTGGAGAAAAGCCGGTTTCAGCAACAATATCGAGCAGGCGAATTTCTTCTCCGGTTTCAAAATAGAATTCCGGTGCGTCGTCCGGCACTTCCTTGTTGATGACCGTTTGCTCGAAGTGGTTCTTTGCTCCTTTAGCAGCTTCCTCACCGTGATACATACGGACAATAGTGAACGCTAAATCATGTTTGGCATTTCTTGGATCGGTTTTAATCTTTTCTTTAATAGCCGGAAGTTCTGCAGTATCCACATCTGTAACTAACTCAAAATAGGTGTAAATCAAGTCATCCGGAATGGACAGGGATTTGCCATACATATCATTTGGCGCTTCGTTAATCCCGATGTAATTATCGTATGATTTGGACATTTTTGCCGAACCGTCGGTTCCCACCAACAGTGGCATCATCAAACAAACCTGAGGCTCTTGTCCATCTTCTTTTTGAAGCTGACGGCCTACCAAAAGGTTAAACTTCTGGTCGGTTCCGCCAAGCTCTACATCTGATTTCAGGTAAACGGAATCTTGTCCCTGAGCCAGTGGATATAAAAATTCGTGCAAAGAAATCGGCTCATTGCCTTCAAAGCGTTTTGAAAAATCATCCCGCTCAATCATTCGGGCAACCGTCAGTTTAGATGACAGCTTAATCACGTCCATGAAATCCATTTCGCCCAACCAATCGTTGTTGTTGGTCAATGTGAGTTTACTTTCATCCAGAATGCTATTAGCCTGTTCAATGTAGGTTTTGGCATTCTCTTTTACTTCTTCCAGCGTCAATGGTGGACGCGTTTTATTTTGGCCGGTTGGGTCGCCAATCATCGCCGTAAAACCACCAATAATCAAAATAACTTCATGCCCTAAATCCTGAAATTGTCTCATCTTCCTCAGGATAACGGAATGACCTAAATGGAGATCTGGACGAGTCGGATCAACCCCAAGCTTTATCTTAAGCGGCTTATTCTCTTTTCTTGATTTCTTAAGCTTCTCAACAAGTTCTTCTTCCGGAACAATCTCTGTGGTTCCTCGACGAATAATTTCAAGTTGTTCCTCTACAGGTAAAAATGACATCTAATTATCTGAGTTATCGTTTAAAAATGGAATGTTTTCTAATGGGTTATGATCGCTGATATTAGCTTTCAGCGTTTCTGTATAATTTTCAGCTCCCGGATAGACTAAAGCTACTCCGTTGTAAGTCAATGGAGCCAAGTAAATTACGTAGGGGTATAAATAGGAATCATTTCTAGCTTGTTCACCAGGTACATTAAAGCCGGCTAAAAGCAGAAGCACGGCACTAACCACCAATCCACTTTTCAAGGCTCCAAAAGTCGCTCCTAAAATCCGATTCACCATGCTAAGCTTTACGGCTTTCAGTAGTTCCTTGGTGGCATATGCTAATAGAGCTACTAAACCAATGGTTCCTATAAATAGAATAGCTCCAGAAACAAAGGGCACAAAAGATGCTCCCTCTTCAAAAAGGGGTGCAACCATTCCGGTAAAGGCATCCAGGTAGTTAAAGGTGAGGAAAACAGCCAGAATAATAGCTACAATATTGAGCACTTCTTTTACCAATCCATTCACTGCACCTTTGTAGCCAAAGTATAGAATAGGTGTGGCAATAATCAGATCCAGGATCAGCATTCGTTATCCCCCGAGCTCCTCTTTTACAACCCGGCTCACCATAGAACCATCGGCTTTTCCTTTCAGCTGCCCCATAAGTGGGCCCATTACTTTCCCCATATCCTGGATACCGGAAGCGCCAAGAGCTTTTATTTTATCCTGAACGATTTTTCGAACGTCATCCTCGTCCATCATTTCAGGAAGGTACTCTTCAATAATCTTAAGCTCCTCTTTTTCTTTCTCGGCTAAATCTTCACGACCACCTTCTTCAAACTGATCAATGGATTCTTTTCTTTGTTTGGCTGCTTTCATTAGCACTTCTACAGCCTGCTCATCATTAAGCTCTGCCTCTCCATCCTTTCGCTCACTGATTTCCTTTTCCATCAGTTTTGCTTTTAAAGATCTCAGCACCTGAAGGCGGTCTTTAGCCTTAGCCTTCATAGCTTCCTTGATGTCCGAAATAATTTGTTCTTTTATTGTCATGATTTCCTCCGTAGCTGAAAATAACCAAAAAAAAAGGTTACACAATCAAAATTGCGTAACCTTATATATTCCTTATGAATGAATTATCAGGATCTATTTTCTTTGATGTATTCATTAACATTTTCCTGATCCATCATCACCTCTTTGTAGGCATACTTTCCTTTATCATTCTTGGTAGAAATGATAACCTTTGCCATTTTGCGGTGAGCCGCTTTCGCTTGTAGTGCTTCTTGTCCAAATGATTGCTTCTTAGCCATAACTCTGGTTATTTAATTTCTTTGTGAACAGTATGTTTACGAAGAACCGGATTGTATTTTTTCAGTTCAAGTCTATCGGTAGTTGTTCTTCGGTTTTTAGTAGTAACGTAACGAGATGAACCGGGTTTTTCGGTGCATTCTAAGATTACCTGAACTCTGCTTCCTTTTGCCATAATTCTATACGTCTTTTATAAGAGTTCCTTTTTTCCGCGCGTCTTTCAATACTGCAGAAATTCCCTTCTTGTTAATTGTTCTTACAGTTTTCGCAGAAACTTTGAGTGTTACCCATTTGTCTTCTTCGGGTACGTAAAAACGACGCTTTTGTAAATTCAATTCAAAGCGATGTTTCGTTTTATTATTCGACTTAGAAGAACGGTATCCGTTCAAAGCTCCTTTTCCAGTAATATCGTCTTTTCGCGACATTGTTAATTCGGTTAATTCATAATGAAAATAGACACCAAAGATAGAGGTATAATCATCAAAGTTCAACGGCAGCTGGTATGAAAATTCTAATTATTAACATTTTCTCGAATTATCCACATTTCCGATCGCTTTTCTCTTGCTGAATTTCACCCCAGAAGCGACAGCTCTAATATTTTCAATAAAAACCCTTCCTTTTTTTGATTTTGCCCGCGCAAGCTATATTTTCAGGCGTTAACAAACTCATCTAAGAAAGCTATCACACCATACTTATGGCAAAAAAACAAGGTTCTGACTACAAGGCGTCAAACATACAGGTTTTGGAGGGTCTTGAAGCAGTACGGAAGCGCCCTGCAATGTATATCGGGGATACGGGTCAGCGCGGCCTTCACCACTTAATAAACGAGGTGGTCGACAACTCCATTGATGAAGCTCTTGCAGGCTATTGCGATCATATCATTGTAACTATTAATGAAGACGGCTCCATGACCATTGAAGATAATGGTCGCGGTATTCCGGTTGATACTCACGAGAAGCTGGGTATTCCCGCTGTTGAAGTTGTGCTTACCAAGCTACACGCTGGTGGTAAGTTTGATAAAGATACTTATAAAGTTTCCGGTGGACTTCACGGAGTGGGCGTTAGTTGTGTAAACGCTCTTTCAAGCCACTTTAGAGCTGAAATTCACCGTGATGGTGAAATCCATGTTATGGAGTTTGCGCACGGAGGCACTACAGTACCTCTATCTGTTAAAGGAAAAACAAAAGAGACCGGTACTAAAATCTCTTTCACTCCTGACGAAACTATTTTCACGCAGACTGTTGAATTTAAGTTCAACATTATTGCTGAGCGCATGAGAGAGCTGGCTTTTCTTAATCCTGAAATTACCATTGAACTTGTTGATGAGCGGGAAGAGGACGAAGAGCTCAAAAGCGAAACTTACCATTATGAAGGTGGAGTAAAAGACTTTGTTGATTTCCTTGATGAGCATCGCGAATCCATGCTCGACAAGCCAATCCATATAACCGGAGAGCTTGATGAAGTGCCCGTTGAAATTGCTATTTCTTACAACAACTCTTACTCAGAAAATGTACACTCTTATGTGAACAACATTAATACACGCGAGGGTGGAACACATGTTTCCGGTTTTCGCCGTGCATTAACTCGATCACTTAAATCGTATGCAGAGAAGAATAACCTGATTAAATCTAACAGTAAGATTTCTGTTTCAGGTGAGGATTTTCGTGAAGGAATGACGGCTGTATTGAGTGTTAAGGTTCAGGAACCTCAGTTTGAAGGTCAGACCAAAACCAAACTTGGGAACTCCGAAGTTCAAAGTGCGGCAGAGATTGTTGTTTATGATCAATTGAATGAATACCTGGAGCAAAATCCGAAGGCTGCTAAAAAAGTCATTCAAAAAGTAGTGCTTGCAGCCGAAGCTCGTGAAGCAGCTAGAAAAGCTCGTCAACTCGTTCAGCGTAAAAGTGTTATGAGCGGCGGCGGACTTCCTGGAAAACTGGCTGATTGCTCAATCAAAGATCCGGAACATTCTGAAATTTACCTGGTTGAGGGTGACTCTGCCGGTGGTTCTGCTAAGATGGGTCGTAATCGAAGCTTTCAAGCTATTCTTCCTCTGAGGGGTAAAATCTTAAACGTTGAGAAAGCCAAGATTAACCGCATTCTTGAGAACAAAGAAATCCAGGCTATGATTACTGCCTTTGGAACGGGAGTTGGCCATGGTGAAGAAGATTTCGAATTAGAGAAACTTCGTTATCATAAAATTATATTAATGACGGATGCTGATGTTGATGGTTCACACATTCGAACCTTACTTCTGACATTTTTCTACAGATATATGCGTCCGCTCATCGAGAATGGATTTATATACATTGCTACTCCTCCATTATATAGAATAACCACAAGCAAGGATCTTGAATACGCCTGGGATGATGCCACTCGCGATAAGCTTGTAAAAGAACTCAAGAAAACGCGTAAGAAATTCGACGTTTCCCGATATAAAGGACTGGGTGAAATGAACCCTGA
Organism: Balneola sp.; assembly: GCA_002694685.1. Taxonomy (NCBI): domain Bacteria; kingdom Pseudomonadati; phylum Balneolota; class Balneolia; order Balneolales; family Balneolaceae; genus Balneola; species Balneola sp. The sequence continues at coordinate 123,907 of NZMW01000010.1, forward strand.
ACAACTTTGGGAAACTACGATGGATCCTGAAACGCGCACCCTTCAGCAAGTAACGATTGAAAGTGCCGCCGGAGCTGATAAACTTTTTTCCACCTTAATGGGTGGTGATGTAGAACCTCGCCGGGAATTCATTGAGCGTAATGCTAAGTACGCCACTATCGATATTTGATCCAATTAATCTGAATACAGACTAACCTTTTTTACTACCTGATTTATGGCCAGAGAAAAAATTATACCTATTACTATAGAAGACGAAATGCAGTCTTCCTACATCGATTATTCGATGTCGGTTATTGTATCCAGGGCTCTTCCTGATGTTAGAGATGGCTTAAAGCCTGTTCACCGACGTGCACTTTACGGAATGAACGACCTGGGGATGTATCATAATCGTAACTACAAGAAAAGTGCCCGTATTGTTGGTGAGGTTCTTGGTAAGTACCACCCTCACGGTGATACTGCTGTTTATGATTCCATTGTTCGAATGGTTCAGGATTTTTCGCTTCGCTACCCACTCGTTGACGGTCAGGGAAACTTTGGCTCCATTGACGGTGATAGCGCGGCTGCTATGCGTTATACTGAAGTCCGCATGGATCGCCTTTCAGAAGAACTTCTTTCTGACATCAACAAAGAAACGGTTGACTACCAGCCTAACTTTGATGATACCCTTGAAGAGCCAACCGTTCTTCCAAGTATGTTGCCGAATCTCCTGCTAAATGGAGCTTCCGGTATCGCTGTTGGTATGGCGACTAATATGGCTCCACATAATATGACGGAAGTCATTGACGGAGTTACCGCCTATATCGACAATCCGGATATCGAAATTAAGGCACTAATGGAACACATTACGGCTCCTGATTTCCCTACTGCTGGTATTATTTATGGATATGAAGGTGTTAAAAACGCTTATGAAACGGGTCGTGGTAAAGTAACGCTCCGTGCACGTGCCAATACTGAAGAGCTTCGTGGTAATCGTGAGCAAATCGTTATTACTGAGATTCCTTATCAGGTTAATAAAAGCACGCTTATTCAGAAAATTGCCTCTCTTGTAAATGATGAGAAGATTACTGAAATCTCAGAGGTTCGTGATGAGTCTGACAGAGAAGGAATTCGCGTTGTCATTATTTTGAAGCGATCTGCAAATGCAGGCGTTGTACTTAATCAATTATATAAGTACACCCAGATGCAGACTACTTTTGGTATTATCAACCTCGCCCTTGTAAAAGGCAGGCCAAAAGTAATGGATCTCAAAGAGCTGATTTATCACTTTGTAGAGCACAGAGTTGATATTATCATCCGACGTACCATGTATGACCTGGATCAAGCGGAAGCTCGGGCGCATATTCTTGAAGGTCTTAAAATTGCTCTTGATAACCTGGATGAAGTTATTAAAACCATTCGGGCATCTAATAATCCTTCAGAAGCTAACATTGAACTTCGTAAGAAGTTTGCCCTTACAGATATTCAGGCTAAGGCAATCCTGGACATGCGCTTACAAAAGCTTACCGGCTTAGAGCGTGAAAAGATTGATGGTGAATACAGAGAGATTATTGACAAAATTTCTGATTATCGCGAAATCTTATCTAACCGTGACAAGCAAACATCTATTATTAAGGAAGAGCTTGCAGATCTAAAAAAACGATATGGCGATGGGCGAAGAACTCAGGTAGTTCACTCTGCTGACGACTTCAACATCGAAGACATGATCGCGAATGAAGATGTCGTTGTGACTATTTCCAACAAAGGGTTTATAAAACGCATGCCCGTAAGTGGATATCGCCGACAGCGCCGTGGTGGAAAAGGAATGAAAGGCACCACAACCCGCGATGAGGAATATGTAGAACATTTATTCGTAGCCACAACCCACAACTATATTCTATTCTTTACAGAGAAAGGAATGTGTTACTGGTTGAAGGTTTATGAAATACCAGAAGGAGGTCGACTCGCAAGAGGTCGTGCTATTGTCAACCTTATCGAATTAGATAAGGATGATGCCATTAAAGCCTTTGTTCCGGTCAAAACCCTTGAAGATGAAGAGTACATTAACGAACACTCTATCATCATGGCCACAAAAGATGGGCAGGTTAAGAAAACTACCCTCGAGGCTTATAGTCGCCCAAGAAGGGATGGAATCATTGCTATCAACATTAAGGAAGGCGACAGCTTATTAGCTGCTGAGCTAACTGATGGTGAAAGTAATATCATTCTTGCCAACAAAAATGGTAGAGCTATACGATTCCACGAAAGTGACGTTCGAGATATGGGCCGAAACACTTCCGGTGTAAAAGGTATGACACTCGGCAAGAAAGATGAAATTGTGGACATGGTTGTCATTAAGAACACTCATGAAGCAACTGTTCTTGCAATGTCAGAAAACGGTTATGGTAAACGCTCTCTTGTAGATGATTACAGAGAACAATCAAGGGGCGGTAAAGGCGTTATTACATTGAAGATAACTCCTAAGACCGGTGACCTGATTGCCCTTAAAGAAGTTACCGATCATGATGATTTAATGATCATCACTGAGAAAGGGAAGGTAATTAGAATGAGTTGTGGAGGTATTCGAACAATGGGTCGAAATACTCAAGGTGTTCGAATCATGCGCCTCGACTCTGATGGTGCTATTGCAGCCGTAACAAGAGTTGTCAATGAAGAAGAAGGTGATGACGACGAAGGAGGAGAAGGCGATGAAGATTAATTTCTTCATTGAGTTTTTACTCTAAATAAATATCAAAAAAAGGGCTTCAATTTATTGAAGCCCTTTTTTATTACTCAAAATTTTATCCCCTAATCTTCTAACATTTTTTCCAGAAGAGCTTTTCTTTTTTCAACCAGTGCTTCAGGTTTTTCAATTTTCACTTTATTTCCAAACTGAAGAAGCCATTCATTGATATAGTCCAAATTATCAAATTCAAACTCTATCTTAATAATTTTAGAATTTCCGTCTTTTTTCTTAATTATTTTAGCCGGCAGATTCGCTTCTAACCGCCTCAACGCGCCCTCATTGACTTGTAGTATTATAGATTGAGAGCTCTCGTCAGAACGAAAAATTAACCCCTCTACGTCTAATTCTTTCTTTAGCTCGTATTTTTCTTCCAAAATTTGCACATCGTTTACTTCTTCGAGAATAAAATTCCGTATTTCTCCTCTCAAGTGGGATTTTCCAATGACATTCCAGTGATCCTGGTAAAACACTAAAATATACGGGTCAATTTTTCTTATCCCTTTTTCTCCTGACTTTGTTGTGTATTCAAATTGCATTCTTTTTTGCTGAGCTATAGCGCTGCTAATTAAATACCAACTTCCCCCTTTCTTTTTCTTGCCTCCAAATTTTAGAAATGGATCTACAATAGTGCGCCCCTCCAGGGAAGTCATAAAAGTTTTTAGTTCATCCGGAAGAACGTTCTTTATTTTGACCTCAACTCCTTTTGCGTCTTCTACTAGTCCCTGATCAACTTGAGACTTCACAAAATTCAGCCCTACCATTATGGTTGCAAGCTCTTTAGATGTAAACATTAACGGGGGAACCTTATAACCCTCAATTAAACCATACCCCGAATAGCGGTCCCAGGTTACCGGCACATTAATTTCTTGTAAAGCATTGAAATCTCGGAATATAGTTCGCCTGCTTACATCAAAACGCTCAGCCAGCTCGTCTACTGTTAATCGCTTCCCGGGCTGTTGAAGTAAAAGCATTAACTTGAGTCTTCTTTCTGAGCTATTCATCTTTTATTGTTTTGTGATTTCTACCATCGCCTTTCCTTCATAGAAAGAATGATTAAACCCCTTCTCCAAATCAACGACCTTAATACTTAGAGGCTCATTAATACCCTCGAGTTCTTCTTCAACTTCTTCTCCACCCTTCAAAAGAACAATCGAAGTCCACGGCTTTTCACCCAAAAGATCTATAAGATCGTTAACCTTAAAAGCGTGCTTTGACACTACCACCCCTCCTTTCGGGATGTCGACCTTTTTAATTGAAACCGTGCTAGAGCTAATGTTGCTCAACCCTATCCCTGTAGCCATATGCTTACAAGCCATAACTTTCTTGGAAACAATATCATTTAGCATTATATGCTTTGAAGGATAAGTAATTGCCAGAGGGATACCCGGTAGCCCCCCACCGGTACCCGAGTCTATAATCAACTTGCTTTCCTTGAACAACTTAGACTGGGTCACCACAAGTGAATGCTCTACATGATGTGTTATTGTTTCACGTGAAACATCCCGGCTTATAAGGTTCACTCTTTTGTTCCACCACATTAACCGGTCAATGTACTCGCTAAGGTTTTGCTTATTCGCCTGCCACAAAGCATGAACCCCCGCGACGTGCTCGGGTTTAAATTCCTCGCGAATAATTTCATGTTTCACGTGAAACACCTTTAGTTTTTGAGGTAAACCATCAGTACAGAGAGGTCGCTGGCCGATACGCCGCTAATCCTGCTGGCCTGTCCAATTGTTTCGGGCTTTATTTTCGATAGCTTCTGCGCACCCTCTGTTGATAAGCTCTTGATGTTAGAGTATTCGACTTGTTCTGGGATGTTCATATTCTCCTGTTTCTCCATCTCCCTCACCATCTCGAATTCTTTTTCTATATAGCCGGCATACTTAATTTGAATCTCAACTTGCTCAAGAACCTTTTCGTCCTGACTGATTTCATCTATTCGATTAGCTAGCTCTCCATCATATTCCATCATCTCTTGTAAAGAAATCTCGGGGCGCAATAGAATCTTAACCGCCTTCATCGGCTGACTCATTGTCGAACTATCTTTACTCTCTAAAAGCGGGTCGGTTTTCTCTGGTCGAACAGTATAATCCTTAATTAAATCATCAAGTTTATCAATGGCCTCTTGCTTAATGCGGACTTTTTCTAGCCGCTCATCTGAAGCAAGCCCTATCTTATGACCTATTTCTGTAAGTCTTAAATCGGCATTATCCTGGCGAAGCAGTATGCGATGTTCTGCTCGGGAGGTGAACATTCTATATGGTTCTTCTGTCCCTTTATTAATAAGATCGTCAATGAGAACCCCTATGTAAGCTTCGGATCTTTGTAAGATAAGAGGCTCTTTGCCCTGTGCGGAAAGGCCTGCGTTTATTCCAGCCATCAAACCCTGACAGGCTGCTTCTTCATAACCAGTGGTCCCGTTGATTTGACCGGCAAAGAAAAGCCCTGATACGATCTTTGTTTCCAAAGAGCGCTTAATTTGGTGCGGTGGAAAATAATCATACTCGATAGCATACCCGGGACGAATCATAATTACTTCTTCAAAACCAGGGATACTTCTTAGTGCTTTATACTGAACATCTTCTGGAAGAGAGGTTGAAAAACCATTTAAATACATCTCATAAGTATTCCATCCCTCAGGCTCGAGAAACAGCTGGTGCTGATCTTTGTCTGCGAATCTGTTAATCTTGTCCTCTATACTTGGGCAGTACCTTGGGCCTATAGATTTAATTCTTCCATTAAACATCGGACTTCTGTCGAAACCCGTTTTTAAGACTTCGTGTACTTCAGTATTTGTGTATCCAATCCAACAAGACATCTGCTCTTCCAAAGAAGGAAGTTTGTCGGTTAAAAAAGAAAATGCAGTTGGCTCATCATCTCCATATTGTTCTTCTAATTGAGAATAGTCCACCGTTCTCCCATCTACTCTTGGCGGGGTTCCTGTTTTAAGACGGCCAACTTCGAAACCCAACTCTTCAAGAGAAGCAGAGATACCAACAGAAGCTCTCTCTCCGGAGCGACCTCCGCCGTAATTAGATTCACCGATATGTATAAGCCCGTTGAGAAAAGTCCCGCTAGTCAGAATCACAGCTTTTGCATAAAACTTTTGCCCCGTTTGAGTAACAACTCCTTTCACTTTATTGCCATCTTCAGAGATAAGGTCAACAACGTTGTCTTGCCTGAAGAATAGGTTCTCTTTCTGCTCAAGCTTTTCCCTCATCTTTTGAGCATACAACATTCGGTCGCTTTGGCATCGTGGGCTCCACATCGCTGGACCTTTGCTTTTATTAAGCATCCTGAACTGGACTCCGGACTCATCACTTACAATACCGGAAAGCCCCCCTAAAGCATCAATTTCTCTAACTAGTTGTCCTTTAGCAACACCTCCCATGGCCGGGTTACAAGACATTTTGGCTATAGCTTCAAGATTCATTGTAATTAAAAGTGTTTTTGCTCCAACCTGAGCTGCAGCCCCCGCGGCTTCACTTCCTGCGTGGCCTCCACCAACTACAATAACATCATATTGAGGATCTAAAACGGACATTACTCTCTGTTTTTTAATGATTTAACTTACTTAAAAAATCAGTTACTTCTCTCTAAGATAAGAAATTGTTTTTTCTCTGCACTATTTGACAAAACTGAACACCTATAATTATAATGCAGCTAACCAATGTTTTCGTTAAAGACAACTATAGGTGAAGTTGCCCCAAACAAAAAAAGCTTCCATAAAATGGAAGCTTTAATTTGCGATCCGGAAGGGACTCGAACCCTCGACCTCCTGCGTGACAGGCAGGCGTTCTAACCAACTGAACTACCGGACCTTTTTGAGAGCATCAAATATACCAACCATATCGATTGGAAGTCAAGCTCTTTCTTAAAAAACTTCATTTCAAAAAAATGAGGATCACGAACTCAATCGTGACCCTCTTATCGGGATGGTAATGGAAAAAAACTTTTTCTTATTTCGCTAATTCTTTTTCCAGAGCGCTCAGCAGTTCTTCACTCTCTGGCTTAACTCCACTTCTAAACCTTCTTTGTAGAGAACCATTTTTATCAATTAAAAATTTCTCGAAATTCCATTTTATCTCTCCTTCAAAATCAGGATTTGATTGAGAAGTCAGGTACTTAAACAGCTCAGCCTGATCTTCCCCTTTAACTGATACTTTAGAGAACATTGGGAAGTCAACTCCATACTCAAGGGTACAGAACTGCTTAATCTCTTCATCGCTTCCTGGCTCCTGACCATTAAAGTTATTCGCTGGGAACCCAAGGATTATCAAGCCATCATCCTTATGAGCTTCATAAATATTTTGTAGGCCTTCATATTGAGGAGTATATCCACATTTAGAAGCCACGTTTACTACCAGGACAACTTTGCCTTTATACTCGCTCAGCGAAACTTCTTCGCCATCTATGTTTTGAACGTTGAAGTTATAAAAAGCTGTTTCAACGGTACCATTGCCTGAAGCCATTGCAAACATCATTAGAAGTGTTATAAAAATTTTCATTGAAATATTTTTTTCTTCGATCGTTAGTCTTTAAACTATTTCAATCAATAAAATCATTCCCAATGAATAAAGCTCTAATTAAATTTTCGCTGCTTACTGCTCTTTGTCTGATTCCTATCTGGGCAACTGCACAAATGTTTTCTGTTGGGAATGAAGCCGAGAGAAGAGCGAACCCTTTTGCCCCCTTCCTTCGTGTTGGTGTTCTTCCGATCGACTTTAGCTTCACCGGCGATCCTTCAGCGCTATCGAACGGATCATCCCTAGCCTTTAGCGGAACCACCGCACACCTTGCTTTCGAACAAGGGGGGTTTAATTTGGGAGTGAGTATGGGGGGCGACTTTAGCGGGCTCGATGACAGAAAGTATTTTGACCTAAGTCTTGAGTTTACAAATCCATTTTATTTCATAAGAAGACCGAACTTTGGAGCAGGCGTACCCATCCAACTAGGCACCAAGCTTACCAGTGTGAGGAGTGATGCTATTAGCGATGAATTTTCACAAACCAATCTCAGCGCAGGCGCGGGTGCAATTGTCCGTTTTATCACCCCTGAGAAGTTTGGGATAACAACGAAGTTTATTCCAAGTGTTGGGTTCAGTACAGCAAGTGGAGGTTTAATTGGAGGTAATGTATTTTCAATGAAAGGAAAAGCCCGTATAGATTTTTATAACCTCATTTTTAGTAAAAACATAAGTATTGGATACGATTACATTTTTGATTCTTATAATATTGACGGGCAAGAATACGATTATGATCTATCCGGTCATGCAATAACCTTAGGCATCTCTTTGTGAAACCTGAAAAATTCCTTCTCGAGCTTGAACAAATACTAGAACAAGCAGGCTATACCCTTCGCAAAGAGCGGGGTTCTTTTAGAGGTAACGAGTGTATTATAGAGGGACAAAAGCTCGTGATGGTGAATAAGAATAAACCTGTAGAGTCTCAGCTTGGAACAATGGGGCGAGTACTTGGCCAAATCGATCTAACAGGAGTTTACATTAAGCCGGCTGTGAGAAAAAAACTGGATGACCTTTGGGACCAACTTGCTGTAACTCCCGAAGAAACATCTGAGGACTTTGAGTTAGAATGAAAATAACTTTTTTAGGAACAGGCACATCAATGGGCGTTCCGGTAGCGGGGGGATTCAGGCGCGAGAAACTAGCCCACGACCCTAGAAACGAGCGGACTCGGTGCTCAGTTTGGATTCAGGTAAACGGGAAGTCTATTTTAATTGATGCCGGACCTGAGTTTAGAATTCAAAGCATTCGGGCAAGAATTAAAAAAGTTGATCACTTTCTTATCACTCACGAACACATGGACCATATATCAGGGATCGATGATCTTCGTGTTTATTCCTACATAAACGATGCCCCCATTCCTTCTTATTCCTCAGCACAGTGCATACGATCTATAGAAAAGCGTTTTGATTATATGTTTGGTGATGATAAGTATCCCGGATCAACTTCACTTGATTTAAAAGAAGTTTCTGCCCCCTTTGTATTAGATGGTGTGGACATTACACCCCTACCCGTAAAGCATGGCTCTCTTGATATTCTTGGATTCAGGGTAAACGACTTTTCTTACCTGACAGACGTAAAGCATATCCCTGAAGAAACCCTTCAGAAAATAAAAGGATCTAAAGTAATCGCCCTAAGCGCGTTGCGGTGGGAGCCCCAACACCCAACTCATCTTACCATTCCTGAAGCTGTAGAAGTCCTTGAGGAGTTAGACATACCTGAAGCTTACCTTATTCACATGAACAGTTATGTTGATCATGAACCAACCAATAAGCGGTTACCTGAACACATCAATCTGGCATATGACCAACTCTCTATAGAGATTCCAGATTAAAGAAACTTTTTAAACTCTTCTTTTTCTTTAAGCTGATTTACGATGTCTTTTACATTTTGTGCTTTATCAAGTTTACAAACAAGAATTGCGTCGTCAGTCTCAACAACGGCAACACCATCAACACCTACTACTGAAACCATCTTTCCAGACTCAGTATAGATGTAATTCTTCTTTGCCTCGCTGAAAGTAGCCGTCTCTGCGTTAACTACATTTTGATTAGCATCTTTATCACCAAGATCATAAGCAGCCGTCCAGCTCCCAACATCATTCCAGCCAAATTCTCCCGGCACTACATATACATTTGTTGCGTGCTCCATAATCCCATAATCAATTGATACGGATTCACAGGCATGGTAAAACTCATTAATTGCCTCATCATGACCTTGGTTAAATAAGCTGTCTTTTGTGGCGCTAACATGTCCAAACATATCAGGTAAATGTTTTTCAAACTCTGCTAATACCGTTTTTGCAGACCAGATAAACATTCCGCTGTTCCAGAAGTAATCACCGGAGGCTAAAAATGCTTTTGCAGTTTCAAGATCCGGCTTTTCTTTAAACGCTTTTACAGGGTGAATTTCTTTTTTATTGAGTTCTTCTGATACGGTATTATCCCCATGAATATATCCATATCCTGTTTCCGGCCTGTCAGGGTTAATCCCTATGGTAAGCAGATTCTCACCTTGTTTCGCTTTTTCAACAGCCGCTTTTAAATATTTTTTGAAGGCTTCTGGTTCAGTAATATGATGATCGGCAGGAAGCACAACCATAACCGCTTCGGGATCTTTTTTATATAACATCTGTGCTGCAATTGCTACACACGGAGCCGTGTTTTTAGCGACCGGCTCTCCGACAATATTATGTTCCGGCACCTCTGGAAGCTGCTCTTTCACAATATCCACATAGCTATTGTTAGTAACTACCAATATCCTTTCCTGTGGTATCATTGATTCAATTCGCCGGGCGGTATTTTGAATCATCGTTTCTTCACCGACGAGTCTTAAAAATTGTTTAGGAAGCTTCTTTGTGCTTTTCGGCCAAAAACGAGTTCCTGATCCACCCGCCATAATTACTGCGTACACCATCTAAAATATCTTTTTTGTTTGTTGTTAGAGGATGGAAAAGGTACAACTAAAAAGATTAAACTCGAACCGGATCTGACCGGCGTAAGCTAATGGTGAATGTAGAGCCTACATTGGGTTCACTCTCTATGCTAAACTTTTCTCCATGAGCTTCCATAATGTGTTTTACTATAGCAAGACCAAGTCCGGTTCCGCCACGCTCTCTTGACCGAGACTTATCTACACGGAAGAACCGCTCTGTTACACGAGGAATATCCTTTTCATCGATTCCCATGCCTGTATCTTTAACAGAGACAAAAACTCGTTCCGGCTGTTTTGGCTTAGTAAATACGTTCACCTCAACTTTGCCATTCGGCATATTATACTTTATTCCATTTTCTATCAGGTTAATTAAAACCTGTTTAACCTGATTCTTGTCTGCTTTAACCCTGATGTTTTTATCAAAATCATGAATCGTTAGTTCGATATTTTCTTTTTCGGCTTTGTAATTCAGGCTTTCAATAATATCATGAAGCACTTCATATAAATAAACATCTTCGATTTCAGACTTCAGCTCACCGGTTTCAAGTTTCGAAATCTCCATCAAATCTTTAGTCAAATAGATAAGCCTATTAACATTTCTCATGGCCTTTTTAAGGAAGTCCCTGTTAACCTCCTCATCTTCCAATGCCCCGTTCAGTAATGTTTCTATGAAACCCTGGATAGCAAAAATTGGAGTTTTCAGTTCATGAGAAATATCTCCAATAAACTCTTTCCTATAATTCTCTATTCGATTTAATCGCTGTATTTCTCTCTCTATTGTACGGCTTGATTTTACCCCCTGTTTTATCAAATAGTCCACCTCATCGTGATAAGGGGTAGTCACATTTTCATATTCCACAAACCTTTTGCGCGCCATATTTTTGAATAGCTGGTTTATAGTATCAATGCGCTTATTGGTGATGTAATATGTAATCGCATAGGTCACAACAAGAACGATGCCTGCAAATAATACCGAAATTGTTCCAGCCTCTTTAGCAACAAACCCAAAACCGAGAAGCAACAGGAGAAATAAAATGACCGAGGTGCATATAGAAACATATATAGCTACCCGAAAGCCAAACCTAAAAACACCTCGTTGTTTTTTCTTTTTAGATTTACTCATTCTTTAAATCTGTAGCCCACTCCTTTTACAGTTTCAATGTAATGGTCTCCCAGTTTTTCCCGGATCTTTCTCACATGTACATCTACAGTGCGATCTACCACATAAACATTATCACCCCAAACCTTGTTCAATAGCGTTTGGCGATCTCTTACTTTACCTCTTCGGCTGGCTAAATAGAACAACAGCTCAAATTCCTTTCTCGGCAACTGAAACTCTTCTTCTCCTTTTGTGACGATGTAGCGGTCTTTATCGATAGAGAGGTCATGAACATCAAGCCGGTTCACCTCTTCTTCCGTTTCATCAAACCTTCGCATAACGGCTTTAATTCTGGAAATAAGCTTTGTCGTACTAATGGGCTTGGTGATATAATCGTCTCCACCTTTATCTAAACCCTCGACCTCTGTTTTTTCGTCACTTCGTGCGGTAAGAAATATTATGGGGGTAGATTTAAGCTCATCATCGGCCCGCATGGTTTCAACTGCTTCCATGCCATCCATCTTTGGCATCATAATGTCCATCAGTACTAAATCCGGTTTATGCTCCTTGGCAATTTCTATCCCCTCCTCGCCATTCTCGGCTTTCAAAACGGCAAAGCCTTCTTTTTTGAGATTGTATTCAATCAGATCGAGCAGATCTTTTTCATCATCTACTACAAGTATGGTATTTTTAGCCACGGTTGATGGGTTTTGTGAAGGATTTCAGATAAACAATGGTACTAATGTCCCATATTAATAGAAAATGAATAGGCATTAAGAAATTGTTATGCAAATCCTTGTTTAAAATAAGCAGAATAGTCTTTTTACTTTTTTGGAAAAAGCTACCCTAACAAATAACCAACACTTGCCGGTTGGCGTAACAGCCACCCCGTTAAACTGTAACGCTGAATATTGGTGGTTAATACTTCATGCTCTATGGTATCGCTTTTAATTAAAAGCAGTCTTTTTCCAAGGGGTTCTATTATGATCTCTTGCTCATCTTTATAGATCACAAGCTCTCCTCCATCACCCTTTTGCCAATTTTTATTCAGATAAATCAATACCGTGATTTGGCGATTTGTGCGCTCATTAAACTGATCTAAATGCCGGTGATAATGGGTTCCAACAGGGTATTTAGCGATGTGAAACTCTGATCCGGAAAGGCTTAGGTAGCAAAATCGTTTGAGGTTATAAATGAGCTCATTTTTAAGTTCGAAAAAGGGGGATAGTTCTGTATCTCGTTCTTCTTCAAGCCAATAAATGAAATCTCCCCTAACCTCAGCTTTAAGCTGAAAGTCTTGTTGTGCTCCAATTCCTGCTTTCTTAAGCTTGTCACTATTCTCAACATCGGAAAAGAATTTCATAATGTGGTTGTATAGTTCATCAGAAATAAAGTCGTCTACAACTACATAATCATTTTCGGCTAACTGGTCCATCCAGTTAATCCAGGTTTCTTCGGTGTAATTCATAGCTTTTGGAAATGAGAGTGGCTTTGTTTCCGTTAAAGAATAGAAATCAATGATACGGGCTTTTTAAATAGAAAAGAATAATCGGTGTTTGTTGGTTGAAATTATATTTTATGTTCCTCGTAATAACTTCTCTTTCTTTTCACATAGCTATGCCTAATATTACCTTATGAAATTTTTCACCTCGCAGATCAGCTATTTTGTTTCTAACCGGAACACCAAAACCAATATAAAGCGACTTATCAGGTTTTTGCTCATTCTGATACTTATGATTGCTGCTTATGGTGTTATTTTTCATGAAATCATGGAAATGGAGGGCCAGAAACATTCCTGGATGACCGGCTTCTACTGGACGCTTACCACCATGACGACTCTGGGTTTTGGTGATATCACTTTTACTTCTGATTTAGGGAGAGCATTTTCCATACTTGTTTTAGTCTCTGGTGTGATTTCGCTGCTGATTATGCTTCCTTTTACTTTTATTGAATTTTTCTACGCTCCATGGATGGAGGCTCAGCACCGCGCCCGAGCTCCTCGGGAACTCCCAAAAGGAACAAAAGACCATATTATTATTACCAGCTTTGACGCCATCACCAAGGCACTTATTGAAAAGCTAGATCAGTATGACCATGAATATGTGCTTTTAGTTGGTGAGCTTCAGGAGGCCCTGGACTTATACGACCAGGGTTATCGTGTTATGCTCGGTGAAGCTGATGACCCCGAAACTTACCGAAAAATGTGTGTGCAAAATGCATCCCTTGTGGTTGCTGGTGGCACGGATATGTTTAATACCAATGTTGCTCACACCATCAGAGAGCTCAGTGATGATGTCCAGATCATCTCTATAGCAAATTCATTTGATTCCATAGACATCCTGAAATTAGCAGGAAGCAACCATGTGCTCCATATGGGTGAAATTCTTGGAAGAGCTTTATCTAGAAGAACCTTAGGCCAAGATGCCCGGGTACATACCGTGGGACGTTTTGGGGAATTAGTGATCGCTGAAGCCACCACTTTTATGACTCCGCTGGTTGGTAAAACGCTGAAAGAAAGTCGACTTCGTGAAGATTTAGGAATCAACGTGGTTGGGGTTTGGGAGCGCGGAACTTTTGAAGGCTCTCACCCTGATCTTGAAATCAAAGAACATAGCGTATTGGTTTTAGCAGGAACCATTGATCAGCTTCGTCTTTATAATGAGCTTTTTGGAATTTATAGCGTAAGTGACGAACCGGTCGTCATAATTGGCGCAGGACGGGTAGGAAGAGCCGCTGCTCGAAACCTCGAACAAAGAAACATCAAATATAAAATCGTTGATAAAAACCCGGATCGAATTCTTGATCCCGAAACCTATATTCACGGTGATGCTGCTGATCTAAAAACGCTTAAAAAAGCGGGTATCGAACAAGCTCCCAGTGTAATTATCACCACTCACCTAGATGATGTTAATATTTATCTAACCATCTATTGCAGAAGCCTTCGTCCAAATATTCACATCATTTCCAGATCTACACTAGAGAGAAATGTGAATACTCTTCACCGTGCCGGAGCTGATTTTGTAATGTCTTATGCTTCTATGGGCGCCAATGCCATCTTCAATATTTATGAAGAAAATGACATCGTAATGATAGCGGAAGGACTTAATGTATTCAGTCTTAAAACGCCTTCTAAAATTCAGGGCAAATCTTTGATAGAATGTGACATCAGAAACAAAACTGGATGCAACGTCATTGCTTATCAAAAAGATGGGATGCAGGTTATAAATCCTAATCCAAATGACCCCATCCCAAGCGACAGTGAAATTATACTGATCGGTGAATCAAAGGATGAGGATAAATTCATCAACTTTTATAAAAAAGCCGGGGACTAATCCTCGTTATCTTCAGCGGATAACTTTCGGGCCAAAACTATAGCTTCTAAAATAATCCATATTGTGAAGCCCAGAATAATTGCCCCAAAAATAAAGAGGAGCATATTCCCTTCTGTTTCGCCATAGCCCGACCAATCAAAGAGCACTTGTTTGGTCATAGCCCAAAGAGTCATAATCAAAAGAAAGATCATGGGGACAACTGTATAAATTATACTTCTTCCTTTCTTCTTCAGCCAGATGGTAACCAGTAGTAAACTTATTCCCGCCAGCAACTGATTTGAAGTACCAAACAATGGCCATAGCAAATAACCACCAGAGCCCAATCCGCGAGGTCCTTCAGGAAGTAAAACCAAGGCGGCACTTGCTCCCACCGCAATCACTGTTGAGGTATGGAGTTTAGTTAAAGGCTTAATTTTATATTCTTCCCCCAGCTCGTTAATAATGTATCGCATAAGCCGTACCGATGTGTCCAGAGTCGTTGCTGCAAAGCTAATTACGATCACAGCAATAATGGTTTTGGCTACTTCCAGAGGAATCAACAACGCCGTTGTAAGCTGAGCAGCTCCTTCTACAAAAATATTTAGTCCCACAGCTCCGGCTTCAGAAAAGGAATGATAGACATCCATAAATTCCCCCGTGCTATTGAAATAAGTAACAATTGCCACGATGGTTATTAAAGCGAGCGAGCCTTCTCCGATAGCTCCCAAATATCCAACAAACCGAGCGTCCGTTTCTTTATCTAACTGCTTAGCAGTTGTTCCTGAAGAAACCAATCCATGAAAACCTGAAATAGCTCCACAGGCAATGGTTATAAACAGTAAGGGAAACCAGCTTACATCTGATGTTTCAGGATTGGTTGCCGGGGCAGTTATTTCGGGACTGCTTATAAAAAGTCCCAGATATAAAATTCCCAAACCTAAAACCAACTGGTAGGCATTTATTAAGTCTCTGGGCTGCAGTAAAAGCCAAACCGGAAGCGTCGATGCGAAATAGACATAGATCATCAAAACCAAAATCCAGATGAAGAATGCCATTTCAATTCCGCTTAATCCAAACAGAACTATACTTTCAGCCCCTCCAAAATATTGAACAAGATCGATCTGAAGAATTGGAACATAACTGGCAATAATGGCTGTGAAATACATCACAAAAAGGACCAGTAGTGTTGGAATAATCATTCCTCCGGTTTTCTTAAAAGATCTATACCCAATCCAAATGGCTAGTGGAATTTGAATAAAGATAGAAAGAACTGTCGCCGGGAAGGTTATAAAGAGGTTAGAAATCACCCACGCAAAAACAGCATTTACCATCAGCACTAAAATCAGGATAATGAAGAGAAAAAGCAGTTTTGCACGAGACCCTATCAGTTTATCAGCCAGTGTGCCAACCGATTGTCCTTTATTTCTTACGGATAGAACCATGGTTCCAAAATCATGGACCCCGGCTGCAAAAATCGTCCCTAAGACGACCCAAAGCATCGCAGGAACCCAACCCCAGTAAACAGCTATGGCGGGCCCGACAATGGGTGCTGCACCTGCAATAGAGGTAAAGTGATGCCCTAACAGTACCCATTTGTTCGTTGGCACAAAGTCCACCTCATCATTGTACTTATGAGCCGGAGTCATAAAATCAGGATTTAGCTTGTAAATCTTTTCAGCAAGGAATTTTGAATAGTATCTATACCCAATAAAGAAGAGTATTAATGATGCGGCGGCCACCCAACTTGCTTGCATAAATTATCCTGATTTGTTTTGAGTTTACTCCAACAGATTGCGCTTTAATTACTATTTTTCGATTTGTGATGCAAATAGTCTAAAACTCATGTATGATCGAACTTTTCTTATAAAATTAGTACAAGCCCGGATGCCTTTTGGACAGTATAAGGATCGGTATATCACTCAGCTTCCCGTTCATTATCTGGAATGGTTTTCACGCCAGGGATGGCCCAGTGGAAAGCTTGGACAGTATTTGGCAACGATGTTTGAAATTAAGACCAACGGACTGGATGACGTTCTAAAACCTATTATCCGTCAGCACCGATAAAATTTTTAATTTCTAGTGTAACATATTTTTTACATCGCGTAAAGAACATTTGACACTCAACTAAATTACTTATTATGTCAAAGCAAGAAATTTTATCCTGGACTTCCATCAGTTTCTCATTTTCCTTAGTCTTTTTTTATGTGATGTTTGTTTTCGGATGGCCTGAAGTCCTTCCTGATTATTCAGCCCGCTTCACCAAAATATTCTTTAATGTTTTTTGGATCGCCATAATCGTTGAGCTGATTATCGATTTCACTGAAAGTAAAAACCGGGTTAATAAAGATGAGCGTGACGAAAAAATTGAAGCTGTTGGTCACCGCTACGCATATCGTTTTTTAACTTTTATGATCGTTGCCATTCTATTTCAGATACTTCTCTCCAATTTACTCGGTAAAAGCGGAAGTGAATATCTTTTATTTGGACAACCTAAAATGATTTTCCATGCCCTTTTCCTTGTCTTATTTAGCGCAAGTATTATTAAACGCTTAACTATGATTTATCATTACCGAAAGAGCTATTGATATGGAAGACGGACAAATCACAAATAACATTCGAAAGCTCCGGTTTTTGGCCGGTGAAATGACTCAGGCAGAATTGGCCGATAAAGTAGGCGTAACCCGACAAACCATTAATGCCATTGAAGCTGCTAAATATGCTCCTTCCTTAGAGCTCGCATTTAAAATTGCAGCCGTTTTTGAAAAGCCACTGGAAGAAGTGTTTAGGTATAAACCTTAGAGTTGGATACTTCTTCTTTTCATTATCATTTTTTTAAATCATTTACCCCGAAAAGGCTCTCCTTTCCAAAAAAAATCAATTGTGGATTACTTTTAGAAAATTCATTTCTTCAGAATCCCTTCACTTCTTTTAAAGATATCTAAAGGGTTAATCGTCTATTAACTTTTGCCTTAGCAAAAGGCTGACTTTTGTATTCATTTTTAAGCTTTAGTAATCCTCTCCTTCCTAAAGAAATTTCATCAAGAGCCGATAATGTAACTCATACGTTGGGCAAAGTGCTCAAAAAACCGATTCTGCTATTGATGTTGATAACTCAGTAACAGCTTAAAAGAAACAAATTTACCGTCATGCTTAAAATTAAACTTTTTATTACGACCGTTTTCCTAGTTCTCGTTATGGGATTGGAAAACACCTATTCTCAGACATTCTGGGAGCCTACGACTAATATCACTGGTTATATTTCTACCGAGTTTAACTATTTCGATGATATTGATGATTTTGGTATTAATTATGGTGCCTCTATTGCTGAATCAGGAATATTGGTTACCTACCGACCTACTTCAGATTTTACCATTAAAAGTGTATTCGTTTACCGACCCGGATATGATTTTGATCTTATGCTGAATGAAGTATTTGGAGAGCTTAAAATATCAGATGCTCTGAAGTTTAAAACAGGACGTTTCCTTACTCCATTAAGTCCAATGAATACCTATTACTACGCACCTGTTAACACTAGTGCTACTCTACCAATTATTATTACTAACAACGAAAACTTCCCTTTAAATATAGATGGTGTTTCTGTTAACGGTACTATTGGTAATACTTTTAAAGTAAAATATGATGTTTTTGCTGGTGGTTATACCAACTCAACATGGAAACCCTCCGGAGCAATTGGTTTCTTCGGTCAGGAAGTGCCTTACTATAAAACCCAAATTAACTCCCAATTTACTATTGGTGACTCATATAACGGTTCTTACAATGTAGGAGTTGGAGGAAAAATAAGCGTTGCTTTTGAAGACTATGTAGAAGTTGGTGCTGGTTTCTTTAATCCTAAAAAAGAAACAATGCCTATTGCGATAAGCCTTCCTGAAAATGCTTTAGGTGCAGGATCTCCTGCGATGAACCTAACATCACCAACTGGCATTAAACGACCAACATGGGGTTATAATGCACAACTAAGCTATGGAAATACCAAAATTAACGCTGAATACTGGACCGGAGATATTCAGTTAGATAATATTGCATATGATTTTACGGGATCAGGAAATCCAACCGTACTTTCGCCGGAATCCGAAGTTGAATTGGAAGGAAGGTTCATTCAGGCAAGCCACCGTATCGATAAAATTACACCATACGTCCGATATGAGTTTCAACATACTTCTGATGCTAAATATAAAAGATACTCAGCAGGGGTAAATTACAAACCCAGCTTTACACAAACGGTTAAACTTGAGTACGTGCGATATGACCATGACAGTGGTAATATCAATGGCTTAGTTGCTGCCCTTATCTACTCATTCTAATTACTCGAACCATGAAAAATCTATTATTTCTCATAATATTTACAGTTGCTGCGGCAACACAAGTTAATGCTCAGACATACAAGGTTATCGTAAATAGCGCTAACTCTACTGAGAGCATTTCAAAAAAAGATCTGTCTGATATCTTCCTTAAAAAGCAAACAAGCTGGAAAGATGGTACTTCTGCTACACCCGTTGATTTAGGAACCCGCTCTACAACCCGTGCGGCATTTACTCTAGATGTACACGGCCAAAGTATTGGAGCTATCCGAAGTTACTGGCAGGAAGCTTCTTTCTCTGGATCTGCAACTCCTCCGTTGGAAAGAAAAAGTGATGCTGATGTGGTTGCTTTCGTTTCTGCCTATCCGGGAGCGGTTGGGTATGTTTCAGATGCTACTGATGTAAGCGGAGTTAAAGTTCTGACTGTTAAATAAGAACGTAATCAATGTTCTAAATCAGTCCAGTAATTACTGATTAACAAAAAAGCCGGTTATGCATATAATCGGCTTTTTTTATATCAACTCGTTTTAAAAAATCTGCTCTTTCAACCTATAGGGTTTAGCAGTTGAATCTATTTTTACCCTAAAGTCGATAATACCTAAAACCAAGCCTTCTTTGGTGATCACATCCACCTCCCATTCCCCTTCCATCATTTTATTCTTGTATGTATAACCACGAAAACCTTTATCTCTTCCACCGGTAATTTCAAATCCTATTTCATCAATTACTTCCCACTCATTGGTATAAGGACTATGCCATTTCCAGCGGTGTAGAACATCCTTCTCAAATTCAGAAGGAGCAAAAATTGAGGTGAAAATGTAAATATTATCTCCCGGTTTATACTCAAACTGATGTCGGTTATCAGTCCAAAATTTATACCATGGTTCACGCTCATAAGTAACTAAATACTTGTTATCCTGTTTATCTATGCTGTGGGCAACAAGTCCTTCATCAAGCGCAAGAGGAACAGGCGGAATAAGGTTTAGAAAATAGAAGCTGTTGATCAACAAGTAGATCCCAAAAATTAACCCGGTAAGTTTCCCAAGGTGTACTTCTTTTTGGGTTGAAGGACTTTCGTTAAAGATATAGACAATGAGGCCAAGCGTCGTGGCTAAGCTAATTCCTCCGGAAACCAAAAATATAAAGGAATTCATATGCTTAACGATAAGCGGAACAAAGAACGTGAAGAAGGTAAAGTTCACAAAGAAGTAGGCTCCAAACTGCAGGTACTTGTTGGATATTCTTTTCTTCAGCAGCTCATTCGCAAATAATAAAATCACCAGGATTACAAAGAATGAAGCCGTTTTTGAAAAGGAAACACTTCGGGAGAAATAGATTACATACGCACTGCATAATCCTCCCAGAAAAAACTGAATAGCCAGCGGGAAATATGCCTCATACTTCTCAAGAAAAGTACCTTTCCATCGATCATCTTCTACGACATTGAAAAGATATAAACAGACGCTTAGGGAGGTAAGATAAGTGCATAAAATAATGCGGTCATACAGGCGGTCGATCCGGCCCAGAGTAAGTGAGTCCCACACAAAACCAACCATAAAAAAGACCAACGGAAGATACCGCTGGTTTGCTCGTACAAAAGCCTTAAACCGGTTGAACATGAATTTAAATTAAGACTTCATTTAAAATTGAAGATCAAGATAGGACAGTGGGATCTTTTAATCAGGAAATTGTTTTGGAACGCGGATGATGGGATTGAACGGGTGGTCTCTGATTGTTTTCTCTAATTATTAGAACCTGATTCTTAGGATGAAAAGATTACCGTGATTTTCTGAGAGCATTTAATCTTGGTAATCCCAAAAATCCGGTAAATCATGGTTCAAAAAAGATGAACTGGTTTATGCTTGGGTGACTTTAATGAAAGTCAGAAACTTCCTGAGCTAAAACTCTGAAGTCTTCATAGATCTAGAATATATTTTGTTCTCATTCTCATATTTTCTTTGGAATAATTCTCGCTTCGTGAATTACCGTTAAAACGAAAATTTCATCTTCTCTTAATTCATAAATTATTCGATAGGGATGTACAAAAACCTCTCTTATGAATTCCTTTTTGTATTCCGGTACTATTCGTCCTTGTAACGGTTGATCAGTAACATTTTCCGCTCTTTCAATAATTTCTAAAACAGTTGAATTGGCATAGAAAGGAGAATCCTGAGCTATATAATCAAAGATTTTATCTAACTGCTTTTCAGATTTTTGAGACCATATAATTTTCATTTACCCCGAAAGCTTATCAGTGAACTTGTTTTTCAAATTCTCATGAGAAATGACCCGGCCTTCTTCCACATCTTTTAATCCCTGTTCAATAGACTGGCGGACGTAAATTTTGTACATCACATCATTCCAGTTGGCATTTGCTGGGAGTTCATCCAGCAGCTGGTTCATTTCCTTTTTCAATTCGGCTTTTTCCATGGTTCTTCTCTTTTTAAAATCTCATTCATTATCGTAAGGAAGGGGCTAAAATGCAATTTATGATGGAACGCGGATGAGGCGGGTAGTCTATGGTTATTATCTCTAATTATTAGAACGATGATTCTTAGGATGAAAGGATTAGCATGATTTTATGAGATCATTTAATCTTGGTAATCCCACAAATCCGGTAAATCATGGTTCAAAAAAGATGAACTGGTTTATGCTTGGGTTGCTTTAATGAAAGTCAGAGAATTCATAGGCTAAAAATTTGATGTCACCGCTTCGCTGAAGTCTTCAGAGATCTTGGTCATATGTTAGTGATCCTTAAAAACAAAGACGAAGAAAATTATTACAGATGTGTACTTTCCGGAGAAATAATTTGTTCTATTTCCTTTCTCTTTTTTTCTAAATGATGAAAATATTTATTGAAATCTATATCTGAATACTTTTCAAAAATTTCTCCTAAAGCACCTATTAAAAAATTATTCACCATATTGATATGAGGATCATACATTTCAATTCCTCCTTTTGGAATAGTGTGAAACAAGATTTCTTCACCTTTTTGCGCGATATGTCTTTCCCAAACAATATTTAAATCATTGTGTATTTCAGGTGATGTTAGCCAATAAACACTCTCGTATAAATCCTCAAGTCCAGCTTTGATAAATCTTGCTTTCAAATCTGTAATATCATACTCAGAGAATTTTTCTAAAATTTTTTCTATGCTCTTTAGTTCATTTTTAAGCTTTTTTTGAGCTGTAGAAAAATTATCCGGTAAATTTTCTATATCTGGGTGAAATGGATTACCTCTATTTTTGTACCAAGATTCTGCTCTTCTTTTGCTATTTCGTAATGAAATTTTTCTTAAAACATAATAATAGTCACTATCCTTAGTAAGATTTAGAATATCTATTATTGTTTCTAGAGCAGATCTGCAAATTAATGGTATTGAAATAAATCTCTTATTTCTTACGAGAATAGCTATCGTTTTAGAGTATTCAATTAATGAAAGATAATAGGCAATTATAGTAGCTTCCTCACTTCTATCCCTTGTTTTTATATGCTCCTTAAGAAGATTTTCACAATCTGTTGATAAATCATAAATAAGCGTGCCTATCTTTTTTTCTCTCTCCATTCTATAAATAGAATATAGTTAAGCTACTTTTCCAACTACAAAAACCTCTTCCCTTAATTCTTCTGCTTTTTTCGTTACGGCATCCACTTCACTTTCAGAAACAACGGCTATCAACCCAATGCCTAAGTTGAAGGTTGCTTGCATATCATCTTCAGGTACATTACCAATTTCCTGGATGAGATTATAAACGGGTGGGCGTTTCCAACCATCCCAGATGATATCGAGTTTAAGTCCTTCGGGAAGAATTCGCTTCGTGTTCCCCACAATTCCACCGCCGGTTATGTGGGAAAATCCGTTTACTCCATCCAGATCTTTTAATTCTGTAATCAAGGATAAGTATGAACGATGAACTTTAAGGAGTTCATCCCCAACCGTACTTCCAAGCTCTTCCACATAGTTTTCTACATTGTGTTTACTGAAAAGCACTTTCCTTGCCAGTGAATATCCGTTGGTATGCAAACCCGAACTTTTGAATCCTAAAAGCATATCACCCTTTTGGATATCAGATCCGTTGATCACTTTATCTTCATCAACAATTCCTACAATGGTTCCTGCCAGGTCAAATTCACCGGCATCATAAATATCCGGCATTTCGGCAGTTTCACCACCAATAAGAGCCACTCCATTTTCTTTACAGGCCTTGGCAAATCCTTTTACTACATCTACCCCTACATGCTGCTCCAGCTTTCCGGTTGAAAAATAATCGAGGAAGAACAGCGGCTTGGCTCCACATACAGCAATATCATTTACACAATGGTTTACCAGATCCTGTCCCACCGTGTTATATCGGCCTACCTTAAAAGCTACAATTAACTTTGTACCAACGCCGTCAACAGAGCTGACAAAAACAGGCTTTTTAAAACCACTTAAATCCGGACTGAAAAATCCTCCAAAGCCACCAATATTGGATAAAACTTCGGGTCCATGAGTGTCTTTAACCACACCTTTGATGGACTCTACCATTTCTTCTCCGGCTTTGATATCTACACCGGAATCTTTGTACGTAAATTGTTTCTTATCTGACATTGGTTACTAAGATTTTTCTTCTTGGGTTACGAGACGAATATGTGCTAAATGATGATTGGAGTGCCATGCATACAAAGCAGCTGAATGAGCCAGTGTAAATGTTATACCTGATTCAGGATTAATATAAGTTCGCTTCCACTGGTCATCATCTAAACTTTGATATATACGAACGAGCATCTCATGGGTGTTTTCAAGCATATCAAGAGTGAGTTCTAAAGGAAGTTCAAACTCGAAATCTACCTCTACCCAGCCATTTTGGTTATAAGGACGAATAGTTGGAGTATCTTCCGTTAAAGCGGTTTTGATTCTTACAATAGCATTCAGATGACAATCCAATAAATGAGTGATTACCTCACGAACCGTCCATCCATTTTCTCTGTATGGGATCAGTAAAACATCATCAGAAGATCCATCGATTTCATTTCTGATACGCTCTGGGAGTAGAGCGATATCATCCAGCCATTGTTCAAGATCTTCCTGAGTATAATCTTCAGAGAAAGAAAGTTTACCTATGGGAAATTGTTTATTCATGGATGGCTCTTATTTGAGTAAAATCACATCTGAAATATAGAATCTTTACAAGAGTGTTTTGGAATCTTTTTCCCATTCTTTTCCACACCAGAATACAATAAGTATGGGATTTATATAATTTGTAGTAGTAGTAGAGACTGTGGATAAGTTGATAACTTTTTTATCCTTTATTTTACCAGCGCCCTTAAAAACATGTGGATAGTTTTGTGGGTAACTCGCTCATAAAAATCAGTACTTTAAAAGAGTTGATAAAATGTTATTCACAATCCCATATGTTTTATACATAAATATTGCATTATATCCATCAACACTAAAAGTTATTCTTTTTGAATGTTGATTATCCGGTTTGAATGTGGAAACTTGTTTACAACTTTGGTGCTTTTGAGTTATCCAATGTTTAGAAGTGAGTAATCCACATAGTAATCCACACTGATACCCCCCATGAAAGCAGTTATACAGCGCGTAAAATCTTCATCCGTAATGGTAGATAATGAAATAACCGGAGCTATTGAGCACGGATTATTAGTATTACTGGGAATTCATGAAGACGATACAGACCAGCAACTGGAATGGATCTGCAATAAGATTTCCAAGCTACGCATTTTTGAGGATGAAGAAGGTAAAATGAATAACTCGGTGCAGGATGTAGGCGGCGGTATTTTAATAGTATCTCAATTCACACTTTATGCTAATTCTGATAAAGGAACACGCCCAAGTTTTATAGAAGCAGCCCGGCCTGAAAAAGCTGAACCTATGTATAATGATATGATTGAATGGTTTAAAACCAATACAGATCTGAATATACAAACGGGAGAATTTGGGGCTATGATGAGCGTAAAGCTGGAAAATGACGGCCCGGTAACAATTATACTGGAGAAGTAAATGGCGGTAATATTTATTTTTATTGATGGTGTGGGACTTGGTGAAGATGCAGATCTTAATCCTTTCTCAGTCAACCGGTATAAGTCGTTTGAAACACTAACTGGCGGACTCTTTAATAATAGAGCCGAAATAATTTCAGAAGAAGGGCACCTTTATAAACCAATTGATGCCAATTTAGAAGTAGAAGGATTACCACAAAGCGGTACGGGTCAGACAGCTCTATTTACAGGAAGAAATGCCGCTAAAGAAATAGGAAAGCATTTTGGACCTTTCCCCCATTCGGGCATTAAACCTTTTTTAAAGAAAGAGAGTGTATTTCATGGAGTGAAGGAAAGAGGAAAGAAGCCCTACTTTATGAATGCTTATCCGCCCATCTTTTTTGAACATGCCAAAAGGCGAAATCGATGGAGCTGTACAACCTTGATGACAAAAAGTGCCGGGGTAAAATTAAATTCAACGGATGATGTACTAAACGAATCAGCTTTAACAGCTGAAATAGTGCAAAATGCTTGGCGGGAAAAGCTGAACATCAATATCCCAAAAATAACACCAACCGATGCGGCAAACCGACTATTAAATGTAGTTCCGGATTATGACCTGGTACTCTATGAATATTATCTCACCGATAAAGCCGGGCACAATCAGAATCAGGAAGATGCCGAGCGAGTGTTAAAGCCCTTGGATGAATTTCTGTTACAGATCATCAAAAAAAAGAGAAGTTCTGATACCTTAGTGATTACGAGTGATCATGGAAATCTGGAAGATCTTTCAACAAAAACGCATACCCGAAATAAAGTGCCTCTGTTTGTATTAGGTGATAATAGTAAGGAGTTCGTTGGGGTAAAAAGCTTGACGGATATAAAAGAAAATATGTTGAAGGTATTATGAAACCAAAAGTACACTTAGTATTAGGCAGTGGCGGAGCAAGAGGAATTGCTCACATTGCGGTAATCGAAGAGCTGGAAAAACAGGGCTACGAAATCGTTGAAGTTATTGGTTGTTCGATGGGCGCCGTTGTAGGAGGAATTTATGCTGCGGGTCATTTAGAAGAATATAAAACCTGGCTAACCAGCCTATCGCGCAGAGATGTTTTTGACCTGCTGGATTTCACCTTTACTAAACAAGGATTTGTGAAAGGTGAAAAGCTTTTTGCAAAACATCTTGAAGTTGTAGGGAAACAAAATATTGAGGACTTCCCCATCCCATTCACCGCTGTTGCAACCGATATGAAGCATAATGAAGAAGTTCATTTCAAGTCGGGAGACTTATATAAAGCACTTCGTGCTTCGGTTTCTATTCCCGGGTTTTTTGTGCCTGTGGTAGATCATGGCCGGGTGCTGGTTGATGGAGGTGTTTTAAATCCTCTTCCCATAAACTTAGTAGATAAAGAAGAGGATGAGATTATTGTAGCGGTCAACCTCAACGGGAGGTATGATCCTAAGTATGATAAAAAACCGGAACCGGATCGCATCGATGAAATGAAAAAGTGGTTTCATGATCTGCTTCCGGAATCAATGAAAGATAATCGAAAGGTTGAAGTAGATCCGGAAGAAGACTCATTCTCTTTAATCGAATTGATGGATAGCACATTCAGTTTTACCCAAGATCGCTTGACCAGGCTGATGATTGAAGTTTACAAACCCGATTACCTTATTGAAATCCCAAGAAACAGCTCGGGCATTTTTGACTTTGACCAGGCTAAAAAAATATTGGAAGTGGGAAGAAAATCCTATCACGAGGTGATTGACTCCCCTGCCGACTAAAGTGCTTACCAATCATCCGTCCGGAAAGGCACACCCGGGAAACCTTCTTCATTATAAACAGAAACATCCGGGTTATCAGCCCATGCATATCGAACTGCTACCGGATGATCAACCTCTCGGGACCATACCACAATTTGATTTCCTTCTATTTTCACTTCAGAAGCCCAGTGAAATTCACGGTCTCGTCCGGCAACGGCAAAACCGAGTCTTTCGCCATTGGGATTAAGCGTGAGTCCGGAGCCAGTGTGGTCAAAAGCCAGGCGTATTTTATTCCCTTCTATGGCGTGTCCGGCATACATAGGCCCGGAGTAAACGATGTCACTTCCAAAAGCGATGTGGTCGGCCGCAGCCCAAAGTCGTTTTCCAACATCCTGTTTATTTCTGGGGTGAATATCGTCTGCTTCTCCGATGTCAATCGCCACAGCCATGCCAGTATTTGCAAGGGAAAGAGTTTGAGTCTGGGCTTCCTGTAATCTGGCCCACCCACTTTCTGTAGGCTCATCATATTTTTGCTGAAAATTAGCCAGCTGAACAAATAAAAACGGAAAGTCACCTTGATTCCAGCTACTGCGCCACTCTTCGATCATTGCTTCAAAAAGCTCATTATAATATTGATTAGCCCCCACATTACTTTCACCCTGATACCAAATAGCTCCTTTAATGGTATAGCCTGCAATAGGATGAATCATGGCATTATATAACGTAGAGGGCTCATTTTCGTAGCGTACAACTTCCGGCATTGGCGGCTCTATGGTATTAGAGAACTTCCATGTGCCTTCAAGAGAAATTTTCTGATTACCGGCTTCTATCCAGAATTCATTTTCCTGACCGATAAAGGTGCTATTGCTCCAGTCTTCCACCGTACGAATAGCGATGATATTTTCGCCCTTTCTTAATACGCTCTTGTCGATATCGATAACCTTGGGATCATCTGACCAGATCTTGGTATATACTTTTTCACCATTTATAAAGGCAACGGTGAATTTTCCTGGGTTTCCAAAGGAAAGCTTTGCTTCGGAGATGTTATCAAGACTAAATGACTTTCTAAGCCAAACGAAATCTCTTAAAACCTCTTGGTTGGGAAGCTCTATTTCCTCCCAATCCGATTGGTCATAGTCTTTTTTATGAGCCCCGTATTTCAGAAAATCCGTTTGGTCTCCAACACGCGCATATTTCTCGGTGTTTTTTTGTGAATTTTGTTCAATCCTGCTTTCCCAGTCTATGCCCTCCTGTAGCATTTCAGCAGCTTCATCCTTGTAACCCTCAACGTGAAGAAGCCGGGCTGCAGGAGTCCAGGATTCAGCCGGGGTGCCCCCCCAGTTATCATCAATAATACCAACAGGAACTCCTTTTTCTAAGTGATTTCGTTTGGCAAAGAACCACGCAACCGCTGAAAAGTTACGGGCATTTTCTTTGTTTGCGGTCTTCCATTCGGTTTCCGTTTTTAAATCATTAAGAGGAGTCATAGAAATATCATGCGCTATTTTGATAAACCTGATTTCAGGATAATCAGCATCATTTAGCTCAGCTTCCATGTTGTCAATTTGGTCGCCAATCTGCCATTCCATATTTGACTGTCCGCCGGCCAGCCAAACATCACCGATGTAAACATCCTCAAAAGTAAGTTCATGTTGATCAGAAGAAGCGGTTAAGGTAAACGGTCCGCCGGCTTCCCTGGCAGGAAGAAATGTTTCCCATCTTCCCTGAAAATCGGCAGTAGTTGTACGGTTATCATTACCAAGCTCCACGGTGATTTTTGATCTGGCATCAGCCCATCCCCATATATAAATGTCAGCATTACGCTGCAATACCATGTGATCATTAAAAATAGAGGGCATTTTAATTTCCTGAGCACTGGCCGTGAAGGAAGAAAAAAGCAGAACCAAAGAAAGGTAAAGGGATCTAAGCATGATGAGAATATATGTTGATGTGAAGGCTGAGTATAAATGTATCAAATATGAACCTAAAATTCGGAAGAAGTTGGAATAAAGAAATGATCACCGGTCAGGATAATTTTTTCTTTTTGCCCAATTTAGATCATATTATGAAAAGCCTAAAGGAATCAAAGTATCATGGAAAAACAGTTTATACTCGCTATAGATCAAGGAACTACAAGCTCGAGAGCTATTGTATTTAATAAGGAGGGTGAGATACAATCGGTTGCCCAAAAAGAATTTAAGCAGCACTTCCCGAATGACGGTTGGGTGGAACACGATGCCAACGATATCTGGAAAACACAGGCAGGAGTAGTTGCGGAAGCCATAATGGACTGTGGCGCCAACGGGAAGAATATTGCCGGAATTGGGATCACCAATCAAAGAGAAACAACAGTTGTATGGGATAAAGAAACCGGAGAGCCTGTTTATAATGCAATTGTTTGGCAAGATCGCCGAACATCCGACTATTGCGATAAACTGCGGGAGGAAGGCTGGATGGATAAGATCAAAGAAAAGACAGGCCTGATAATTGACAGCTATTTCTCAGGCACAAAAATCAGATGGATTTTAGAAAATGTAGAAGGCGCGCGTAAAAAAGCTGAAGCAGGAAAACTAGCCTTCGGCACCATTGACTCCTGGTTGATTTGGAACTTCACCGATGGAGAAACGCACGTAACAGATGTGACTAATGCCTCCCGGACGATGCTCTACAATATCAGGGAGCAAAAGTGGGACGAGGAATTACTCAAGCTAATGGATATTCCAGTAGAAATGCTGCCGGAAGTAAAGTCATCCAGTGAAGTTTATGCCCATACTAAAACAACGATTTTTGCTCATGAAGTACCAATTGCAGGAATTGCCGGAGATCAACAGGCCGCCTTATTTGGACAAATGTGCCTGCAGCCGGGAATGTTGAAGAACACCTATGGTACCGGATCTTTTATCATGTTCAATACTGGAGACAAGCCAATTAAATCTGAAAATAACTTACTCACCACCATTGGCTGGGGAAAGGATGATAAAATCACTTATGCGCTGGAAGGAAGTATTTTTATAGCCGGCGCCGTGGTGCAATGGCTGCGGGATGGCCTGGGTATTATAAAGTCATCATCAGATATAGAGAAACTGGCTTTAACGGAAAAAGATAATGGAGGGGTTTACCTGGTCCCTGCTTTTGCGGGTTTGGGAGCACCTCACTGGGATCAGCGGGCACGAGGAGCGATGTTTGGACTGACCAGAGGGTCTACGGCAGGACATATAGCCAGAGCAGCTTTAGAGGGAATTGCGTATCAAGTTAAAGATGTGCTATCCGCGATGGAAGCAGATTCTGGAATCGAAATTAAAGAGCTTCGCGTTGATGGAGGGGCAACAGTCAACGACACTCTTATGCAGTTCCAATCTGATATCTTAAGAATACCACTGGTGCGACCCAAAATTTTGGAGACGACCGCACTCGGAGCAGCTTACTTAGCAGGACTTGCCGTCGGCTTCTGGAAAGATACTGATGAGATTAAAAAGCAG
Organism: Balneola sp.; assembly: GCA_002694685.1. Taxonomy (NCBI): domain Bacteria; kingdom Pseudomonadati; phylum Balneolota; class Balneolia; order Balneolales; family Balneolaceae; genus Balneola; species Balneola sp. Next base: position 154,039 of record NZMW01000010.1, read on the forward strand.
TGGCAGGTCGACAAACGTTTCGAGCCAAAAATGAGTGATGATGAAGCAAAAACGCTTCTTTACAAATGGAACAAAGCTGTTGAAAAGAGCAAAGGCTGGATTGAGTGAAAGCTGATTGAGGCTAAAAACTCAACATTAAATTCTTCTCGTTGCTGACGCTCCGCGTCGGAACGATGAACAAGGCAATCCTTGGGAAACTAAACCCCTGAGAGATTGGAAAAAAGAACATTGAATGGTTAATTAGAGCAAATGGATAGAGCAGAATTTCTGAAAGAAGTAAAAGACTTCAACGATTATTGGGATGTAGTGGTAATTGGCGGTGGCGCAACCGGGCTCGGAGTAGGCGTGGATGCGGCAGCTCGTGGATACAAAACCCTGTTGCTGGAAATGCACGACTTCTCAAAAGGAACATCCAGCCGAAGCACAAAGCTGGTTCATGGTGGAGTACGCTATCTGCAACAAGGAGATGTCTCTTTGGTGATTGAAGCCCTGCACGAACGAGGGCTTCTTATTCAAAATGCTCCTCATTTAGTAAGCGATCAGTCCTTTATAGTGCCCAGCTATGAATGGTGGAACGGTCCTTTTTATGGCGTGGGGATGAAAGTTTATGATGCTTTAGCCGGGAAGCTTGGAATTAACAAATCGAAGAACCTTTCAAAAGAAGAAACGCTTGAGCGAATTCCAACGCTGGAGCCTGAAGGATTGCGAGGCGGAGTAATCTATTATGATGGTCAGTTTGATGACTCTCGCCTTTCCATAAACCTCGTTCAAACCATCAATGAGCAAGGAGGCACTCCGCTTAATTACATGAAAGTAACCGGACTCAAAAAAAATGGGAAAGGATTTATTGAAGGTGTAAAAGCCCGGGATATGCTTGACGGAAAAGATTATGATATAAATGCTCGGGTTGTAGTGAATGCAACAGGAATTTTTTCAGATGATGTTCTGGAAATGGACGAAGAGGGACATAAAAAAATTATACAGTTTGCACAGGGTATTCACCTGGTGCTGGATAAAGAATTCTTACCGGGAGATTCAGCGATTATGGTCCCTCATACAGACGACGGGCGCGTACTTTTTGCTGTGCCTTGGCACGACAAAGTTATCGTAGGAACTACAGACACCCCCGTTGAAAAAGCAACGCTAGAGCCGATTGCTCTGGAAGAAGAAGTTGAGTTTGTACTGAGGCATGCGGCCAAATATCTCACTAAAAATCCAACTAGAAAAGACGTAAAAAGTGTGTTTGCCGGAATCCGTCCTCTTGTTAAGCCGCCAGATGCTAAAGACACATCAGAGATTTCCAGAAGCCACCATATTCAGGTTTCAGAATCAGGCTTGGTGACAATTGCGGGAGGAAAATGGACGACCTATAGGAAGATGGCCGAGGATACAATTGATCAGGCAGCAATGGTGGCAGGATTAGATGTAAAAGAAACGCCTACCAAAGAGTTAAGAATTCACGGATGGCTCAAAAATGTAGATAGAGATGATCACTTGTTTGTATATGGCTCAGATAAAGTCGCTCTGCAAAATCTGATAGAAAAAGATAAATCACAGGCCGAACAACTTCACCCCGACCTACCCTACATTAAGGCAGAAGTAGTTTGGGCTGTGCGACATGAGATGGCTCAAACCATCGAAGACTTTCTTTCCCGGAGAACCCGGGCCCTGTTATTAGATGCCAAGGCCAGTGTGGAGATGGCTCCGGAAGTTGGTAGGATTTTAGCAGAGGAATTTGGCAAAGATGATGCCTGGGTTGAACAGGAAGTGAAAGAATATAAAGCCTTGGCGAGTAACTATATCCTAAACGAAAAAGAATAGCTATGTGGGTTGAATTCTGCGGTGAATTACTGGGGACTTTCATGCTTATCGTGTTGGGGAATGGAGTGGTTGCCAATGTTGTGCTTGAGAAGACAAAAGGTAGCGGCAGTGGCTGGATAGTAATTACCTGGGGATGGGGAATTGGAGTTTTTGTAGGTGTTTTTACATCAGCGGCAATAAGCGGGGCTCATATTAATCCTGCAGTAACTCTGGCTCTGGCTTTTGTAGATATGTTTAGCTGGGATCGGGTTTGGTATTATATTTTAGGTCAATTTAGTGGGGCGATGCTGGCCTCGGTTGTCGTTTACTTGCAGTATAAAGACCATTTTGATGAGACTGAAGATGGGCCAACGAAACGGGCGGCATTTTGTACAGCTCCTGAAATACGAAATACAAAAAGCAATCTGCTCTCTGAGATTATTGGGACGTTTATCTTGGTGATAGGCGTACTCTACTTAGCAGAACCTGAAGTTGGTTTAGGCGCTATCAGTGCTCTCCCTGTTGCATTGCTGGTATTGGGGATTGGTTTATCTTTGGGAGGAACGACGGGCTATGCCATAAACCCGGCGCGAGATTTGGGACCCCGAATTATGCATGCACTCCTTCCCATCAAGCAAAAAGCAAACAATGACTGGGGCTACTCTTGGATCCCTGTGTTGGGCCCGGTTTTAGGGGCAGGTTTAGCAGCCATTATTTATAATATTCTACCTTTTTAGCATTCATGAGCACACAAGAATCGATTAGAAAACGACAAACACTTAAGCTTAGAGTTGATCCTCACAATCCGCTACCGGTAACAAAGGGGAAAGAATTCAAGTCAACCATGGAAGAGCTGGCTGAGCTGGCAGGTTTGGCCCCTTTTCATTATCAAAGTGCGGTACATCACCGCAATGAGAAATTAAAGGGAGCAGAACCGTGGAGGTTTCATGCGTTGGAATCTAAGACATGTCGTGATTTGCTTGAGGCGTTCAATCAGGATAAGCCCATGAAGGCAAGTGATGGAATCAAGCAAATGCTGGCTGCAGCAGATGGATTGATTCTGGCAACATGGCTGCCCGAAAAGTCGAGGTCTCTTAGCCGCAAATTTCATCCCAATGTTAAAAACATGGAGCATATTGCGGCAACAGGAGCTGCTATTCAAAACCTTTTATTGGCTGCGACAGAGGAAGGAATTATAAATTACTGGTCTTCAGGCGGTTGCCTTAGAAAGCCTAAAGTGCTGGAGTTCTTGGGCATACCTAAACGAGAGATTTTACTAGGAGCCATATTCTTCTTTCCCGATGAGTTTCCTGAAACAGCAGAAACTAAAACCGGAAAGAACCGTGACGCAAAAGGAGAGCTGAAAGACTACTTTGACTGGATAGAAGAATTTTAGCCTTTCATGAGCGCTAAAAGATCATCTATATCATCTTGGTTGATGAGTTCTGAGTGAAGGCCGAGTTCATTTTTCATTCGGAAATTTCGTTGTGGCCCAAGCGTAAAAAACATCCGGAGTATCTCCAGCTCATTGTCGAAATAATTTTCCGTAAACCGGTCTCGAAAGTCCAAACCCATAACACGCTCTTCTAATTGATCGGCAAGTAAGCTAGAAGACCCTTTTAGAAACTGATCGACCAGCAAACCCGTCTGATCATCTATTCGAATCTGAAATTTTTGTGGGGTGATTCTATTCAGCAGCTGGCTGGGAAGGTAATGAGCACTGGTGATATCTGTCTCTTGAACAAAAAGAAGTTTGAGTAAAGCCCCCAGCCCTTTTCTTGTTTTAAGATGACCCTTGAAGCATCCGTAAACCTCCGGAAAGTCATCAAGAACGCGCATAGATAAACGAAACTCTTTTTTATTTCCACGACGTGCAGTAGAAATATAGTAATAGGTTTCCGGCTTTTTGTTGGCGTGATTAAATGGAGGCCTCAGTGAGCGGATGAGCAAGTTCTCTAACAGAATTGCATCGGTTTCGGAATTACAAACTTCATAACTGATGCGCTCAAGGTGAGCAATCATCCGCTGTACTTTCTTAGACTTGGAATATCTGTAAGAAGTAATTCGCTGCTGAAGATCTTTACCCTTTCCCACATAAAGAACTTGATCACGCTTGTCATACATGGTATAAACCCCAGGCTCATGAGGAGGTAACTCCCCTCCCATAGCATGGTTTACCCTGTCTTTTTGGGTGATGGCTGTTGGTTCAAAAAGATCTAATGTCACAGAATTATACTTCGAAGATTGCTAACTGATTATTGAGCTAAAATAGAATAAAGAAAACAAACATTAGAAGCATTTTGAAACAAATTCAACTTCCATCACTCTTAATATTACAATAAACATACTAAAAGTTGGTTTTGTTATTGAGTTTTAAATCCAGAACGGATAAAAACTCGTATTAGTTAAGAAGAAGAAAGAAAAGTAATCAAATTGTGAGCAACTCAGAAAGTAATACTAGCCGTAAATGCTATTTTTGCCAAGCTGAAGAAGGAAAGCCCCGTATTTTAGGTGGCTTTATTGTAGAACTTAGAGAGGTTCAATTAAAGAATGGTGAAGAAGTATATGCGTGTCAAAGCTGTAGCGTCCACGAAAGGAAAAACCTTAAAAATGGAGAACAAAAGAAGAAGGGCCTGATAAAAAAGGTCAAGGCTTATTTCTCCTAGCCATTATTTAAGGATGGTTACTCCACCTGAAATATGCTCGATAATATAATTACTGATTCCGCCCGGCCCATCTTCGTTTACATCCCACTTAAAATCAGCGCCGCCAATGAACAAGTGGTCTGCTTCCAGCGCATTCATCTGATCAATGATAACTTTGCCGGGCTCGCCGATTTCAACGTAAGGCGTTAATGCCCCTTCTTTTCCGGCAATATCCTCGAACGTATATTTTGCCAGCTCTACGATTGCCTGAGCTTCGGTCAAGGCATCGTCATTTATAGCTACAACTAGTATGTAAACTTCCGGCTCGTTGCGGAGGTCACGATACAGTCCGGCTGCATATTTTAAAGCCTCGCTGGCATATTTTGTACCGTTGGTAGCAATCACCCATTTTTTTGCATTTGCCATAAACTATTAATTTGTTGAGCAGGTCCTAATTCTTGAATTGACCCCATTTAAAATATCTTAGTTCTTATCTGAAAGCAATCGTGAACATTCCTATCTTTGCAATGCTTTGAAACACATGCAGAACATACCGAAAAAACACCAAACCGTATTCAATATCATCAGTGAAGCGGCGCAGGAATTAGAAAGCCCCGTATATGTTGTTGGGGGCTATGTACGTGACTACTATCTCGGCCGCTCAAAATCAGGAGATATCGACATCGACTTTGTTACAGTTGGCTCGGGAATTAATCTCGCGCGCAAAGTTTCCGATAAAATCAAAGGCTCATCCCTGGCTGTATATAATCAGTTTGGAACAGCTCAGGTTAAAACGGGTGATTTAGAACTCGAATTTGTAGGCGCCCGAAAAGAGAGCTACCGCAAAAATTCACGCAAACCACTGGTAGAAGATGGCACACTTGAAGATGATCAGCTTCGCCGAGACCTGACAATCAACGCGCTGTCCTGGTCACTCAATAAAGAAGATTACGGTGCGCTTAACGACCCATTTAATGGGATGAATGATTTGGAGCAGTCGCTCATTCGAACACCTATCGATCCAGAGCAGACGTTTGATGACGACCCCTTGCGGATGATGCGGGCTATTCGATTTGCATCTCAGCTGGACTTCAGAATTGAGGAAGAAACCTTCGATGCCATCACAAAAATGTCGGAGCGGATTAACATCATTTCTAAAGAGCGTATTATTGAAGAACTGAATAAAATTATTCTCAGTGATAATCCTTCCTTAGGATTCACGATGCTCTTTAAGACAGAACTCCTCAAAGAGTTCTTTCCCGAAATGTATAATTTACATGGCGTGAAAGAAGTAAATGGTGTTCGCCATAAAGACAATTTTTGGCATACCCTGCAGGTTCTGGACAATGTAATTGAAATGGATGCCGACCTGTGGTTGCGCTGGTCCGCTATTATGCACGACATTGCGAAGCCTCCGACACAGCGGTTTCATAAAGAAGCCGGGTGGACTTTTCACGGCCATGATGCATTGGGTGCAAAGTGGACCAAGAAAATCTTCAGGCGCTTGGGTCTTCCTTTAGATGAACGTATGAGGTATGTGAGAAAGCTGGTGCGATTACACCTCCGCCCTATTGCTTTGGTTTCGGATGAAGTTTCGGATAGTGCCATCCGCAGGTTAATTTATGAGGCGGGTGAGGATATCGATGATTTGATGAAGTTATGCCGGGCAGACATCACCACGAAGAACGATTATAAGCAGGAGCGCTATCAAAAGAACTTTGACTATGTAGAGCGGCGTATTCAGGAAGTGGAGGAAAAAGACCGCATTCGAAAATGGAAGAATCCGCTTTCAGGAGAAGAGATTATGAAGGCATTGGAAATTAAACCTTCCCGAACGGTAGGCGATGTAAAAGATGCTGTTAAGGAAGCGATCCTGAATGGAGACATTCCCAATGAACATGATGCAGCATTTGAATTTATGATGGAACACAAAGACGAATTTTTGAAGTAATGGCAGATCTCTGGATTTCAAATTCATACGCTAAAATTAATTTGGGCCTTAATGTGCTGGAAAGGCTCGATAATGGTTATCATACCATAGAAACCGGCTTTTGCTTTTTGGAGTGGAATGACCGGTTTGAAGTGAAGCACGCCCCCCGCATGGAATTAGTAATGAGCGATGAGAAAATTCCTGTGGATGACTCCAATCTAATTGTGAAGGCGCTTAAGTTACTTCAGGATGAAGCCGGACTAAAAGACGAGTTCTACATAGAAGTGGAGAAGAATATACCGGCAGGTGCGGGCCTGGGTGGCGGAAGCAGTAATGCTGCAACCACGCTCCGGATGATGAATAAAATTGCTAATCTGGGATTGAATCAGGAAGACTTGATGAGGCTCGGAGGAAAGCTTGGGGCAGATGTGCCATTTTTCATTAAGGGAAAAACAGGCTTCGCAACTGGTTTAGGGGATGAAATTGAAGAATTAGATATACAGCCTGATGCCTGGGTTGTTACCGTTTTCCCTGATATTGAAAGCAGCACAGCCGAAGCATATCAATATTGTGAACCAAACCCGGAACCTGACTTTTCATTGAAGAATGTACTTTTGGATGAAGAGCCCGAAGAATGGAGATATTTGTTAATGAATGACTTGGAAAAAGTCGTATTTCCGCGCCACCATTTAGTGGGTAATTTGAAAGATCAGCTGTACGAATTTGGAGCAGAGTATGCCAGTATGAGCGGAAGCGGTTCCAGTGTTTTTGGTGTTTTTAATCAGGATTTTGTTGCAATTAATGCCTATGAGTCGTTTCATAAGCTCGGATTTCCGGCAAACCTAACCCGACCCAAATTTGAGCCTGATTTAGGCATTTATGTTAAAGAAGATGGATAATGAAAGTTGGAAGTTGATCGGCTGAGGAAGTAAAAATATCGACAGTCTATCAACACTCAACTTTCAGTTTTCAGAGGATAGAAAAAATTAATCAACGATTTTATGAGTAAAAAGAAAACAAATGGAGTGAATATCAGATCCGGAATGGATAAAGATTCACTTCGCGAAGATATTAAATTACACCTGCGCCATACACTGGCAAAGGATGAATTTTCCACCACAAGCTGGGATAAGTACCGAAGTGTGGCGATGACCATTATGGATCGCCTCAACGACCGCATGCTGGACACACAGCAGCATTTCTATAAAACCAACGCCAAGCGGGTGTACTACCTATCAATGGAGTACTTAATTGGCCGACTGTTGGATAACATGCTGGTAAATCTGGATGTGCGTGATACGGTAGCCGACGCGTTAGACGATCTGGGTCTTTCATACGAAGACATTCGTGATGAAGAATGGGATGCCGGACTTGGAAACGGTGGGCTTGGTCGCCTTGCGGCTTGCTTCCTCGATTCAATGGCAACCTTGGGAATTCCTGCGATTGGGCATGGTATCCGTTATGATTATGGAATTTTTTATCAGAAAATTCAGGATGGCTTTCAGGTTGAGCGGCCTGACCTTTGGTTGAAATATGGAAACCCGTGGGATACGGTTCGCCCAAAAGTTCAATATCCCGTAGAATTTTATGGAAACCAGGGAACGGTTAAATCCAGCAATGGAAATACCCACTATAATTGGGAAAATACGCACCGTGTAAAAGCGGTAGCCTATGACACTCCTATTCCGGGATATGATAATGGCATTGTAAACTATCTGAGGTTGTGGAAGGCGGAATCCTCTGCTGGAATTGACCTAAAGAGCTTTAACCAGGGTCAGTACATTGATGCGGTTCGTGATAACCAGCTGGAGCAAAATATCTCCCGCGTGCTTTACCCGAACGACAAGGTGTTTGTAGGGCAAGAGCTTAGATTGAAACAGGAATACTTCCTCGTTTCAGCCTCGATGCAGGATATCATCCGACGCTTCAAGAAGCAGTCCTCAGACTTCACCAAATTTCCTGAAAAAGTATCCATTCAGTGTAACGATACCCATCCAAATCTGGCCATTCCAGAGTTGATGCGATATCTGCTTGATGAAGAACACATGGATTGGGAAAAGGCGTGGGATATAACCGTTGAAACGATGGCATATACCAACCACACCTTACTTCCTGAGGCCTTGGAAAAATGGCCAGTTTCACTGGTTAGAAATCTACTGCCGCGTCATTTACATATCATTTACGAAATTAACCGACGCTTCCTGAACGATGTAAAAATTAAGCTGGGTGATGATAAAAATCTCCAAAGCCGAATGAGTATCGTAAGCGAAGGCGAAAACCCGGTTGTGCATATGGCACATCTTGGAATTGTAGGAGCACGAAAAGTAAACGGAGTAGCAGCTATGCACTCTCGGTTGCTGAAGGACTCGATGTTCAAGGACTTTGATGAGATGTATCCGGATAAATTCACCAATAAAACTAATGGAATTACCCCTCGCCGCTGGCTGAAGCAGTGTAATCCAGCGCTTTCCAATTTGATTTCAGATAAAATAGGAGACGACTGGATTACCGATCTCGATGAACTTAAGAAGATCAACGAGTTTGCAGAAGACAAGACATTCCAGAAGAAGTTTGCTGATATCAAAGTTGAGAATAAGAAGCGGCTTGCAAAGTATATCAAAGAACATAACAATCTGGATGTAGATCCAAACTCCATGTTTGATATCCAGATTAAACGTATTCATGAGTACAAGCGGCAGCTGATGGCAGCACTACATGTAATTACACTGTATAACCGCTTGAAAGAAAACCCGGATCTGGATATTTCTCCACGAACCGTGATTTTTGCCGGTAAAGCTGCTCCGGGATACACGATGGCCAAACTTCATATTAAGCTAATTAACAGCATAGCTGAAGTGGTTAATAACGACCCCGAAGTAAATAAAAAGCTGAAGTGTGTATTCCTTCAGAACTACAGCGTAACACTGGCTGAGAAACTGATTCCGGCTGCAAATCTATCCGAGCAAATATCAACTGCGGGAATGGAAGCCTCCGGAACTGGAAACATGAAGTTTGCCCTCAACGGTGCGCTCACCATCGGGACACTTGATGGAGCCAATGTTGAAATCAAGGAAGAGGTGGGCGACGACAATATCTTCATCTTTGGGCTGGAAGAAGAAGACGTAGAAGCACTTAGGCGCCAAGGCTACAATCCCTGGGATTACTACAATGCCAATGAGGAATTGAAGCAGGCGCTAGACCAAATCCGCGAAGGATTCTTTAGTGATGGTGATAAGGAGCTTTTTGAGCCAATAATAAATGCTCTACTTCATCAGGGAGACTACTTTATGGTTCTCGCTGACTACGAAGCCTATGTAAACAAGCAGGAAGAAGTTTCTGAATTGTTTAAAGATCAACAAGAGTGGAACCGAAAAGCCATCTTGAATACAGCTAATATTGGCAAGTTCTCCAGTGACCGAACCATTAATGATTATAATGATGAGATCTGGAAAGCTCCGAAGGCAGAACTAAAATAAAGTCTGCAGGCAAATTCAGCAGTAATTTTCAAAGAGGTCAGCCATAGGTTGGCCTCTTTTTTTGAAGTATAAAAAGCGTACTAATTACTGTTTAAGAAAGCTCATGGTTTTTTATAATTATACATTACATTTCCAGCTATGAAACAAATACCACGAACAACACCAACACAAGTAGATTCTCTGGTCCCCGATAGTGGATTGATAGGAACGGATAGTTTGAATATTCCTGACCCGAGGGAGTACTCTATATCTGAAGTATTTATTTATATCTGGGACTTGCTGCAGGTTCAGCTATTTACGCTTCAGAACACTCCTGTTACATTTATGAAGCTCTTGGTTTTTGTTCTGTTGCTGGTGGGATTTTCATACTTGGCATCTATTATAAAAGGGGTATTAAATAAGAAAATTCTCCCGCGTTTCGCCATGGATTCTGGCCTTCGATATACCTTATCCAGAATATCGCAGTATGTTATTGTGGTGATTGGAGTTTTTATCTCTTTTCAGTTTTTAGGAATAGATATGACGGGGCTAGCCGTTGTATTTGGGTTTTTGTCGGTTGGAATTGGTTTTGGTCTTCAGAACGTGACCTCAAACTTTATATCTGGTTTGATAGTGCTTTTCGAACGGCCCATATCAGTTGGCGATCGGGTTATGGTAAATAATATTGAAGGGGACGTGATTGAGATTAATATCCGGGCGACCAAAATCCGAACGCTGGATAACATTTCAATCATTGTGCCAAATTCAGAGTTTGTTTCCACCAGCGTGATAAACTATTCGCATGGAGATCCAACCTATCGCCTCGGTATAGAAGTGGGCGTTTCGTATAGCTCGGATTTAGATATGGTGTTAAAAGCCCTGAAAGAAGTCGCCGAAGAGAATAAGAACGTCTTGAAATCTCCCAAATATGACATTCAGTTTAAGGCGTTTGGGGAGTCTTCCTGGGACATGAAGCTTTTAGTCTGGATTGCGGATGTTAAGAATTACCCCAGGATACGAACAGAGATCAATAAGGCAATTGTCAGGAAATTCCGTGAATATGAAATTGAAATTCCTTTCCCGCAAAGAGATTTGCATGTACGTTCGGGACTAAACCCCAAAAAAGAAACGAGACACGGCTCCGAAGACTCGAAGACATCAGAAAAGGAAGACGGTGAGGATTAATTAAATACGAACCTAAAGGTAATGGTACCCCACTGTGTTTGCTGAGGAACACCACCAGGTAATCGGGAAAAACGCCAGGTTCGGAGGGTACTCATTACTTCTCGCTCCAGCTCTGGATTCATTTTTTTAATGGGGATAATGCGTCCTACGGTTCCATCCGGACGGACTTCAAAACGAACGGTAATTACACCCTCTGTATTAGAGTTATTTTCCGGGAGAGGCTGGACCATGGGAGCACGATCAATTTCACCCTCCCATTTTAATTCATAGGGTGAAGTTTTCTCTTCATCATTCCCAATACCCTGATCGGAGTTCATATCACCACGAGCACCATCAACATCTCCGCTTTCCTTGGCTCCTTCTTGAGCTGTTTGATTTTCTTGGGCAACTGGAGGAATTTCAATTTCTTCTTCCTGAACTTCCGTCTGCTCTTGGTTGGGGTCTATTTCTTCAGTTTCAGGAGTTTGAACGGCCTCTTCAACAACCTCCTCGACTTGGTCAGGGAGATCAACAGGCTTAGTATTTTCTTCAGTTGGAGTCTGAGGGGTTTCATCTGGCTCAGGAGCCTCTTCAACGGGCTCATCAGGTTCTACTTCTGAAGGGTTAGGACGTTGGGCAACCTGTTCATTTTTTACTTCAGAATACTCAGCAAGCTGACCGGTTTTAAATTCTCCAAACTCAACTTCAATGTATGATGGACGAGCATTGCTATTCATATCAAGCGTGAACCAAAGCGAGAAAAGCAGAAGAACCGTATTAATACCAAGAGTTATATAAAGGGCAAACCGGTCGCTTTCTGTGAATCTTGATCGTGCCATTATGCTAAGAGCCTTGCTCGGTTGCCATTACAATTTTGAGGTTTAACGCTTTACTGACATTCATTACGCGAACGGCATCATCTACTTTAGCGTCTTTGTCAGCACGTAATACAACGGTACCCTGTGGCTTATTATTTCGCGCATTTCTTATAGCTGTGGCTAAAGATCCTCGTGCGGTTAAGTCTCCATCTACATAAAATTGGCCATCTTTAGTTACGGCAACAGAAATAAACTGAGGTTCAGTAGCCGCGCTACTTTCCGCTTTTGGTACTTCAACACGAATCCCAAAATTGGTTACAAAAGAGGAAGTAAGTAAGAAGAAAATAAGCAGTAAGAGCACAATATCCGTCAATGAAGACTGAGAGAAAAGGGATAGAGGCACAAGTTTTTTGTCACCACTTCTAAAATCTCGTCCCATGGTAATTACCCTTCTTTTTTAGATGCGGGAGATTGTAACAAGTCAAGGAAATCAGCTGAGGCATTCTCAAGTTCGAAAATAGAACGGTTTATTTTACCTAACAGAAAATTGTAGAAACCATATGCAATCAATCCAACAATTAACCCGGCAGCTGTAGTAATTAGTGCCTCCCAGATACCACCTGCAAGAACGCTGGGGTTTACATTTCCTTGTAGAGATTGAATATCCATAAAAGCTTCAATCATACCGGTAACAGTTCCTGTAAATCCAAGAAGCGGGGCTACACCAGCAACGGTGGCAAGCCAGTTCATTCTTTTTTCAAGAAAGAAGATCTCTTTTTTACCAGCATTGTCGATAGCATCTTCGATATCGCGAATTGGGCGGCCTAAGCGCTTAATACCGGCTTTAATAATTCGGGCAATAGGTTTGTCAAACTCATCGCAATAATCCATTGCATTGGAAGCCCCGCCCTTACCGGATTTAAGCATACTTTCGATGGTGGCCAAGAATTTTTCAGGCTCTACGTGAGATTTATTTAAAGCAATCCAGCGTTCTGCAATCACATAACAAGCTATTGCAAAGAGGAGAAAAATAGGAATCATTAAGATTCCGCCTTCTAACATGAGGTCAAAAAATGAGACAGTCTCTTCCTGCATATTAATGAGAGAGTCTGCCGGCATGGTGTCCTGCAAAAAAATCAGCAATTGGTGCATGTAGATGATGATGTTTATTTAATTTTAGTAATAAAATAGTTTTCTGAAAATGGAGACTCGAGCGTTTCTGCCGCTAAAGCCGCTGTCCTCAACGATTCAAACTGCCCTAAACTTACGCGCCAGAGCTGTCCATATTGTTGAGATGGAATAGAAGCTAAAAGAGCTCGGTAGCCATCGTTATTAAGTTCATTTAATTTTGCCCGGGCACTTTCTTCTTTACTTAAAGAGAAAACGACAATGGTGTAACCGTCATTTGCCGCAGAGGTCGAAACTCCGCGCAGTCCATATTTGGGCTGACCGTCTGGGGCAGTCGCACTACTCTCTGATACTTGAGTCTCAGTCGGTTGTTCCGCAGCGGGCTGTTCCTCACCTGGCTGAGGCTCTGCAGGTTGTGAGGGCTCCTGATTTTCAGGCTCGGTTTCTTGAACAGGCGGCGTTGATTCTTGCTGAACAGGTTGCTGAGTTTGTGGAGCCGGTTGTTGAGGTTGAGTGGCAGCAATCTGAGGCTCCGGAGTAACACCAGGAATATTCACGACCCCAAAGTATCCAAGTGCATATGTGCCGCCAGCAAAAATCACAATAATAAGAATAACCCATAATAAAACGGGGCTAGCGGTATCCCGAGAAGGTTTAGTGCGCTTCGAACTGGCACTGTCGTCTTCCTCTTCTGTTGAATCTTCTTGTGCCTCTTCCTCGCGCTTCTTTTTAGCCGCATCGGAAGCAAGGTTGGTAATCACGGGGACAACCTCTTCTTTATCGTTCGAATCATCAGGCTCATCTTCTAAGGATTCGAAAGGGTCATCATCAAAATCTTCTTCCTCTTCAGCAAAAACGTCCTTTAGGTCGTCTTTTGAATCTTCAATTTTCTCATCACTTAGCTGCTTATTTATCTGAGCTTCTAAATCATCCTCATCGTCAGATTCTGCAAAGATGTTGTCTAAATCATCGTCATCCTCTTCCTCAGCTTGTGGAGCAGGGTCTTCTTTTTTATCACCTAAAAGTCCCGAAAACATGCCGGCGTCCGAGTCATCTTTGTAGGTATCAATTCCCCACTTATCAGGGCCGGGACTTTCTGTTTCTAAATCTTCTTCATTTTCATCGGTTTCTTCGTCAGCTAAGTCAAATGGAGCATCCTCCTCTTCCCCAGCTTCCAAATCTTCATGCTCTTCTTCACCTTCGTCCTGTGTTGGCACATCAAGAGAAAAAGAAGCATCAGGATCTTCAACTTCATCATCACCATCTTCGTCATCTAATAATCCGCCGAAAGGGTCATCCTCATCACCAGAATCACTGTCCGTTGCTATTTCCGGATCGTCTTCTGTAGAGTCCTCGTCAGACACAGAACCTGATTCCAGCTCAATGGGCTCCATCCCTACATACTTATAATTAATTTCGGTAGCCAGCTCATCAGCGGGGATAAATATGACGTTATTCCCAATTCCGCTAAAAACACCAAGCCCGTCCACTTCATAGGCATCGCCTTCAGCAATCGCCTCTTGAATTTCTGCTACAAGCTCTGAAAGTTGCTCTTCAACTTTATCCTTCTCAATCCCCGAAGCATCGGTCAATAATTCAACTAATTTTGAATGATCTATATGCATAACCTACCCCTTATTTTCAGCTGTAAATTCAACAGTATCTTTTGGCGGGACCATCACATTGGTGCCATCCGGCTTTTTTTCTTGTTTCTGATTGTGATGAACCGCCTTAAATGTACCCAGTCCGTCTATTTCTACGGAGTTTTTCATGATAATTTGATCACGAATGATAATCCCCAAAGTTTCTAAAAATTCGTTTGTCATAATATTTTAGAATTTAATTGTTAACCCGCCAAAAATTTGAAATGGTCGTTCCTGATATCCATTCCACACTTCATACTGTTGTCCCAGAATATTCAGCAACTTTGCATACACGCCAAATGTCTCATTAAATTGATATTCAGCGCCCGCATTAAGCAATACGAAAGCACTTAAATCTGAGTTTGCAGAAGGCGCTCTTCGAGCACCAATATATTCTGCCCAACTGTTAATTGTAAGTGCTTTTACTACTTTATAAGAAATAGCTCCTTCGATGCCGAGTTTCTCTTCATAAGGAATGTTTCCACCCCCATCTAATTTTGGGCTACGGAAGTAAACTTTTCCATCAAACCAGAATTTTTCAGGCACCAGTTGTTGGCTCGCTCCGGCATAAAACTCAAAGATATTGGCGTTGTCATATATCACATCATAAAAGCCGGAAGTATTAGATGGGGCAATATTCTGACGCTGGTAATATGCATAGTCTCTAACAAACCGATAATTAGCACCTCCAAATACACGGTTTCCATCAAAAAGCTGGAAGTTCACCTCTCCAGTAGCGCCCACATTATAAGCGTGTTGCAACTGGGTTTGAACATTTAGGAAACGATTAAACTGATGGTTTTGCTGGATGGTCTGTATCTCAGGACGGGCAAAAGCTGTTCCTTTAATGGAAAGGGCATTATTTAGGTTATGCTTGATCTCCAGTTCCGGAGTAAAGAAAAACTTGCTCGAAAAAGGATCTGAAATATATTCGATGCCGCCTTTACCACTAATTCTTGTACTGAAGTTAAAAAGGCGCTCGTACTCTATAGAAGCCTTGGCGTCAATCCAGTTTTGAGAACCAATAGCATCGTTTTCATAATTGCCACCTTCTACACTGGCAGTAACATCAAAAGTTTCATAAATGTGATTACCAGGCCAGTAGTAGGAAAAAGTAGCATGCCCAACTCGTTCGGTAAGGTCTCCGGAAAGGCCTGAATTCCCCGCATCAAGAGTAGTGCTAAACAAATTACCTCCAGCGCTAAGTTGCCAGCCGTCTAGCGTATTTTTTGTTTTTTGAAGAGAAACTTGTCCACTACCGCCGGTATAAGTCTTATCGGAAGTTTCTCCTATAAAATTTTGCTGAAAATTGTTTTCATTCAGGTTGAAAAGGTAATTGAAGTCGTTGAGCGCTCCAGCATCTACAACAAGCTTAAGATCATTCTTCAGCTTGGTGATGTACTTTACATTGGCGTCCATATATCGGAAGCCGCTTTCCTGTGAGTCTAAATGACCATCTGAGGCACGGAGATTTATATCAGCTGTAACAAGACTTTTGTCGTTGAGCTTATAAAACCCATATCCGTTTAGTTCGGGTGAAATAAAACTTCCGAAGCCACCGCGGAGGTATGCATTAATTCGGCTTGGGTTTGTTAGGACAGACCTTGTGGGCGGGTCGGGCCGTCCCAATTGGGTGATTGAAATATCTGCAACGGACTCATCCCGCGTTTCCATGAAAGGCATTCTGTTTGGGTCAATTTGGAATACACGCGGGGTTGGGTTAAAGCCCAGAATAGGTTGTCTTCTTAATCCGGGAAAGCGAGCCTGAAACTCACTTCTAATCTCAATATCCTGGGGGTTAATTTCCGGCAAGAGGGAGTTATCTGCAGCTTGCTGTCCACCTTGGGCAAAGGCGAAAAGAGGGCATAAAACGATAAATAGGGAAAATAATAGCGGTCTGTTTCTCATCATTGAACTGCGTTTCCTGAATGTACTAATTTTTGAAGGAAGGTTTAAGGGTTAGCTAACGAAAAGATGTACTGAGAATTATGGGATTGTGTTCCGGCTTAAAGATGGAGCAGTTGTTTTTGGAAAAGTCATATCGCGGCGAAAACCGGGATCTGGACGTTTAATCAATCCCAGATTCCTGACTTCGCAGGAATGACGCAAAGGAAACTCAGCTTAAGACCGCTCAAGCATCCTATTCAGTGCAAGCACCGCATTTTCAGCTACGTTCTTAGGAACCGTGATTTGATTAACCACTTCCCCTTTTTCGAGCTTCTCCAGTGACCATAATAAATGAGGAAGATCAATGCGATTCATGGTTAAACAAGGACACATGAAAGGGTTCAAAGAAACAATCTTCTTATCCGGGTTTTCTTCAGCCAATCGATTTACGAGGTTCATTTCGGTACCGATGGCCCATTTAGAACCGGGCTCAGCATTCTCGATAGTATCAATAATGAAACTGGTTGAGCCGTCGAGATCGGAAGCTTGGACGACATCATAAGTACATTCCGGATGAACCAGGATTTTCATGTCCGGCTCTTGCTTTCTGAGATTTTCGATATGCTTGATATTAAACTTCTCGTGAACAGAGCAGTGACCTTTCCAGAGGATCACTTTCACATTATCGAAATCACCTTCGTACTCAAATTTTCCTTCCAAGGGAGCATAAATTGCCATTTCATCCAGAGAAATTCCTAAATCAAAAGCAGTATTTCGCCCTAAATGTTGATCAGGTAAAAATAGAATACGCTCTTTTTGGGTGAAGGCCCATTCCAGCATTTTCTTAGCGTTAGAGGAGGTGACGGTAGCTCCACCGTGCTTTCCAACAAATCCTTTTATAGCGGCTGTAGAATTGACGTAGGTCAGCGGCAGAATCGTATCACCCCAAATGTCCTGCATTTTTTTCCAACCCGCTTCGGTTTGATCAATATCAGCCATGTCGGCCATGGAACAACCGGCGCGTAAATCAGGGAGTATAACTTTTTGGTTCGGCTTGGTAAGCATATCTGCTGTTTCTGCCATAAAGTGAACTCCGCAGAAAGCGATAAATTCAGCATCGGGCATTTCAGCACATATTTGAGCAAGCTTCAGAGAGTCGCCACGAGCATCAGAAAACTTAATGACTTCATCCTTTTGATAATGGTGTCCGGGGATGAAAAGGCGATCACCAAATTTAGCTTTGATCTCAAGAATACGGGCTTCCATTTCTTCCACAGAAAGCTCGCTGTATCTCTTTGGAAGGGATACTTTTGACTCAATTTCTAAAACATCTAAAACTTCCATAACACTCACATTTGCCACAAAACCGATAACCGGATTTGAAGCTATTTTAATACAAGTTATTGAATAAGATCAAAGTTAATAAAAAAACCAATGAATTCGTGCCTATCAACCAGCGGCTTATTCCAGATTAAAGCTGATGTCTAAGGCCTTAACAGAATGGGTCAACCAGCCAAGAGAAATAACATCAGCGCCACAACCTTTGTAAGCTGAAATATTCTCCGGGGTGATTCCTCCTGAAACTTCAACAAGGATCTCATCAGGTATCAAAGCCATCAACTCTTTTACTTCTTCAGGTGATCTGTTATCCATCATAATGACATCAACACCAGCTTTCACAGCCTCTAACACCTGCTGCTTATTTTCCGTTTCTACTTCAATCTTTACCATATACCCAACACGGGACCTGACTAACTCTACAGCGCTCTTAATATTTCCTGCGGCTTTAATGTGATTGTCTTTAATCATGACTCCATCATCAAGCCGGAAGCGGTGATTTCGGCCACCGCCACATCGCACAGCATACTTCTGAAGTGCTCGCAAGCCGGGTAGTGTTTTCCGTGTATCGGTGATTGTAATAGTAGAGTCGCCCAAGTTTTCAATAACCTGTCGGGTTGAAGTTGCAATGCCGCTTAAATGCTGAATTAGATTCAAAATGACTCTTTCAGCTGAAAGCAACACTCTGACGGGTGCTTCAACCTCGGCAATTATCTCACCTTTTTTAACCGGCATTCCATCGTTCTTGTGAAAAGAAACGTTAGCTGCTTCTCCCAAAAGTTCATACCCAAGCTCAATGATTTCAAGTCCCGCTAAAACCCCATCAGCTTTAGCGGTATAAACTCCTTTACCAAATTGATTTTGAGGAAAAATGGAATCCGAAGTGAGGTCTCCCATTCCTATGTCTTCACTGAAAGCGTGCCGCAGAATTTCTTTAAGCTCAAGTTGGTTCATAAAAGTGAATCAGCCGTTTTATTTGTCTATTTTAAAAGGGCAACAAAGATACCTTTTTTTAATCATAAGAGCGATCATCGATGATATATCTCGACCATGCTGCTACAACGCCCATCAGCGACAAAGCTTTGGAGGTGTATGTAAACGTTTCGAAGCACTACTTTGGAAATTCCAGCAGTATGCACGATGAGGGTTCTTTGGCCAAGCAGATTTTAGAGGCCTCTGCAAAGACTTTGGCAAGTACAATTAATGCTCGTCCAAAAGATGTGTACTTCACTTCAGGAGCATCGGAGTCCAGCTTTTTGGCTATTTATTCTTTGTTGAACTCGCTGGAAGAAAAAACGGGGCATATCATTACTACGCCAATTGAACACTCTTCGGTCCGCAATCTTTTCTTAAAGCTGAAGGATGAAGGGTATGAAGTATCGGTTGTTCCGGTAACTGAGTTTGGAGAAATCGATTTTGAGGCATTACAAGAACTGGTTCGGGACGATACGGTTCTGGCCTCTATTCAACATGTGAATTCAGAAATTGGAACCATTCAGGACTTAGAAAAGATCGGGCAGTATTTGCAGGATCGGGGAGTAATGCTTCACAGTGACTGCGTACAAAGCTTCGGGCGCATTCCTGTTGATGTTCAAAAATTAAATGTAGACGCGGTCTCCATTTCAAGCCACAAAATATATGGTCCCAAAGGATGTGGGGCTGTTTGGATGAACCCAAAGATAGGCTGGAAACCTGTTTTTCCGGATTCTGATAACCAAAAGAAATTTAAGCCCGGAACAAACGATGTGCCAAGTGTAGCTGCTTTTGCTACAGCCTCCAAACTGATCACGCAAAATAGAACAGATGAACAGCTTCGAATTCTGGAATTCAGAGAAAAGCTGCTGGATGAGTTGAGAAAATTGGAGTTTGATATAGTAGTTGAACAGCACCCTTCCAATTATGTCCCAAATATTTTAGGATTGCGAATACCGGGGATGGAAGGACAGTTTTTTATGCTGGAGTGTAGTCAGGCGGGGCTTGCTATCTCAACAGGGAGTGCGTGTCAGGTCGGCTCAGAAAAGCCAAACAAAACAATGACGGCTATTGGAAAAAGTGAACAAGAAGCTCGGGAGTTTGTACGTTTATCATTCGGAAAAGAGAATCAAGTGAGTGAGATTCCACAGATAATTGAAAAAATGAGTAGTATCTTAAGGCGACATTTTGATAAAGTAAATCATCATAAGAAGAAGGAAGGATTGACGACATGAAAAGAGGATTATTCTTACTCAGTCTGTTTGCAGTATTATTTACTGGAACGGTATTTGCTCAAGATTCAAATGCAGAAATCAACATCGTAAAATATAGTGATTACCAATGCCCGGCTTGCAAGTATTTTGTGAGTATCGAAGAGCAACTTAAAGAAGAGTACGGGGATAAAATCTCCATCACCACCAAGCATTTCCCATTGAGCATGCACCAGTATGCAGGATTAGCTTCAAGAGTAGCTGAAGCGGCTCGTGAGCAGGGAAAATATGAGGAAATGCACGACATGATTTTTGCCGGACAAGAACAGTGGGCCCGTGGAAATGCCGAAGCAATATTTATCGGCTACGCCAAAAGCCTGGATCTTGACATGGAAAAATTCCGAAATGATATGAACTCAGCCGACATGCAGCGTATTGTAATGGCGGATAAAAGAGAGGGCATTAATTTGAATGTGAACTCCACCCCAACGTTTTACATAAATGGCACAAAACTGGAAAATAATCCCAGAACCTACGCTCAGTTCAAACAACTGGTTGATGCTATGATGCAGCAATAATTCATACTTTGTTTTGATTATTAAAGGAGCTCGTGAACAACGGGCTCTTTTTTTTAAGGAGGAAAAAAGCAAATCTTTGCTATTTTCGGGAATGAAAGCCGCCTCAGAACCAACAAAAAAAAGCTGTCCGAATTGCGGAACGCAAAAAGCCGGAAACTTCTGTGCTAATTGTGGTCAGAAGTTTTTTGAAGGAAAGCTATCGTTGACGGCGGTTACCCAGGATTCTATCGATACATTGTTTAATATCGATAATCGCGTGCTGAAAACGCTAAAAGATCTTTTTCTGAAGCCCGGATATATCACAAAGCAATATTTAGCCGGAAAAAGGCAGCGCTACATATCTCCTTTTAGGGTTTACTTCACCTTTAGTGCGCTCTACTTTTTTGTGCTTTCCATTACAGAAGTGAACAGCATTTTATTCATGAATTCTTTTGACCTTGATGGGAATGAGGAACAGTTTACGAATTTCATGAAGTCATTTATCATTTTGTTTGCACCGGCTTTTGCAGGTGTTATTCATCTGCTTCATCGAAAACAGGGCAAGAATTATATCGAGTCTTTGGTTCTCGCTTTACATCTTCACTCCGTTTTATTCTTTCTATTTATAGTGCGAGCAATAACAGACCACTTTATGCTGATATATACCGAAACGGGTGGACTAAGAATATTGATTATAGGAATCAGTGCGACATCTACCATCCTATTATTCTACTATATGTACAGCTATCTGAGAGAGTTTTTTGGGCAAAGCATCATGAAAACCGTGCTCAAAGTATTTTTGATGCTGCAAGGTTACGTGGTTATTCTAATCATCGCGCTTCTCATTTTTATCTTTACCATTTCAGGCTAAAAGAACTGAATCCTAAGGCACATTTCCCTTATCTTTAAAGTGAATTTTGAAATCCATTCATTCATGAAAGAATACTTAGTCGAGATCATCAGCAAATCGCTGGATCAATTTGAGCTGGAAGAAAAACCGGAAATCCGAATTGAGGAGCCCAACCAACCCGATCATGGAGACGCTGCCACCAACATCGCTATGATGCTGGCCAAACCACTTCGCAACAATCCAAGAGCAATTGCACAACGGCTTGTTGATAAGTTGGAATACGATGAGAAAAAAATATCAGCCGTAGAAATTGCCGGACCAGGATTTATAAATTTCCGTTTTGCTGAAGAGTACTTGTTTGATGAGCTTTCTGAAATTTTGAAAGCGGGAAGTGATTACGGAAAATCAGATTCGAATAAAGAAAAGCGTGTACTTGTTGAGTTTGTAAGTGCGAATCCAACGGGACCTTTGACGGTTGGTCACGGCCGAAATGCCGTTTTGGGAGATACGGTTTCCCGCCTGCTGGAATGGACCGGCGCCGAAGTAGAAAGAGAGTACTACTTCAATGATGCTGGCCGACAAATGCGTGTTTTGGGTGAAAGTGTACGTGCCCGGTATTTAGAGCTGCTGGGTAAAGACAATGAATTTCCTGAAGGCGGATATGAAGGGGAATACATCAAAAATATTGCACAGGCTTTAATGGATGAAAAAGGAGGAGAACTAACTTCAGCTGAAGATGAAAAGCCCTTCAAAGAAAAAGCGGAAGAAGAAATTTTTGCAGACATCAGTGCTACGCTTGAGCGGATGAGCATCAAGATGGATTCTTTTTTCAATGAAAGAAGTCTGTATGAAAACGGAAAGATTGATGAAACAATAGAAAAGCTCCGCGAGCTGGATCTCGCCTACGATAAAGAGGGAGCCGTTTGGTTTAAAACAACCGAGTTTGGCAAAGAAAAAGACACGGTATTAGTAAAAAGCACCGGTGAGCCAACATACCGACTTCCGGATATCGCGTACCACGCCAACAAGCTGGATCGTGGTTTTGATCTGTGTGTGGATGTTTTTGGAGCCGATCATATTGCAACCTATCCGGATGTGATGAATGGGATCAAGTCGCTGGGCTATGACCCGGATAAAGTTGATGTGATTGTCTATCAATTTGTGACATTGGTGAAAGATGGAAAGCCCTTCAAGATGAGTACGCGTAAAGCTAATTTCGTAACGCTTGATGACCTGATGGATGAAGTAGGTGCCGATGTAACCCGCTTCTTCTTCCTGATGCGCTCTCCAAATACGCACCTTGAATTCGATATCGCCCAGGCTAAAGAAGCCGGCGAGAAAAATCCCGTGTTCTATCTTCAGTATGCACACGCTCGCATTGCCAGTATTCTTCGCAAAGTTGAAGATGAGTATGATTTTTCCGGTGATGTTGATTTAAGCCTGCTTGATCATCCAACCGAAATTGCCTTGATTAAAACCATGCTGAAATTTCCTGACACTATTGCTACTTCAGCAAGGAGTCGAGAACCTCATCATGTCATTACATTCCTAAATGAACTCGCCTCTGACTTCACCAGCTTCTACCACGACTGCCGTATTTTAGGGGAAGATGAAAATCTTGCTCAGGCACGGATGGAGCTTGCTAAAGCAGTAGCCCAAGTGCTCAGAAATGGACTGGGGATTTTAGGTATTACTGCTCCAGATCAAATGTAAGCTGGAAAACGCTATGCGATCATATACATCAAAGCCTCTCTACTTATTGGGGACAACAGTATTATTTGTTACGCTCACAAGCTGCTCTATCTTTGAAAATGAGCAAGATCTTGCCGTGTGTAATAAAGTTTTTGTTGTCGCCGAGCAGATGCCAGACTTAAAAGGCAGCATGGCTAATCTTCAGGGAAAAATAGAATATCCAAAGGAGGCAAAAGAGTCCGGGGTAGAGGGCAGGGTTACGGTACAGTTTGTTGTAGATAAATTCGGAGACGTACGTGATGCGAAAGTCATTAGAGGAATTGGTGCAGGAGCAGATGAGGAAGCATTACGAGTAGTAAAAACGGCTACCTTTGATCCCGGAGAGCAGGATGGGGAGCCGGTTTGTGTTCAATATGCGCTATCGGTTAATTTCAGATTAGAAAACTAAACTACTATAAATTCCCTCGCTCCGGACGCTCTGCGTCGGAGCGAATTATTGGTCAGGTAATTACGTGCAGACGCAGAGCGTAAGCACGAGCGTAAATGGGCGTTGTATGTGCTTATGTCAGTCAGTCCAAATAGCGCAAGCATCCGCTTGTGCGGTGTATGTTGTACAGCAAAAGCCCTATAAAGGCACTATCCAAGCGGACGCTTGAACTAGTCTGTGTATTTGTAAAGATGCTTTGCCGATAACTTTAGGCTAAAGCTTTTAAGCAGGGGTGAGTTTAGTAAAGCAAACAATGCCCTTAACCAGCTGTTCTTCTACATTAAAGCCCGCCTGATTAAACATCTTGTTGCTTTCATCTACGGTCCAGAAGTTAATTCCACCAATAGCGGCTGACTCCTGAAGCAACCGACCGTACCAAGCATCGGATTTAATGAGGTGCATCATAAAGAAAACACCGTCATCTTTGATAATTCGCTTAGCTTCATAAAGGACTTTCAGCTCTTCAGTGAGTTCGTTGAGGGTTCCTCCCATCACAATGCCATCAAAGGTTTTTGAGAAGAAGGGCATCTCTCTCCCATCAGCCCGGACGAAATACATATCGGTTTCATCAGCTTCGGCTTTGAGTCGGGCCTCTTCCAGCATCTGATAAGAAAAATCGAGAGCTACAATGTTGGCTTTCTTTTGTGCGGCTTTCAGCGCTCGTCCATACAAAGCGGTTGAGCAACCCAGATCTAAATAATATCCATCTTCTTTTGGAGCTGTCCAGTCGATAAGAAGCTCGTGTTCTTTCTCTATAGGAAATTCTTCACCGGATAAAAGCGACAGGGAGCGTTTGCGCCAAATGTCTTCGTAAATAGCAGCCGTCAGTTTCCAGTGGTTTGTGCTTTGAGCGATGGAAGTGAACTCAGGCTCTTTCCCCAAAAGATCTATGATATTGTTTTTAACCTGATACTCGTCTCCCTCTTTGGAGCCAACGGTTCCGCTAAAAGGCATAGACAAGTTGGCAACTTCTTTGGGAATGGAAATCCCGGCTCGTTCATCAATCGGTGAGCGTAATTCTAGGTTCATAAAAACTAATCATTTTATTTAGTGATGAATACGCCAAATAGCTCGAGGTGTTACAGCTATTTTTGAAGAACGATCGAGATTTGCGCACCTTTATCAACACTTAACATCCGTCCGGCATTTCCTTTATTAATCCCAATTTCCAGCATCCCTGAACTACCGATAAAAGCAGCGGGTTCACCTTCTTCCACATCACCGAAGGTAGTTACCACTTCCTTGAGCATCGTGTTTCCCACATAAATCTTAACATCTTTCCTTTTGATGTGCTCGTCAATCAGAGATTCCGAAATATTGGTAATGAGATTTCCGAAACGGTCGATATGAACTACCCAGCCCTGAAGTCCGTCTTTATCGGCAATAGGAACAGCCCAATGGTAAGTAACCAGTTCTTCTATCGGCTCTCCGATTTCTTCAAAAGAAACACCATTACTAAGGTGAGCAGTAACGGGAGCAAATATATCCCGGCCGTGAAATGTTTTGGATAACCCTTCTTGTCGCCAAAAGTCTTTGTTGTTCAGCTTAATGGCTTCGTAATCAAATTCATCAAAGAAAAGAGAAAAGATGCCGTTATCAGGACCTACAAAATATTGGTCTTTAATTTTTAGGGCGATGGGGTGACGTGGAGTTCCCACACCGGGGTCCACAACAACAACGTGTACGGTGCCCGGAGGGAAAAGAAAAGCGGCATTACGAACCACCCATGCCCCGGCCATAATGTCTTGGGGGGGGATGTCATGGGAGATATCGACGAGGCGGGCATCGGGAGCAATCCCAAGGATGACCGCCTTCATAGCGCTCACATAATGGTCTTGCAGACCAAAATCAGATGTGAGAGTAATTATTTGACTCATCAAGCATAGCTGTTGAGCATCACTGGCATTACCAGCATTAGAATATCTTCGTTGTCATTCTTTTCAGACGGCTTGACAATACCGGCGCGATTTGGAGATGAAAACTCAAACGTTACTTCATCATCATCAATGTTGCTAAGAACATCACCCAGGTATTTTGCATTGAAGCCAATTTCCATCTCCTCATTAGTATACTCACAACTGATGGTCTCCTTTGCCTCACTGCTCATGTCGAGATCCTCGGCGCGTATCGTCAATTTATCGGAGCCGAGCTGAAGGCGAATCTGCCGCGTAGTTGTGCTTGAGAAAATAGCTACACGTTTAACAGTTGAAAGCATCTGCTCTTTGCTGATGGTGAGGAACTTGTCGTTATCGCGAGGAATTACGGAGTCGTAATTTGGATACTGCTCGTTGATAAGCCGCGTAATCACGATGGTTCCGCCACTCTTGAAGCGAGCGTGATCTTCTGTTACCGTAAGGTCACATTCATCACCATCAATTGTTTTTTGGATGAGGCTTAACGCTTTATCCGGGACAATGAAGTTGACATCTTTTTCAGCAGTAATATCTTTGTTGGTATACTTCACTAAACGGTGGCCGTCGGTAGCGACAAACTTGCTTTCTTCAGTTCCAATCTGAAAGTAAACGCCCATCATAGCCGGACGTAAATCATCACTTGAAACAGCAAACAGTGTTTTGTGAATGGCGTTATTCATCAACTCTGTAGTCGTGTTGATTAAAGTGCCGTCATCCAGATTTGGAACCTCTGGAAATTCATCAGCATCATCACCAACAAGCTTGTAATTACCTTTATCGGTACGGAAATTGATGTTTCTGCGTTCATCCACTTCAAAAAATACAGGGATCTTAGGAAGCTGACGCAACGTTTCTAACAGGCGGCGAGCGGGAATTGCTACAGCTCCGTCTTCCTCAATATCAGCATCAATATATTCTATGATTGAAATCTCAAGGTCGGTTGCCGTGAGTTTTAGTTTGCCATCTTCACTTTCAAAAAGAATTGTTTCCAAAATAGGAAGCGTGGCCTTAGAGGGTACGGCTCCAATAACGGCCGAAAGTCCCTTATTGAGTTCGTTGCTCGATACAGAAAATTTCATAAATGCATTATTTAAGTGGATTAAAGGGCGTTTTTTAACCAACAGTTGCCCTTTCAGTGCAGTGTGCTTATACTAAGAAATACTGGCTCTCTCTGCAACCGCAGAAACGGCAATTTTCACCTCAAATAAGTCACAGATTATATCGTTTAAAGCGCTACAGTAACTATAAATTTTATCGCTGTTTTTGATGACCCGATTCCTTCCCGCGCTTTTAATGTTTGTGATAACCCCCGTTCTCACTTTTGCCCAATCTAATCAGGCTAAGTATGGCAATGATTTCCTCTCTACCGGCAGTGGTGCCCGTGCTTTGGGAATGGGAAGTGCCCATGTTGCTTTAACTAATGATGTGACATCCGCTTATTGGAATGTGGCCGGCTTGGCAGAGATTGACACGCCGCAAATTATGTACATGCATTCCGAGCGCTTTAGCGGAATTGTTGGGTATGATTATGGCGCAGCGGCGATGCCATTGAAATCAAATAAGGGTGTAGTATCAGTCAGCTTTTTCCGTCAGGGTGTGGATAATATCGCGAATACGCTAAACGCCTGGGATCGTGAACGAGATCAACCCAAACAAGATGTAGAAACATATATCACCCGATTTAGCGCAGCAGATATGGCGCTGTTCTTCTCGTACGCTACTCAGAAAACGGAAAAGCTTTCATATGGAGCATCTGCTAAAATCATTCGGCAGAAATTAGGTCCGTTTGCTGAAGCGTGGGGATACAGCCTCGATATAGGGGCAAAGTATAAAACAGACTTCGCCAACTTTGGAGTGACTGTTCACGACGTCACCACCATGCAGAAAATGTGGGATGTGAGCGAATCTGAATTTGGTGATTATGAAGCTCAATTCGATAGTTTAGGAGCTTCCCTCCCAACCGGGCAAAATGAATTTGTTTTACCGTCCGTTAAAATGGGGGTCTCAAAGCTATTCCCGATCAATACTGACTTTCTTGTGTCAGCCGCCGCTGATGTTGACCTGCTTTTTGAAAATAGACAGGCCTATTATATCAACGTTGGCAGCATGAGTATTGAGCCCCATCTTGGAAGTGAGATATCCTATAAGGAAATGATTGCCTTCCGTGCTGGTGTTACCAATTTTATCACCGATCCGGTTTCCGGATTCTCGGTTTCTCCTACTTTGGGACTTGGGCTAAAACTCTCTTCTTTTGTACTTGATTACGGCTTCACTAGCTTTGCGGGCGCTTCAAGTGATTTAGGATTTACCCACCGTATTTCGCTGAGGTTTGATATATAGAAAACAGGTTAAACCCATTTTTTTATCAGTTGAAAAGTAGAATCAATAGTTATTGGTTTACTCAAGAAGTCATTCATACCAGCCTCAAAGCACTTATCCCTGTCTTCTGTTGTAGCGTTTGCGGTCAGTGCGATAATAGTTGATTTACTAGAAGAACTCTCTTCATTTTCTCGTATTTGGCGAGTGGCTTCAAGACCGTCCATAACAGGCATTTGCATGTCCATGAAGATGATATCATAAGGTGTAGTATTTGATTTTACTGTCGCTTCTTGTCCATTTTCAGCAAGGTCAGCTTCTATGCCCAACAGCTCTAGGATTCTAAGTGTTACCCGCTGGTTGAAAACATTATCTTCAACTAGTAAAACATTAAGGTGTTGAAACTTCTCCTTCAAAAGAGGATCAATTTTTTGGTTTAAATCAGCCCTTTCTTCTACCGTGGTGAAGTCTTTATTGCCAGGGATTAAGTCTGCCTGAATGGTAAAAGTAAAAGTTGTTCCAGTTCCTTTCTTACTTTTGACTTTAATATCGCCGCCAAGTGCTTCAACGATTTCTTTACTGATAACGAGTCCTAGGCCTGTCCCCCCATAACGCCTGGTAATTCCTGAATCTACTTGAGAAAAGCGTTTGAATAGCTTCTCTATATCCTGCTCATTAATTCCTATACCAGTGTCCTGAACTGTAAACCAGATGTTTCCGGAAAGAGAATTATCAGTATTAATCCCGGCCGAAACGGTTACGGATCCCTGATCGGTGAATTTTACTGCATTGTTAATTAGGTTTATAAGGACCTGTTGCAACCGTATTTTATCTGTTTTAATGGTGGAGGGAAGGTTGTCGTCTAAATCTGATATCAAATCAATTTCACGGTTACTAACTAGGGGAGAGAGAACCTCAAAGACCATCTTAATCAGCTTTTTAGGACTCACTTCGGAATATTCAATATCTAATTTTCCTGACTCAATCTTGGAGTAGTCTAGAATATTGTTGACTATTCCCAGCAAGTTTTCACCATTGAGCCTGATGGTTCGAACGTACTCCTCTTTTTTGGCATCTAAAGTTCCATCGTCCAGTAGATCTGAAAATCCAATTACAGCGTTGAGGGGAGTTCTTATCTCATGAGACATGGTTGATAAAAAGTCACTTTTTGCCAGCGAAGCAGCCTCCGCATTTATTCGAGCTTCTTTTAAAGAATTTGTAAACCGGTAGCTGAGAATTTGTGACTGAAGAAAAATGAATAAAAGATGTCCGGAATAGTTGAAAACCTGAAACCTGTCTATATATCCGAAGTAGTTAAGTATTTGATATAAAAAGATGCTGAAAACCACACCTGTACTGGCCAACGCAAAAGCAGATCCGGGCCTTTTATTGAGCATACCAAGCACATAAATATAAAATGCGTAAGCAATATATATGCACAGGATGATAAAGAATGGAAGTATCGTTAAGCTGAAAATGTGAGGAGGAAAGAATATACATGTAATGGCAAATAGTAGACAAATACCGCTCAGGATATTAACCAACAGTTTAGAGGCCTCTTTTGGATAAAGGTGATAAGTGTATAACCCAAAAAAGAAAACGGAAATAAATAGCGTTAGATATTCCAGCCGTATGGTAACGATCCAGGGGATATTTGGGATGAGGTCGTGAAGCGGATAAACCCCAAACCCTACTACGCGATACGTATAGAACAAACAGAATAACGCAAAATACAAAATGCTTTTATCGTTACTACTGAACAGAAAAAGAGATAGAAAAAATAGACCAGCTAATATAAGGGCTCCTGTAAGCGTCCATGAATAAGCTTGGTCTTTTAGCTTTCTGTTATTCAGAGCTTCTGTAGTTCCAAGTAAAATATTCTGTGAGCTTCCTCCTTTACTGTGATCGAAGTTTGCTATGTGTAATACTAATTCAAGGTCGTTACCCTGTAAAGAATCTGGCAATTGATTTAAGGACTTTAGAGTATGGCTCCATGAAGGAGAGTATGATTCTTTTTTTAAAGCAGGGACTCCATCCTCAGCAAACAACACTCCATTTATAAATAGCCGATAGGAACTGTAGGCATCCGGAATGATTAGAGAAAGATCTGGGGTGACTTTTGGAAGGATCAACTTAACTCTATAGGTAGCCGCACCAAAAGATGGATAACCATTGTTTGACCATAAGTATGGGAAATTGACTATGGCTTTATCATCTTCAAACGTAGAGAAGTTACCGGGCATGATTAGCTGGTCCCAATAAAACTCCCAGTTATCATCAATATAAATAACCGGGTTTTCTTCGAAATTGTGTTGAGTTAAATTCGAAGTCGCATCTTCTCCCTGAACCTGACTCATTACATGCCATGGAAAAAAAAGAACGAGCAACCAAAAAACAGATATTCGAATTAACATTTCGCTACGATTGTACCCACTTGACCTTATTTAATGTACATAAAAATACCTGTATGGGCTATTAATTTAATATCACTCTGTATATAGTATCTGAGATTAGATTTCCGCCCTTTATACCCATTATTTGTTTTATTATTGAATGAAATCACAATTCCAAAACTTCACATTTTGCGAATCATACTTTTAGGCCCAACAGCAGCGGGTAAAACCGAACTTTCTTTACAGCTTGCTGAAGAACTCAATACTTCTATCATTTCTGCGGATTCCCGGCAATGCTACAAACATATCAACATTGGAACCGCCACACCTTCAAAAGAAGAACAGGAAAGAGTGAAGCACTACAACATTTCTTTGCTGGATTTGGAGGAAGAAGACTCGGCAATGGATTTCCAAAAGCGCGCGGCAGAATGGGAAAAAGGGATTCTCAAAAAATCAGACCACGTAATTTATGCCGGGGGAAGTACACTTCACCTTCAAAGCCTGATTCAACCCTTCAACGAAATGCCTGAATCAGATGAAGAGAATATCAAACAGCTTGAGTCTCGAATTGATAAAGAGGGAATTGAGTCATTATACGGGATGCTTTCAGAAATAGACCCGGATTATGTTGAGAAAATGGATGGCATGAACACGCAGCGAATCATCCGCGCGCTGGATGTTTGGATGCAAACAGGAAAGCCATTCAGCAGCTTTCACAATCAACAAGAAATTAAACCGGATGAAAATACCATCGTTTTTGGGTTGAAGTGGCCGCGGGAAAAGCTATATGACCGAATAAACCAGCGGGTTGATCATATGATTGAGGCCGGATTGGTAGAAGAGGTTAGATCTATTCTGGAAGCGGGTCACTCAAAAGATCTCAAATCCTTAAATACGGTGGGTTACAAAGAGATTATCAACTATTTGGATGGCGAGTGGTCGCTGGAAAAAGCCGTGGAGAAAATCAAAATTAGTACAAGACGTTATGCGAAGCGACAAATCACCTGGTTTAAGAGATGGGAGTTTATCAATTGGCTTGAGCCGGATGAACTGTCGGTTGAGGAGATGAAAAGCGCGATTGTAAATACGTTGTCATCCCGGACTTGATCCGGGATCTTTTTCGAAAGAGATGCTGAATCAAGTTCGGCATGACAGCTGTTCTTTTAAATCCAGCACCAATCCCCCAAACAGAGTTAGCAGCTAAGTCTCAGAAAGGTTAACTTTGGCACTCACTTAAACGAAGCCCAACTATGTACAAAGCGAAAGTAAATGTAACGCTCCGTCCATCTATTTTGGACCCTAAAGGTAAAGCCGCTCATCACGCCCTTCAGAATCTTGGTTTAAATGAAGTTCAGCAAGTTCGAATTGGTAAATTTATTGAACTTGATGTGGACGCCAAAGATGAAGCTGCGGCCAAAGAAATTGTAGAGTCAGCCTGTGCGCAACTGCTGGCAAATGAAGTAATGGAAGATTTCGAAATAACGATCGAATCTTAATTGATGATTCTGAAGGCCCAACATATCGACGAATTTGTGTTGTCTGGAACTAAGCCTGATGAATCCTCAGAAACTCTGGTTAAGGAAAAAGAGGAGGTCGAGGAATCGGTAAACACACCATGGCGGCTTATCCTCTTTGATGACGACATTCACACCTTTGAGGAAGTCATTTCCCAGCTTATGAAGGCAACCGGATGCAGTTTATCCGAAGCTGAAGACAAGACATGGAAAGTCCATAACGAAGGTAAAGCGCTGGTGCACGAAGGCGAGTTCGAAGACTGCCTGCGCATTGACAGCGTGCTTAAAGAAATTCAACTGGTTACTGAAATAAAAGGATAAAGAAATGCCCACATTTGGCGTAATAGTATTCCCCGGCTCCAACTGCGATCATGACGCATATCATGCCATGAAACACGTAATGAACTGCGATGTGAAATTCCTCTGGCACAAAGAAACCGACCTTTCTAATATTGATTTTCTGATTGTCCCAGGCGGATTTTCCTATGGTGACTATCTTCGTTCCGGCGCCATTGCCCGCTTCTCTCCTATTATGCAGGAAGTGGTGAAGTTCGCTGAAAAAGGCGGACCTGTAATGGGCATCTGTAACGGATTCCAGATTTTGCTGGAAGCGGGGTTGATTCCGGGTGCAATGATGCACAATCAGAAGCTCAAGTTTGTATGTAAAGATGTTTTTATCCGATGTGAGACAACAAATTCGTTATTCACGAATTCACTAGAAAAAGGACAGGTTTTTGATATTCCTGTTTCTCACGGAGAAGGAAATTATTTTATTGACCAAAATGGATTGAAATCTCTTCAGGATAATGACCAGGTTCTTTTCAGATACTCTAACGCCAACGGTGAACTGACAGAAGAAGCCAACTTTAATGGATCGATCGACAGCATAGCTGGTATTTGTAACACCGGGCGCAATGTTTTGGGTATGATGCCTCACCCCGAAAGAGCAATGGAGAAAATTCTTGGCTCAGAAGACGGAAAGCCAATTTTCGAGTCTATTTTGAACGCCCTTTCAGTAGCTTAACTGATATCTATGAGCACAGAGACCCAACCGGAATTAATCTTGCATAGCGAAGGGCTGGTAAAGCGCTATCGCAAGCGAACGGTTGTGGAAGATGTCTCCATCAATGTAAAACAAGGCGAAGTTGTGGGTCTTTTAGGGCCGAATGGTGCTGGTAAAACCACGACCTTTTATATGATGGTTGGTTTAGTGACCCCCAATGCCGGGAAAATCTTCCTAAACGATAAAAACCTGACCGGAGAGCCCATGTACAAACGCGCTCGAATGGGAATTGGATATCTTGCTCAGGAAGCCAGCGTTTTTCGAAACCTGACGGTTCGTGAAAACCTTGAATCGGTTCTTCAATTTCTTTCCGTTCCTAAAAAAGAAATGGACCTAAAAGTCGATAAGCTAATCGATGAGTTTGGACTTCACAAAGTTGTGGATAGCAAGGGCTACAGCCTTTCGGGCGGTGAGCGAAGGCGATGCGAGATTGCCAGAGCCCTAGTCACAGATCCTAAGTTCATTTTACTGGACGAACCCTTTGCCGGGGTCGATCCTATCGCTGTAGAGGACATTCAACAAATAGTTTCGGGTCTGCGGCATCAAAATATTGGCATTCTGATCACAGACCATAATGTGCATGAAACGCTTGCTATAACAGACCGGGCCTACCTCATGTTTGAAGGAAATATATTAATGGAGGGCTCTGCAGATGTGCTTGCTGAAGATGAAAAAGCGAAGAGACTCTATCTTGGTAAACAATTTAAATTAGATCGATACACCCCAGATTAAATAGTAGCATAATGAAAGAAGTAACAGTACAAGAGCTCAAAGAAAAACGAGAAGCTAACGAAGAGTTTTTCCTGCTGGATGTTCGTGAGGATGTTGAATACCTGGTTTCTAATCTTGATGGAGAGCACATCCCCTTAGGGCAGTTGCAAAACAGAATGAAAGAGCTTGAAGAAAAAAAGAACGAAGAAGTTATTGTGATGTGCCGAAGTGGAAACCGCAGCTCAAGAGCCGTTTCTTATTTGGAAAGTCAGGGCTTTGAGAATGCCAGCAACCTGAAAGGTGGAATGAAAGCCTGGGCGTCAGAGATCGACCCATCAGTTCCGGTTGCGTAGTTTTTGTTCCGACGCAGAGCGGTCGGAACAAGAGTAGAGTATGGTGACTCAGTTCCACCGGTTGTAATACAAAAAAGTCATTCCTGTGCAGACAGGAATCTGGATATCGTATAAGATAAAGTTAGTCTTTTCAACCAACCAGATCTCGGGCATTCGTCGCGAGATGACAAATTAATCTTATGCCAGCGTTGCAATCTGATTCAGAAGCTCTTGGTTGCTGTCTGTGTTTTTAAGCACTTTCAACAAGCCAAGCATGGATTCTTTTGGTGATTTCTTCAAAAGATATCTTCTTACCATATTGCGCTCTTCAAGAGAATCGGTAATAAACTTATGCTCATTTCGAGTTCCCGAAGATGAGATGTTGATGGCCGGATAGATTCGATCGTTAGCCAACTCTCGATCCAGAACCAGCTCCATATTACCCGTTCCTTTGAATTCTTCAAAAATCAGGTCATCCATTCTGGAATTGGTTTCGATCAAGCAAGTCGCGATGATAGTAAGTGAGCCACCGCCTTCAATTTTTCGGGCTGAACCAAAAATCTTCTTAGGGATTTCAAGGGCACGGATGTCTAAACCACCTGAAAGTGTTCTTCCGCTGTTAGATTGTACGGCGTTGTAGGCACGTCCTAAGCGGGTAATAGAATCAATTAAAAGAACGGAATCCTCTCCCATTTCGGCTTTACGCTTAGCATAACCAAGAGCCATCTCCGTAATGCGAATATGGCTTTGAGTGTTTTTATCATTAGAAGAAGCAAAAACTTCTGCTTGAGTAGAGCGAATGAAGTCCGTTACCTCTTCCGGTCGTTCATCAACAAGTAATACACTTACATGAATATCATCCGAGTGATTGTCATTAAGTGACTTGGCAATTTTCTTTAGCAGGACTGTTTTACCTGTTCGAGGAGGGGCTACAATCAATGAGCGCTGCCCTTTACCGATGGGTGCAACTAAATCAACGACCCGCATTTCAACATCATCCGCGTTGAACCCAAGTTTAATCCACTCTACAGGCATAATAGGAGTTTGTCTTTCAAAGCGACTGGATTTGGTCCAGGCTTCAACAGGCCTTCCATTTACAACATCTACTGAAGCGACGTGTTTATGACCTTTATTATCTTCTTCAAACTCACCTTCCAAGACAAGTCCAGGGCGCAGGTCTAATTCTTTAACCTCATCCGGCTTCAAAAAAGGGTCCTGTGGCTGATAGGTAAACTCATAATCCAGCTTTCGGATAAAGCCCCAACCTTTGGAGTTAATTTCTAAAACACCGGCATATCTCCCTGCAATTCCCTGGTTATTTTTCCAGTAAAATTTAGGGATGAACACGTTCCCGCTTTTATTATTGTTTCGGTTACGGTTGTTCTTATTACGGTTCTTGTTGTTTTTTCTACGTGCCATTGATTAGTGCGTGTTGTTATCCTTCTCCTGAGATTGAAAAGTAAAATTCAAATATGTTTGTGTATTTAAAAAGGAGGGGAGGAAAAAAGAGGTGCGGATGTTTTTAAATCCGCACCATTGAATTTAGTAGATGAG
The DNA here is from genome assembly GCA_002694685.1 of Balneola sp. Classification (NCBI taxonomy): domain Bacteria; kingdom Pseudomonadati; phylum Balneolota; class Balneolia; order Balneolales; family Balneolaceae; genus Balneola; species Balneola sp. The sequence goes on from NZMW01000010.1 coordinate 189,412, forward strand.
AAAAGATACAAATGTTTTTATTGATAGCAAATTACCGAACGGTAACGGTCTCATTTATCCAGCTATAGCATGGTAAAAGAGAGCCATCAATGGTTAATTTTTGTCCGTTCTCGAGATTAAGTGTGAAAAATTTGTCTTCCGTGGTTGGTGTTACTGCCTCATAACTAGGCATCTGTCGGTTTACTGTACTTGAAACAGAAGGATCTTGTTGTTTAGCCTTATTCAAATAATCAATAACTAACCAGTAAACAACTCTATCTTCAGCACCTAATTTACGATCTTCTGTACAACTAGTAATTCCTGCGGAATAAATAGTTGCCATTTTAATGTAAGCAGATCCGTTATTTGGATTTATTTTGATGGCGTCCTGCACATATTTTTTAGCAGTTGTTAACTTTTCAAGGTTAATGTTTACATCTGCAAGGTCTAATAATGCTTGGGTCTTCTGATTATCTGCTGAAGCTCGATTTAAAGCTTGGTTGAAAAACTTATCAGCCTCAGAGTAGTTAGCATTACCTTTAGCTAACTCGGCAAGCTGAAGTGCAGAGTTATAACTAGGGTCCAGCTCATTAATTTTGATAAGAGTTTCTTTACGCTTTTCACGATTTCCAGTCTCTTCATATGCTTTTTCTAAAGCCTTCCAAGCTGCTAAATCTTGTGGATTCTCTTCAACTATCGGCACGAAATAACCGATTTGCTCTTCAGGAGATCCAAGAAGCTCCTGTTGCTGCTCCTCGATAAACTCAAGATTGTCTCCAGTGGCTAGTGGCTTCACTTTATCTATGAAAGCCTGAGCTTCTGCCTTGTCACCTTTACTTACAAGGTTGTCAAGAGCTAGACGTAGGTAATACCCATTTGCCATTCCAATGGCTCTCTCGGTGTCAATTTCAAAAAGCTCAATATAATCGTCATATGCCTTTTGAAGACCGTCTTCTACATAATCATAATTCTGCTGGTAAAACCGGCCACGATCAAAAATGATGTCGTATCTGCTTTCAGGATTTGTACCGAACAACTCAAGGCTTTCATTTAAAAGCGTTAAGGCGGTATCTACGTGAGCAGATCTTAAAGCAGGGTCTTCTTTGGTTCTGCCGATTTCATCATAAATCTTAACCAAACGGCTGTATTGCTTCTCTAGGCTAAATTGTGGGTTGCCTTGTAGCTGTTCTGGTTTTGCACAAGCCATCCATTTACCGTATCTGAGGGCAAATTCATATTCTCCATTCCGAAAATTCTCATAGAAAAGTGAATATGCAGCTAAAGGAGAAAGCCCATCAGGCGGAGCATCTTGGCAATTTGCCTGAGCTTGAGTGAGGGAAGAGCTAAGTAAAAGGAACCCTAAAAGTGTAATTAGTTGCTTCATCGATCTAGTAGTTGTTTATACTATTAACATGTAAACTAATCAGATAGTTTAAATATTATAAAATAGATTATTGTCTTAGTTCAATTTTTGACGGAAAAACATTAATTCTGATAAATTAACGGACAAATTAAATGCCCAAATCTTTTCTCTTATCAAGTCGTTATTTGTTGTTCCTCTCAATCCATAGCGTATACTCAGATCTACAGAAGAGTTTGACCGTGGTGAAATTATTCCTAAACCAGCAGAAAACCAAAGGGTGTTTATATCCTGGTTCTCAATGGTAAGGTGGCCTGAATCATAGGAAACACCGCCACTGTACCTAAAGTTAGAAAGAAACTTGGATGAATTTGTTCTATATGGGTGATACTCTCCCCCAATACCAGCCTTAATACGGTCACTCATCATAGACATTTCTTCGTTTGAGCTGAATGTGGACTCAAAATCGCCCCACTGCTCATAAAGACCTTCTACAGAGAAATTTACCAAAGTGCTTGGATAATAAGTCAATCCGGCGTTTAATTCTACAGGTAAAGAAATTTTCCCATTATCTGTTTCTCGAAGAAGCACCTCTTCATTCTGCCCACCAATTTGCTTACTAACTGTGACTTTCTCTTCGGCATCTATAGTAAAGGGTAGGTTGGCGGTTGCGCCAAAGCTCAGCCTGTCTTTATCTGAGAAGAGTTTTTGGAACGTAAACAGAGCGCCAAAACGATGCGAGAGGGCTGCGCCGGTGATTTTAGAGTCAAGGTTGCTTGTCGTGTAAGAGGTGTTTGAGAAAAAGACATCCTGCGAATTGTTTTCAGATACAAAAGCCAGTGCAGGTGCGTAACCAACAGAAAGATATTTATTGATATTCCATCCAAATCCGATTTCAAGTTTGCTGATACCTCCTGCCCCGCGAATATCAGAGGCATAACCGAGAGTATTATCGGTTGAAATGCTTGAAGAGTCTGAGGTAACGAATCGATAATTTGAGCGGGTTACTGAGTACATGGAAGCAGACATGCCCAGCTTTTGACGAATAATTGGAAACGTAAATTGAAAGTATCCAGCCTCAAGTAGTGTGTTAACGTTCGTTGAAGTAGAATTAGAGGTATTGTACTTAGAGAAGTTAAAGCCGGATGATGCAGTAGTATATGCATTTTTACCCCACATCGCCGGGTTCTGCAGTGAATTGGAATCCATATTATCTAACGAAACACCGGATATTCCCAATCCATATTCTCTGGGGTTGTTGTTGTCAGTTGGGAAGCCTACCCCAAATAATGAGTAGAAAGACCCACTTCTCTTCTCGCTAGCTCCTTCAATTTGGGCAGCTAAGTTGGTGGCTGTGAAAAGAAGGGCTGTCAGTAATGTGAGTTTTTTAATCGTTTTCATGCCGTTAATCCACTATGGATGTAATGATCAATTTAGGTCGAACGTCTTCTGGCGCTGTAGCCCCATAAATAAGAGTTGAGCGCAAGGTTCCGGCAATAGAGCCAATACCCAGAGCTAATTCCTCGATTTCCTGACTGCCAAAGATGATATTATTTACAATGTTAGTAACTCTAACAGTATAATAGTCAGTGTCAGTAACTTTGGACCCACTTCTGAGAGGCGGAGTAAACTGATATTCATAAGATGGTTCAAAGCTGGTTACCGGGTGAAGCTGTATAGTTTGAACCGGCAGGCGCAAGTGATTCGGGGGTAAGCCTGAGGCTAATTCGTTGGCAGCTTCGTAAAAGACCATTTCGGCCTTCACAATATTGCTTGTTGAAAAGTCTGCTTTAAGTACAGAATCAGGAAAAGAAACCGTACTCATTCCTTCAAGTGTTGAGTGGAGCGGGAATGCGGTGGGAGGATTTGTTGCACCTGTTCTGTTCAGGGTAAAACCATAATCATTTAGCCCAACAGAAACGGTATCCGGATCATCAGCTGCTGGCCTGTTGATAAGCAAGAAACGCAAGCCTGAAGCGGTTGGGAAGGAAATTTTGGAATTGTTTTGGTCTGATACTATTGCTAAACCTTGAAACTCGGAAACATATAATGAGTCGAGGCTTGAATCATTACTGTTAAAGTAACTTTTATAAGTATCTACCCACTGCTCGTCCAAATCGACAATAATTTCACTATTGCTGCCAGTGGTAAAACTACCAATTTGATTGCCATACTGAATGTCATCATCGATTCTTAAAGAATTTCCCCGCCATTTTGAAGTGACTTCATGGACGGTGAATTGGGACTGCGAAAGGGTATCTCCATAGGGTGTTTCCAAACTATCAATTGAAATACCCAACTTTAGCTGGAAAGAACTAGATATTGCTACCGAATCCGGGATTTCAGGGGAAACAGTTGGCCGCAAGTACCCATTGGCAGTAATATCACCAAATAACTGGTCGGAATATTTACCGATTGGCATAACAAACAAACGGCCTGAATATCCATTATAAGCCATTTCTTGGGTGCTTGATAGTGTAAGAGTATCGACCCTTAAAGCAGGTCGGTCAACAAAGTCACTGCCTACGCTTCCGGGGTCTTCACAGCCATTGAAAATTATAAGTAAAGTTAACAGGGAGATACATAAGGAAAAGAAGCCCTTATTAGATCTGTTCATTAAATAAGTATTTAAATTGTTCTCTATCTATTATTCAGCATCAGAAATTGACCGATAGTATTCGGCAAACTTGTCAGATACATCTTCAGGAGAACCCTGGATTTTTTCTGGCTTGATACCTAACTCTTTGAATACGTCATCAAATTCGTCTTTCAGGTAGTTACCCGTCACAACATGATCACTGTATTTGAGGCCAAGCTTTAAAAGATCCACGCGTCCTTCTTCTGTAAGGTTGTCGATGTCGGTATCAGCTGGAAGTCCGAGAAGTTCTAACACACGCGCAGAATCAGAATCACCTTCGTTAATTGGGTGATGCAGGTTATACACGATTTGTGTGTTTTTGAAAATTTTCTCTTCCTTGTATTTAGTTCGCACTAAAAGAGGGATCAAACCAGCAGGCCAATCATGGCAGTGGATGATGTCCGGCTCCCAGCCGAGCTTAATAACTGTTTCCAGGACTCCTTTATTGTAGAAGGCAAGACGTTCGTCATTATCTTCGTAAAACTCGTCGGTATCTGGTTTTTTGAATAGGCCTTTTCTCTTGAAATAAGTGTCGTTATCGAGGAAATAAACCTGCAGCTTAGCATTGGGAATGCTGGCTACTTTAATTTTCATAGTCTCAACTTTATCTCCCACTTCAACTTCAATTCCTGAAAGGCGAATTACCTCATGAAGGCGATTTCGGCGATCATTGATTGAGCCATACTTGGGAAGCAGAATCCGAATTTCGAATCCTTTGTCTTGAAGTGATGCAGGCAAGAACCGAAGTAGGTCGGCTGTATAAGTCATGCGTGCGAAGGGGGAAATTTCTGCTGCAACGTAAAGAATTTTCATAAATATATGCTCTCAGTGATTACTCTTCGTTAGAGATTGTATTGTTGTCTTTCATGACTTTGTTTAAATCCTCATCGTCATCTAATGAGTAAAAATCTAGTAATGTGTCTCCTCTTAAGCCAAGCCGCAATGTTTCAACAGAAATTACATCTGCTGGTTGGATGTTACCCAGGTTTACATTGCTCCCAAACTTTCTGATGAACCAAACTTGTTGCTCTTTTTGCGGGGCTTCAAAAATCAATTTTCCTTGGGGAATTTGATCCGTTATTTCTTCAATGAGCCCAGAGCGCACTTCGCCATTTGGCCTGAACACTCCGACGGTTCCGCTTTCGCGGGCTTCACAAATCACCTTAACAGCGCCGGCGGTCAATTCCTTTTCAATGATGCGAACCCATTTGTAAGGAGGAATAATATCGTTAGGGTTTTTACTCCCTACTTCTGAGTAAACAGTAAAGTCTTGACTCAGCTCTTTGATAATAGCCTGCTTTCTGTCATCAGACAGCCAGATCGTTCCGTTTGAAACTTCTACATGCTTAATGCCATAATTATTCATCAACTCCACGTAAGCATCAAGCTGATCGCGAAGTACGTAAGCCTCAAAGAGCGTTCCTCCAAAATAAACCGGGATACCTGCGTCGTGGTAAACGGCAATTTTTTCTTCCAGCTTCTGGGTTACATATGAAGTTCCCCAGCCAAGCTTAACAACGTCAACATATTTTGAACTGGATTCTACAAAGTCTTCTGCTTGACGAACGCTGTACCCTTTGTCAAGAGCCATAGTAAGGCCTTCGTTTCGGGGTTTTTCTGTTCTTTTAGGTAAGTGATTAAGTGAAAACGCCATATAAGTATCTAATAAATAACTAAGCCTTAAATATACAAAAACACCGTCTGTATATGAAATCAGGCATTATAGATTAAGTATTGCTATTAATTTGTCGGTTACTCAGGTCTGCAAGGTGCTTAATTTGCTCTTCATCAACCTGCTCTAACATCTCAGTTGTGTATCTCCAAAGCCAATTGCCGGATGAGGTGCCCGGGACGTTCATTCGATGAGTGCCATCTAGTCCCATATAGTCTTGAAGTGGGAATATAGCCTGATCTGAAACCGAAATCATCCCTAAGCGGATAAACTCCCAATGCATTTTTTCGCCTGATGAACGGGTATATGTGCGAGCCCGATGTTGCTCGGTTTGGCCGGCTGTATTGTACCACCCAATAGTGGTGTCATTATCGTGAGTGCCGGAATAAACAACGCTGTTTTGAGAATAATTGTGCGGTAAAAAACTGTTTGTTGAGTCTGAGTCAAAGGCAAACTGTATGATTTTCATACCAGGAAAATTATAGTTATCCCGGAGCTTTTGAACTCCTTCAGTCATAAAGCCGAGGTCTTCAGCTATTATAGGTAGCTCGCCACATTTCTCTAAAATGGCATCAAAGAGTTTTTCGCCGGGGCCGTCTACCCACTTTCCTACTTCGGCTGTTTTTTGGTTTGCCTCCACTTCCCAGTAAGCATCAAAACCGCGGAAGTGATCAACCCGGATAGCATCACAAGCATTAAACATATGCTTAAAACGATCTACCCACCAAGAAAAGCCATCTTTTTCGAGCTCATCCCATTTGTATAAAGGGTTTCCCCAAAGCTGTCCGGTTTTACTAAAATAATCAGGTGGAACGCCGGCAACCAGTTGTCGATTTCCTTGCTCATCAACTTCGAAATATTTTGGGTTTGCCCAAACGTCAGCGCTGTTGTGATCTACAAAAATGGGAATGTCACCAACCACTCGAATGTTGCGATCGTTGGCATAATTTTTCAGGTCATTCCATTGATTATCAAACTCAAACTGCAACCAGTACTGCAGCTTTATTTCTTCACTGAATTTTTTGCGGTAGCTTTTAAGAGCTTTAGGCTTTCTTTGTGCCAGATCCGGATCCCAGGTATTCCAAGGTTGTTTATTATAGTGAAGGGAGCATGCCATGAATAGGACATAGTCATCTAGCCAATGCTCATTGCGTTTTTTAAAAGCTTCAAACGCCTTCTCTTCTTCTTTTGAAATGTTTTCATAAAAGCGATCTGCTGCAAGCTGATAAACGCGGTCCTTATTTTGAAAAGAGGAATCGTAATCAGCGGTGACTTTCGAAGGTAATTCTATGCTCTGAATTTCCTTTTCGGTAAGTAACCCTTTTTCATGAAGGATATCGGGGCTGATTAGGTATACGTTGCCCGCAAAAGCAGAATAACTTGCATAAGGGGAATTCCCGTATCCGGTCGGGGTAAGGGGCAATACTTGCCAAATAGTTTGATGTGTTCGTTGTAAAAAGTCGATGAATGTGCGGGCTTCATATCCAAAATCTCCCATTCCATATTTTCCGGGAAACGAGGTTGGATGAACTAAACAACCGCAAGAGCGTGGAAACCTCATGTATGTATTAACTCTTTGGTTTTAAAATTACGCCAGCCAAAGGCGGTATTGTTATTGAGATATGAGCATCTTGATTATGCCAATCTCCCCATTCGGCATGAATTTGAGTATCTCCGGCATTGCTGCCACCATAAAATTCAGAGTCACTGTTAACTAAAATTTCATATTCGCCAGCAGCCGGTACGCCTACCTTATATCCATAATGAACAGTAGGTGTAAAGTTAAGGATCACAACAACAAAATTTTCGGGATCTTTAGCTCTGCGAACAAATGAAATAATACAATTGTCGGCATCGCTGATATCAATCCATTCAAAACCGCGCCAGTCAAAATCAGCTTCATGTAAAGCCTTTTCTTTGGCGTTGATGCCATTCAGGTCTTTGACTAATAGCTTAAGTCCCTGATGCTTTTCCCATTCCAGGAGATGCCAATCTAAGGATCGGTCTTCACTCCACTCTGACCACTGCCCAAATTCACACCCCATAAAAAGCAGGTTTTTGCCTGGATGCGTGTACATATATAGGTATAAAAGCCGCAGGTTGGCAAACTTCTGCCAATCGTCGCCGGGCATTTTGGAAAGCATAGACTGCTTCATGTGCACCACTTCATCGTGAGAAAAAGGGAGCGTAAAGTGTTCAGAAAAAGCGTAAATCAAAGAAAAAGTAAGCTGGTCCTGATGATATTTTCTAAAAAGAGGATCTTTCTCAATATAGGTCAGGCTGTCATTCATCCAACCCATATTCCATTTAAAGTCAAAGCCAAGTCCGCCGGTTTCTGTTGGGCGAGATACTCCGCCCCAGGATGTAGATTCTTCAGCGAAGGTAATTACGCCTGGAAAATGGTGATGAACCGAGTCGTTAAATTTCCGAAGAAAGTCGATGGCTTCAATATTTTCCCGGCCACCATATTGATTCGGTACCCACTCTCCTTCTTCCCTTGAGTAATCCAGATAGAGCATAGAGGCAACAGCGTCTACACGAAGGCCGTCGATGTGAAACTTATCACACCAAAAAATAGCGTTTGAAATGAGGAAGTTCTGAACTTCAGTGCGGCCATAGTTAAAAATGCAGGTTCCCCAATCTTTGTGTTCGCCTTTGCGCGGGTCGGCATGTTCGAAAAGGCCGGTGCCATCAAAGCGGCGGAGGCCATGTTCATCTTTTGCAAAATGAGCAGGAACCCAGTCAACAAGTACTCCGATATCGGCCTGGTGGCATTTATCCACGAAGTACATAAAATCTTCAGGGGTGCCGAAGCGACTTGTGGGCGCATAATAGCCGGTAATTTGATAGCCCCAAGAAGGGTCATAAGGGTGCTCGGCAATAGGCAGTAACTCAACATGGGTGTAGCCAAGATCTTTGAGGTATGGCACCAACTGATCGGCTGTTTCGCGGTAATTTAAAAAGCCAGGGTCTTTGTCGGGGTTTCTTTTCCAAGAGCCTAAGTGCATCTCATAAATAGAAATGGGCTGATCGTAGGCTTGTTTATCCTGTCGTTTTTTCAACCATTCATCATCATTCCATGAATAGTTTTCGATATCAGTAACGATGGAGGCTGTACCCGGGCGCAATTCAGAATAGAAAGCAAAGGGGTCAGATTTTTTTAGAGGAGGATCTTGTACAGGAGATTTAATTTCAAACTTGTAGTAATCACCTTCTGTTACATGCGGAATGAAAATCTCCCAAATTCCCTGGTCATGAAATTTACGCATGCGATGTACGCGTCCGTCCCAGCTGTTGAATTCACCAATTACACTTACTCGTGTGGCGCAAGGAGCGGTTACTGCAAAATGAGTTCCATCGACACCATCAATGGTGCGCTGGTGGGCGCCCATAAATTCGTAAGCCTGATGATGGTTTCCTTCGCCCCAAAGCTGTAGGTCAAAATCACTAATCAGGGAATCAAATTGGTAGGCGTCGGACACGGTGAAAAGCTTCCCGTCGTGTGAAGTTACTTCCAGCTCATAGCTAAAGCGATTTTTTCTGCGTGCAAATACCCGTTCGAAAAGACCATCTTTAGATAGGCGGTCGAGTTCATATTTTTTCTTATCAATGATAACTGATACAGACTTAGCTTCAGGGCGGAAGGCGCGGAGGACTAATTTTGTCTTCCCATCAATTTCAACGTCATGAAGACCAAGTACAGAAAAGGGATCGCCATGCGAACCGTCTGATATGGCACCAATAATTTCTTTATTAAGCGTAGAACTCATTCCCGTTATTGAATTAGAAAGGGCGCTAAAGATACTAAAACTTTAACAAATCTCCGTCTTCATTTAAAGTGCTTTCAATTGCTTGATTCTATATTTTGGGGCATGAAGAATTCCGGATTTATTGCACGTCGCTACCTGTTTTCCCGAAAGCACATCTCGCTGATCTCTACGTTAACCTTTATTAGTATTACGGGTATAACCATTGGCACAGCTTTGTTAATCGTGGTTTTGTCTGTTTTTAATGGATTCTTTGATGTGATAAAAAGCTTCCTGCTTTCCTATGATCCGGATGTCAGAATTGAGGCCTCAGGTCAGGCAACCTTCGCACAAAATGAGGCGATTATGGAGCAAATCCGTTCGCTGCCGGAAGTCAAAGTTATTTCACCTTATGTAGAAGGAAAGGCTCTTTTGGCTATGGAAGGCGTTCAGAATGAGGTGGTTGATGTGAAAGGAATAGAGCGGAATTCTTTTTTCCAGCTGGTAGATATTGAAGAGAGCATAACAAGCGGAGTCTTTGATATCTCAGTACGCAACCGCACCCCGGGTATCATTGTGCATGACGAACTGAAAAACAGGCTGCGTTTGAATATTGACGATGACATTGCCTTATTAAGTGCGGCGGGAATGAAAAATGCGCTTACCCAAATTACCGTCCCTCAAACCTTCCGGTTTGATTTAAGGGGTTCTTATTTCTTACAGCAGGTAGCGGGCGGTCCAAAAGTATTCGTGGATATTGAAGCGGCAAAGAGGTTGTTCAAATCCAGGAATCAGATTTCTGGAATCGACCTTAAACTGTATGATAATGAAGATGCTGAGAACGTGAAGAAAGAGCTTTCTGGAATATTGGGAGGCGAGTTTAAAATTTCCAGCTGGTACGATTTACAAAAACCACTGTATGATGTGATGTACCTTGAAAAGTGGGGTTCTTTTGTGATACTGATATTAATAGTGATTGTAGCCGTGCTGAATATCATCGGTTCATTAACGATGATTGTGATCCAAAAGCAGCGGGATATTGGAATCCTGATGTCGATGGGATATAGTCAGGCCGGTATTAAATCAATATTCAGGAAGCAGGGACTTTATATTGGGTTAATTGGGTGTGGAATTGGAGGCGCTTTAGGATTGCTCTTAAGCTGGGCACAAATGAATTTTGGGCTGGTTAAACTCTCTTCTGCTTTTATAATTGATGCCTATCCGGTAATGATAAGTCCGGTTGATGTGATTATTATTCTGTCAGCGAGCTTAATGCTTTGTTTACTGGCAAGCTGGTATCCGGCACATCGCGCCTCTCAGGTTCAACCAGCTGATGCAGTTCGGTATGAGTAGGGGATTAGAAATGTTGAATTATAAATTATAAATTGGAGGGCAGGGTCTTTTCTTAAAGAGTTATCCCACATTCATAATTCAACATTTCTAATTTAAAATTTCCTACTCATTATATACATCAGGGAGGTCGTTTTCGTAGAGGATGATGTCTCCGCCACGGGCGTGTTTGCGCACCAGCTCGTTAGCTTCGAACAGGGTGTTTACGACTCTGACATTCATGGCGGTGCTGTCAAAGTTTTTGATGCCTTCTAAAATTGGCTTGGCTCTCTCCTCTCCCACTAAAACGACTAAGTCCAAATTTGCTTTGCCGATGGCCTCGCCAAATTTTTGATTTTCTTCTTCCTCAATTTCACCAAGCTCTACCATTCCCGGCGTTATTATAATTCGTTGCCCGGAGTTGAACTGACTCAGGATTTCCACCGCATTCTTTGCTCCCACCGGATTCGAATTGAAAGCGTCATCAATCACAAAAAGATCGCCCTGCTTTCTAAGCTCCAGCCGATGCTCGACCGGCTCGATCTTAGCTGCGGCAATCGCCATCGTTTTTAAACGGATGCCAAAGTGATGCGCCACGCCAACAGCCAGCAAAAGGTTTTGAGCATTATGAGCACCCAGCAATTGGGTGTTAAAACGCTCAGAATCTTGATCAACGGAAACATCAAATTCCATTCCTGATGTATCATAAGAGATATTTGATCCTATAATACTTCCATGATTTAATCCAACCAAAATTCGGGTGATCTCCTCTCGACCGGCGCCCATCTTTGCCACCCGCTCATCGTCCCCATTTAAAATAGCGACATCGCCGGCAGTCAAATTATCAACGAGCCTGCCTTTTTCGCGGGCAATGACATCTTGTGAGCCAAACGTCTCCAAATGAGCCACTCCTACATTTGTAACCACAGAAATATCCGGCTTTGCAATATCACAAAGTTCCTGAATGTTACCCTCGTATCGAGCGCCCATTTCAAGAATAAGGATTTGGTGGTGTGATTGGAGGTCGTTGTTAATAACTTTGCAAATACCCATTGGCGTATTGTAGCTGCCCGGAGTTGAACACACATTAAAGCGCTCTTTCAGCAAGTCACGAATCATAAACTTAGTGCTGGTTTTTCCATAGCTGCCGGTAATGGCAATCACTTTAAGATCCGGCATAGAAGCCAATTTTTTACGGGCCTGCTGCTTGAAACCATACTGGATGTAGAGTTCAATGGGTTTGGTGAGAAGTCCTGAAAGGAGCACAAAAAATGGGACAATCATGGTGCCGAACGCCCAGCCAAAAACCAGGATGGTTAGGTCATAATTTTGAAGTCCGGCAAAAAAGTTAGGCAAAGGAAGCTGAATAAAAGGAATCATTCCAGTAAAACCCAGATAAGTAAACAGTGCCGGAAAGAAAGCACTAAAAAGGACGAAAGGAATCATTAGCCGCATAACCCGAGCCGTATAAACGAGAGGCTTCTTCACCTTAGCCGGTTTATAGTTTGAGACAGAGCCAAACCAAAAATAACTGAACACAAAAAAGAAAATTGAAAGGGAAGAGTAAGTGAAGGTTTCTAAAAACCAATCACTGAAAAGAATAAAAATGAAGATAAAGACATTGAGGATGGCAATGTTTGCCGGGATAACTTTCTCATCCCAATGGCCTTTCATCCACTGCCAGAACTCATTGTTCTTATAGCCTACCTGCTGATAGGTGTGCACAAAAAAACGCATGCGATACCAGGTATGGCGCAACATAATGAGGCAAAAAAGGATAGCTCCAACATCGAGGAGAAGATGATACCAGTTCAATATATTTGGTTTAGTTTAATCTTACAGATGATATGTATTCACAAGGTTAAAAGGAGGTTAACAAAAGAAACCCTGCTCGAATTTGGTTGATAACCCTCCTATATTCACCGCCACTTAATAAAATTGTTTCAATCAACGCAGCCAAATATATGAAATTAATTATCCCAATGGCCGGACGAGGAACACGAGTTCGTCCACATTCGCACACCGTACCTAAACCCCTTTTACCCGTAGCGGGAACCATGATTGTAGAGCGCATTGTGGAGACCTTTAACCGCACGCTCGATCGTGATATCAGTGAAATTGTGTATATCCTCGGTCCTGATTTTGGGGAAGACATCAAGCAGCCATTGCGTGAAATGAGTAAGCGACATAATGCAGAAGCCATTTTTGAAGTGCAGGCCGAAGCGTTAGGGACGGCACATGCAGTAGCTTGTGCGAGTGATCACCTAGACGGTGAGGTCATTATTGCTTTTGCGGACACCATTTTTGACAGTGAAGAACCTTTTGAATTAGGCGATGCCGATAGCGTTATCTGGTTGAAGAAAGTGGAAGATCCATCCCGCTTTGGAGTGGCTGTTTATGAAGGTGACACCATCACCGGTTTTGTAGAGAAGCCAAAAGAATTTATTTCAGACTTAGCCATTATCGGGGTGTACTACTTCAAGAGCGGTAATGCCCTGAAGGAGAAAATTGAGAAAGTTATTAATGATGATATGAGAGGTCCGGGTGGAGAATACTTCCTGACTGCGGCTTTAGATATGATGATTAAAGAAGGCAAAGTTTTCAAAACGGCAACCGTTGACGAATGGCTGGATTGCGGAACCCTTCTCGCGTGGCTGGAAACTACCGGACTCATCACCGAGAAAGAATTTGATGGAGTTGACGAGAGCAAATATCCGGGATCAACTATTATTCCGCCCGTATTTATTGGCGAAGGTGTAGTAATTGAGAACAGTACAGTAGGCCCTAAAGTCAGCATTGAGGCCAAAACAGTGATCAAGAACTCAAAAGTTGAAAACACTATCATTCGTGACAATGCTACTTTAGAGGATGTGGAAACTGAAGGATCAACTATTGGAGCGCACACCCATCTTAAAAGCGTGAAAGGTAAAGTGGATGTAGGAGATCATAGTGTGTTGGATATGGGGTGAGGGTGTAAGTGCTAAATCCCATATTTCAATGACCAATGACCAATGACCATGGTATACATACCATTCATTCATTATTCGAGCATTGGTTGACCCGGTGCTCATTGCTTTAATAATCATACTTAGGTTTCTCATTCCATTCGAAATGACAACGAGGTTGTTCATTAGAGGTCAGTTCTATAACTACCACTAAGGATTATTCTATTTTATTTGTCATCCCGACAGTAAAATGAACGGAAGGTTTAGCTGTTTTCTTCGAGGGATCTGTAGATCTTACATCAATTTAGGAAGGTAGTCTCAGGTTTAGTCTATATCCTCGTCCCGTAGCTCAGCTGTGGAGTGCCAAGTGGAGGCTCTGCCTCAACCAAGGCCACCTTCCCATAGATCTTTTCAACTTAATCGGGTTTTGGTAACAGAAAAAATGTGCCTAACAAAGTATTTCAAATCGAACACGGACGGGGTTGGATGAAACTTGATTGCCAGGAATTAATTTTGCTACTTCAAGAAAATCATAATTCGCGCGCCGATTAAACACTGGGCCGTTATAAAATTTAATCCGTAGTTACCTTTCTTTTGTGATAGAGCCATCCTGCCAACGAGATAAAAAACCAGAATAGCCCGTAAAACATAGGTACTAAAAGAATATAAAATCCTCCCATCACAATTGAAGGCTGCTTATCGCCAGCTGATTTTATAGTATCAAGCATTTGAAAAGTTTCGATTGGAAATACAAGAAGTCCAACAATAAGAGCAAAAAGTCCGGTCCCTAAAATGTAACTTCTATCTTTTCGAGTCTGTTGAGTTGAAGTACTTTTGATTGTCTTATAAAGGCCTAAGAAGCCAGAAAAAGTTATTACGACCATGAAGATTGGAAATTTTTCAACAAACGCATCTATAAAATATTCAAACCACATAGCTCATTTTTTAACTTCGATTTTCAGCTCTGGCAATATTATAATGGTTTCTAGCTGCATTGGAATAGGTTTTCGATGAATAACAGCTAAAATGCGATAAACAGTTGCTGTTTGTTCGCCATCACATTTGAAAAACAATAGTAGTACGACGTACTTTGTTAAAAACTAAGAAATGATAGCTTTTGAAACGACGACAATTTCTAATTCATAGCGCCTATTGGGTGACAGCTTTCCTCTCTTTCACCCTACTGTACTCTTACATTGGTTCAATGAAACAAGGGGTTGTTTATGCCAGTTTTAGTCTGCCGATGATTATTGGAGTAACCTATTTCTTAATTTACTGGGCGGTTCCTAACCTGCTTTTTGAAGAAAAGTATCTATTATTTTTTCTGTTAACTGTTACCGTCTTTCTGGGAGTTTTAAATATTCAGATAGTTTGTGTCTTAATGCAACGCATTTTCTTAGCCTTGAATGCTGTAGCAGGAGTAGACTTTGTACTCTGGGATACGTTCTATTTAATGATTACCACAATTCTATTTTCTCTTCCTGCAATTACTTATGAAACGTTGCGTAATTGGTCGATGAAACAAAAAGAAGTAATCCAACTTCGGCAAGATGAAACAGAAGAACTACTTGAGGTGAAAAGTGATGGCAAAACTCACCGAATCGCATGCAACAAGATTTATTTCATCGAAAGTTTTGGAGACTATGTCCACATTCATTTGGCAAATAAAAAAATAGTTACCCGCATGACGCTCAAAAAGTTAAATAAAGAATTAACCAATTTTGTGCGAGTCCATCGTTCCTATATCGTAAATCCTGTTTTTTGCAGAGCGTTTAATTTGGATGAGATCATTGTAAAAGAAAAGGAGATCCCCGTTGGTAGAACTTATAAAAAGGATGTTTCAGAAGCCTTTGATCTAAATAGGATGGCCACCTAACAAGGTGTTTTAAATCTGGCGCGGACGAGCTGCGATGGAAACTTGTTTGCCAGAAATTAATTCGCTACTTCAACCAAATCATAATCCATGCACCAGTTATACGCTGGGTCGTCAGCCAACCCAGTCCTCCATTGGTTCTCAAAACACATTCCAGTATATTATAAGTACTTTAAAAAACTTTTAATGTACTGATATGAATATTTCTATTACCAACGATATCGAACCCCTCTCTGAGTTTAGAAAGAACTCTGCTGATTTTGTGAAACGCTTAAAAAGGGAAAAGCAACCTATCGTACTTACTCAACATGGGAAGAGTGCTGCGGTTTTAATGGATGTATCAGAATATGAACGGGTCACTAAAAAAATGGAAATGCTGGAAGATTTACTGGAAGCCAAGCAACAGGTGGAACAAGGCAAGACCTATTCTGTAGATGAAGCAAAAAATAGAATCGAAAGTCATCTTTCTAAATGGAAGTAATTTTAACCGATCGATTTTTAACAAGGATTGAAGGGTGTACAGATTATATTGCTTTAGATCATATCCCTACGGCTATCCAATGGGCCGAAGGTATTTTTGAGTATTGTGAGCAACTGAGAACACAGCCCGATAGTGGAAGAATGGTTCCGGAGTTTAATCGACCAGAGATAAAGGAACTAATCCATGGTAATTATCGCCTGGTGTACGAGTTAAAACCAAATCGGGTAGACATGCTCACCATCTGGCATACAAGTCAAGTATTACCTAAAAAAGCATATTAACAAGCTTTTTAGATTGGGCGCGGACGAACTGTGATGGAAACTTGTTTCTAAGAATTTAATTTCGCTACATGTAAGAAGTCATTATCCCCGCGTCGAATAAACGCTGGGTTGTTAGCTCGCAACTATAACCAACTAATATAACCCATGGACAAAACGAAAAAGTATTCTATTGGTCTCGCTATTAGTTTAATTTTCTTTTTTACACTTGGAAATGTCCTTAGTAGTGTGCCAAATACATTAAGTACTTTTCCAGATCTCCTTTCCATGGTGCCTATTCCAGTTCTGCTTTATTTCTTTTTAAAGAATTCAGGTAAATCAGTCGAAAGAATAAGCGTCAAAGATGGGATTTTTTTAGGAAAGGAGGTTGTCAAAAATGCAGCATTTATATTTGCCATTTTCACCTTCATATATAGTTTATTCTATTATAATGGTTCTCCATTGGTAATGGCCACAGTTTCTTTCGTAATGGCATTAGTCGGCACTTGGGTTGTCAGTATTATATCTATTGCAATCTGTTCGTGGCTTATCCGAACAGGCTACGCATAAATTAAAGCATGCCCCTCTAGTTAATGATAATAGATAAAGAAACTCCCATGGAGTTCGTTACATTAGTTCGGTTGCCAGAATTGCTTGCTTCAAAATATCACCGCTCAACTAACTAAAGAAGTGAAGTATTCAGGGATCTCGGTTTCGAAAGTCATTCTCTCTTTTGTAACCGGGTGGTTTATTGAAAGTGTTGCGGCATGAAGGCAGAGTCGCTTAATCCCTTTTTCTTTCTTTCCGTACATTTTATCGCCCACAACGGGATGTCCGGTTTCGGCAAAATGGACACGAATTTGGTTTTTACGACCTGTTAAAAGGTTCACCTCTATCAAACTGTACTCATCTGATTCCTTTAAAACGTTGTATTCCGTTTTTGAAAGTTTTCCGTCTTCTGAATCTTTTCCCACGGAATATACCCGATGAATCGAATTCTGAGCAAGGTAGGAGCTTAATATCCCTTCCTTTTTTCTAAGGTGGCCATTTATAACCGTGTAATAGGTCTTGGTGGCTTTCTTCCAATTATCCTGAAGGAATTTTCTGGATTGCTCGCTTTTAGCCAGAACCAGAATCCCCGAGGTGTCTTTGTCGAGTCGGTGTACTATAAAGACTCTCTTTCTGGATTTTGGATTCCCTTTTCGAACATAGTCGCCAAGCAAAAATTCAACGGTATTATCCTTTTCTTTGTCGTTGGGAACAGTAAGCAAGCCATGTGTTTTTTCTATGACTATGATGTCATAATCTTCATACAAAATGGTAATGCCTTTGGGGTGATACCTTTTCGGGGATCCTTTAAATTTTTTTCTCTTTTCTTTCATGTTTAAGGGTAGCAAATTTTGAGATGGGAAAAAGTTCTAACCACTGAATAATTTACTACTAAACAGCTTGCCGGTTAAAGGCGGTGTGTTTAGGTTGTTGAGGTAGCAAAGTTTTCACAACCAGGTGACGGAAGCCACTCATAGTATCTTTGCAGTAGGAGCCTCCCCTAACAAGCGTTTACATCCTTTTTTGAACGCTGATCACTGCTTACAAGTTGATGTTATCAAGTTATTAAACGATAACAACAAGTTTATATCAGCCTTTTAGAAATATGGGATGGAAAAAGACATTAATTATTTCTGTAGGAATATTGATTGGAGCAGCAGCTCTAATTGCACTAATTTTTTCTACAGAACCTGAAGCTTCGCGATCCGGAGCGACTAAACAAACAGCCATGCTGGTGAATGTGGTAGAAGTGGAACAGGGTGACTTCATACCTTCTATTACAGCTACCGGCACCGTAATTCCGTCGCAAGATATCGTTCTGGGTTCGCGGGTGAGCGGGGAAATATTAAGCTTATCAGAAAAGTTCTCGCCCGGAAGCTATGTTAGAAAGGGTGAAGTCCTGCTAAGCATTGATCCTTCTGATTATGAGAATAATCTTCAGCAAGCTAAAAGTGAATTAAGTCAGGCTCAGGCAGATTTAAAGCTGGAGATGGGTCTTCAGCAGGCAGCCAAAAGAGAATATGAGCTTTTAGATGATACCCTCGCTCCCGAAAATAAAGCATTGGTTTTACGAGAGCCTCAGCTTGAAACTGCAAAAGCTCAGGTAGAAGCAGCTGAATCATCCTACAAACAAGCTGAATTGGACTTGCAGCGAACTACAATTAAAGCTCCTTTCGATGCCTACATATTAAATCGGAATGTAAATATCGGTTCTTTGGTAAGTCCGGGACAAGATTTAGGAAGGTTGGTTGGGGTCGATCATTATTGGGTTGAAACAACGGTTCCCATATCAAAGCTACGGTGGCTATCATTTGATGAGAACAGCACCGGATCGGATGTAATAATCAGAAACCGAACTGCTTGGGATGAAGATGAATCCAGAACCGGAACGCTTTATCGGCAATTAGGCTCCTTAGAAAATCAAACCCGGATGGCTCGAGTTTTAGTTGAAGTTGCTGATCCAATTTCAATTCAGAATCAAAATGCTGATAAGCCGAAGCTGATTATTGGCTCATTTGTAGAAACGAATATTCAAACCAAGCCACTGGAGAATGTGGTTAGGCTAAATCGAGACTACCTCAGGTCTGATGAAACCGCGTGGGTAAAACAGGGAGATTCATTAAGCATCAGAAATCTGGAAATTGAATTTCAGGATGCGGTATATGCTTATATCACCGCTGGACTCGAAGGTGGCGAAGAAGTTATCACCACAAACTTGAGTTCGGTGACAGAAGGAGCTGCTTTACGACTGGAGAACTCATCAAATAGTGGTAGTGAATAATGAGTGATTCAAGCCAAAATACAGAGGGATTATTTTCGGGTATAATCGAATATATGGCGAAAAAGCCTATCGCCGCCAATTTGCTGATGATCATTTTATTGGGAGGCGGAATTTGGACAATGTTCAATATTCAGAAGGAAGTCTTTCCCCAGTATGCGCTGGATATTGTGGAAGTCAGTGTGGTTTATCCCGGAGCAGCTCCCGCTGAAGTTGAGCAGGGTATTTTGCGTCCTGTTGAAGAAGCAATCCGTGGCGTGCAGGGGATTAAAGAAATTACCTCTACAGCTGAGGAAGGTTCAGGAAATATCTCTATAGAATTGGTTACTGGTGCTGAGCGGATGAAAACGTTTCAGGATATTGATCAGGCTGTAAACCGAATTAACACCTTCCCTGACGACATTGAGGAACCCCAAGTTCGCCTTCAATCTAATCAGCGAGAAGTGATAGAAATAGGGCTTTATGGAGAAGCCGACATCTGGACCTTGCGTAAACTGGCAGAACAGCTGCGGGACCAACTATTGAGTACAGAGGGAATTACACAGGTAGAACTCGGCAACGTCCCTGATTATGTAACGCACATTGAGATTCCCCGCCAAAAATTGCTAGAGTATAACCTGACGCTGGGACAAATAGCAGATATTGTGGCTCAGTCAAGTATTGATGTTCCGGCCGGCGCAGTAGAAACGACGGGCGGTGAAATTCTGCTTCGCATGCAAGACCGTAAGCAATGGGCAGATGAATTTAGCCAGATTGAAATCATTTCATCAGCTGAAGGTGGCACGGTAACGCTGGGGGAACTTGCACAAATCCGAGATGGATTTGAGGAAATTGGCTTACCTTCTCAATTCAATAGAAATACGTCGATTGAAATACAGGTTTATAGAATTGGAAATCAGTCGCCACTGGATATAGAAGAAAAAGTATTGGGTGTTATCGAAGAAGCCAAAGCCGGATTTCCTCCGGGAGTTGACTACAGAATAGATGGAAATACCGCCCAGGATTATAGAGAGCGACTGGGGCTTTTAACAGAAAATGGCTTGCTCGCGATAGTGATTGTACTGGTAATTTTGGCACTGTTTCTGGAATATCGCCTGGCTTTTTGGGTGATGATGGGGATGACCATTTCTTTTGTAGGGGCCATTCTATTCCTTCCGCTCATCGGCCTGAGTATTAATATGATTTCAATGTTTGGATTCCTTGTTGTTCTCGGGATTGTCGTGGATGACGCCATCGTAGTTGGTGAAAACGTGTATGAGTATCGTCAAAGGGGAATGAGTAACATCGAGGCAGCCATTGCCGGTGCAAAAGATGTGAGTAAACCTGTTACCTTCAGCATAATAACGAATGTTATAGCCTTTGTGCCGCTGCTTTTCATTCCGGGGGTAACAGGTAAGTATTGGTGGCCTCTGCCCGCTGTAGTGATTGTGGTTTTACTTGTTTCACTATTCGAAGCGTTGTTCATTCTTCCTGCGCATCTGGGTCACAGTCCAAAGAAGAATCCATTTCAGATGACTAAAAAGCTGGAAGGCTGGCAACAGGCATTTTCCAAGAAATTTCAGCATTTCATTGATGCCTACTATCGTCAATTTTTAGACAGCTGCCTTCGAAACCGGTATATTTCATTAAGCACAGCTATTGCATTGCTACTCGTGATTGGCGGCTATGGATATAGTGATCACATGGGGATGGTGCTGATGCCGGAACAGCCCGCTGATGAGATTGAAGCAGGTGTTGGTCTTCCGGTAGGAACGACAAATGAACAAGCCGCTTTGGTAGCCGAGGATGTGACGAATGCCACTTACAGGATGTTCGAGGAGTATAATCTTTTTGAAGAAGCTGAGGGAATTAAAACCAATGTTCGGGGGCAGAGTTTCATTGACGTTGAAATTGTGATGAAACCTCCGGCAGAAAGAAGTATGAGTACGCAGGAAGTTATCGAGCTTTGGCGAGATAACATCGGGGATATTCCGGGTGTCGATCAAATTAACTTTGAGGCTGAAGCAGGTCCGGGTGGATATCTTCCGGATATCAGCGTTGATTTGAGTCATTCGGATATCGATGTACTGGAAGCTGCAAGCCAGGCTTTTGTTGAGCGGGTTGAGTCATTTGATGCTACCCGAGACGTAGGGGATAACTATAATCGAGGCAAAAAGCAGTATGACTTTAAGTTGTTGCCTGAGGGTCGAAAGCTTGGTCTAACTTCCGCTGAAGTCGGTGAGCAGGTTCGGAATGCATTTTTCGGGGCTTTGGCGAAGAGACAGCTTCGCGGAACCAATGAAGTTGAGGTTCGGGTTAAACTTCCTCTCGAAGAACGAAGAGATATTTATAATCTGGAAGAGCTGGTAATTCAGACAGACGACGGTACAGAAGTACCCCTTATGGATGTGGTTGAGCTTAAGAAGGGAGAAGCCTTTACCAGCATCAACCGCCGAGATGGCCGGCGCGTAGTGTCGGTAAGCATGGATGCGGAACCCTCTAATGCTGTGGGCCGGGTTTTAGAATCCATTCAGGCCGAAGTACTGCCAGAGCTTAGGCAGGAATTTCCGGGAATCACCTGGAGTTTTGAAGGAAGTCAGGCAGAAATGCGGGAATCTACTCAAGCACTATGGGGTGGATTTGCTTTGGCTTTAATGATTATTTACGCTCTGCTTGCTATTGCTTTTAACAGCTATGCACAGCCTCTCATTGTAATGGGTGCCATCCCATTTGGGATTGTAGGAGCCGTAATTGGCCATATTTTATTGGGATATGACTTGTCGCTGGTAAGCTTAATGGGAGTGATTGCACTTTCGGGAGTAGTACTGAACGACTCTCTGATTATGATTGATTTTGCCAATAAAAAACGCAAAGATCACTCAGCCTTTGATGCTATTCATGAGGCGGGGCTAAGAAGGTTTCGACCCATTCTCCTAACCACATTAACGACCTTTGGGGGATTGACACCCATCATTCTTGAGACCTCGATTCAGGCAACTCAACTCATTCCGATGGCTATTTCTTTAGGATTCGGAATTGTTTTTGCCACAGCAATCATCCTTGTTCTAGTGCCCTGCCTCTATATGATATTGGAGGATGTAATTCTAGTATTTAAGAAGGAAATACTGGTTAGTAGTGAGCCACAGGTTGCGGGAGAGTAATAAACTTAAAGTCTTTCTCAGATACTAAATCAAGTTCAGCATGGCGATAAGATCATTTATTCAAGCTAGCTAGCGCCTTCTTAATGATAACGGAAGAGTCATCACTTCCTGAATCTCTCATGGCTTTCATTACTGCCTGCTCGGATTCTTTCTTCTTGAACCCCAGTGATTCCAGAGCAGAAATAGCTTCCCCGGAAACGCTTGCTTCCTGAGAACCGGTTGGCGTAACACCTACAGATGCAGCATATTCAGCAAGCTTATCTTTCAGCTCTACGATAATACGTTCAGCTGTTTTCTTCCCAATGCCCGGCACTTTAGATAAGGTAGCCGTATCAGAGCCGGTGATGGCGCCAATCAACTGATCAGCAGGAAGGCCGGATAAAATAGTAAGTCCTAATTTTGGCCCCACTCCTTTTACAGTTATGAGTTTTTCAAACAACGCCTTTTCATCAGAGGAGAAAAAGCCAAACAGGCGCTCGTCACTATCGGTAATGTGGTGATAAGTAAGCAACTTTACTTCTGAACCGGCGCTTTCGAGTTGCTCTTGTGTGATAGAAGAAATCTCAACCCGATATCCTACACCTTGCACATCCAGAATCACAATCCCTTCCTTTTTTTCTTCGATGTAGCCTTTTAAAAATGCGATCATAATCTACAATGTCTCTTAAGCCTTCAATTAGATTCCCGCTTTCGCGGGAATGACAGTTAAAAAAAGTTTAGTTGTTCAAAGTCATCCCCGCGAAGGCAGGGATCTGGATGTATTACTAAGCTGAATATATGTGTACTGCCAGCTAAATTCCCTTAATGCGGTCAGGATTATCTGCCACAAAACTAGCCCAGTCACCCTTCTTGTTATTCTGGTGCGTTTTCTTTGTTGGAGATGAACCGGGAATCCCCTGCCCTTTCATCAGGTGACACCAGGCAACAGCCAATGCATCTGTGGCATCATTCGATAACTTTTCATCAGGAAGCTTCACCATTTTATTTAGCATAAAAGCGACTTGTTCTTTGCTGGCATTCCCGTTTCCAGTGATAGACTTCTTCACAACCTTAGGAAAATACTCGGTCACATCCCGGCCGGAGTTTTTTATAGCCAGCATGGCAGCGGCCTGTGCCCGCCCAAGCTTTAGCATGGCCATCGGATCGACTCCATAAATAGGCGTCTCAACAGCACAAGATGTAGGCTGATTAGATTTAATGATACCCGAAATCCGATCAAAAATAACCTGTAACCGCTCAGCATGGTCATCGATATCGGCAAGGCGGATAACATCACACCGTAATGCGATTAGCTTTCCGCCTTTTTCCGTCAACAGGGCATAGCCGGTGTTTCGGGAGCCAGGATCGATACCGAGAATGATGTCAGGCATATATTATTCTTCGTTTTTATCGCCGTAAACTTTCGCTAAGTCGTTAATCATTTCTTCAGAGATTCCGGAGTTCACAAACCCACCATCATGGAAGAGATTCTGCATAGTCACTTTTCGGGTAAGGTCAGAGAATAATGTAACGCAGTAGTCGGCACATTCATCTGCAGACGGATTTCCCATCGGAGCAATCATATCGGCAAAAGTATACATGCCATCAAACCCTTTGATTCCCGTTCCGGCAGAAGTTTTCGTTGGAGCCTGAGAAACCGTGTTTACACGAATGCCACGATCTGCTAATCGGCTGCCATAGTTACGAGCAATACTTTCAAGCAGCGCCTTTGCGTCATTCATGTCTGAATATTTAGAGAAAATACGCTGAGCTCCGATATAGGAAAGAGCCACAACACTTCCGCCGTCATTCAGGATTTCTGCTTTTTCAGCATGGTGAAGAACACGGTGCAACGAAATCGCTGAAATATCCAGTGTTTGCTGCAGCCAGTGGTAGTTGAGGTCGGTATATTCTTGCTTCTTGCGGACATTCGGCGACATCCCAATGGCGTGAAGGATAAAGTCGACTCCACCTAAATGCTCTTTTGTCTGAGCCATTAAGTCCTCAATCTCGTCATCCTTTGTTACATCACAAGGAATGATGGGGGCGCCTGTTTCTTCACCAAGGGCGTCGAGTGCACCAAGGCGGAGGGCAACAGGAGCGTTAGAAAGCACAAAGTCAGCTCCTTCCCTTTTACAAGCCAGTGCTATTCTCCAGGCGATACTGCGATCGTCGAGCGCACCAAAAATGATTCCTTTTTTTCCTTTTAGTAATCCGTAACCGTCACTCATTTTCTGTCAATTTCTTTAAGTTGATTGTGATCATGGGAAATTCACGATTATCTGGGTAAAATGATAGTTGTGAGTTGATAAAGTGATGAAGTAACGGGTGATAAGTGAGTTATTTATAGATTATTTGTAAGGAATACCTCTGAAGTTGCTCTTACAGAAATAAAAAAGATGCAATGAACTATAGCGAATGGGAGAAATCTGTACATCCTGATATCAAAAATGATGTGGTTTGGAAAATGGAAGGCTACAAGTTGGCGCTATACTTGTCAGATGTAAGCTGGTTCGACTCACAAAAGATAATAGCTGAAAGGTATTATTCTTTAGCAGATCAGCTATACAGATCCTCAGGTTCTGTTAGTGCGAATATAGTAGAAGGGTATTCAAGAATTTCTAATAAGGAGAAGGCTCGCTTTTATGAAATTGCATTGGGTTCAGCAAGAGAAACAAGGGACTGGTACTTCAAAAGCAGACATCTTTTATCCGATGAGACAGCCTCTAAAAGAATTCGGCTGATGACGAAGATAATCAAGCTTTTATTGAGCATGATCAACGACAGAAGAAAAGCTCATAAGCTCTAACAAACTACTTTATCATTCCTCACTTCATCACTAAAAACTTACTCTACAGTATCAACGGGCTGTATACGGCCGTTTTTAATTTGGAATACGGTCCACTCCGTTCCAAAACGTTCGTCGTTAATTCGGTAGGTCCCTAGCAGCTGGTTGTCGCCATAAATGCGAATGGTAGCTCTCGATGCGTTCGCGAGGGCCATTGAATTTTCATTTCTGCGGTCACTGTAATTCAGAACTTTGTAGGTATATATATCCCCTTGGTCAACCTGCTTAACGGTGATCGTTTCCGGTCCATTACCATTACGGTCATCGCGATCCAGTTTAGCCTTTCCGTCATCACTGGACTTTTTGTTGCGATACGAGATATGATATCCCCCCTCTTTAATAAGGTGGGCATCGAGATCACGAGGACTATCTGACCAGTCCAATACTATTCGAATTGATCCGGGTTGTAAATCTGGAGAAACAGAAATTCGGTTCTGAAATATAGTGCCAACCATCAATTCAATGTCAAACCTTGCGGTGATAAACCCTTCCTTCTCAAAAACTACCGGAACCTGACCGTTTTCTATCGAAGGTTTAAAAAGCACTTTCCCTTCATAATCAGAAAACTTCTCTTCTCCGTTTATTAAAACACTTGCTCCCGGCACATACTCACCAGTAAGTGCGTTGACAAACCGAAGAGTGAGCTCTCCGGTATTCATTTCCTGAAACATGTCTTTCGACCTATCCTGAATGTCTGAGGTCTTGTCTTGTGCACTCGCAATAGAAACGAGGAATAAAAGCTGAATTACTAGTAGAGTGGTTACTCTCAACTTGATTTTATAAGCCATATGTTTGTTTTGTTATTTGTACCCAACGGAAAAATAGTAAACATCTTGCTTTAAGCAAGCTTTATTTATCAAGAGCGAGTTACTTTAAAAGAACGAGTTTTCGTGTAATCGTTAGATTCGGAGTTGTGAGCCTATATAAATAAGTTCCGCTTGCCAGAGAAACGCCGTTTAATTCAATGGTATGAAGGCCGGCCGGCTTTTGTTCATTTACCAGTGTTTGAACCAGCTTTCCGTCGATAGAAAAAATGGTTATTTGAACATTTGAAGTTGTATTTAACTGGTATGAAATGGTGGTGACGGGGTTAAACGGGTTCGGGTAGTTCTGATATAAAACTACATTTTCAGGATGATTGATTTCGGTTTCCTTTGAAGTAGAAACAAGATTTGCTGAGCCGGGCGTTGGGATTTCAAAAGTAACCCACTCATCATCGCCATCTGTTTTGCGGCCATAAGAAATATCATCGGCAAGGGCTCCGAAGCTGAGGCTATCCACCACAAAGAATTCTGCATCCTCCTGAAAATACAGGCCAAGCTGTTCACCCTCATTATCCAAGCCAAAGTTAGTGTGAAGCAGTCCTTCTTCCTCATCATTATCAGCCCAGATTAACAAATGTCCACCGGCAGGAATCGAAGTATCCGGAAAGGCCCATTTGGTTGGATCGTCAAAATCATCCGTCAAAAAATAATCCGAAAGTGAAATGCTGTTTTCAGTCGGGTTATACAGCTCAACCCAATCCTCAAAAGAATCGCTCTCGTCTTGAATGCCGGTTTCATTATCGGTTAGAAACTCGTTGATCAGCAGGCTGTTTTTAGAGGCAAGAAATTCATAGTTCAAAAATCGATCGCTGTTGTTTGGGTATCGTGAGGAGAGCGCTTGTTCATCTTCAGCCATCATATAGAAAGAGAAATCTCCAATATTCTCATCCAGAATTATAGAGCCGCTGTACGTTTTTAATGAAGAAGAGCTCGTTCCTGCGGACAGCGTGAATGATTGATCTGATTCTTCAATAAAAACTTCAATTTCAGGAACATCCTCATCCACTACTTCTGCTGAGACGCTTAACCGAAAGCCACCTGTAGCAGTGCTTACTTCAAAATTAACATCCTTAATTACAGGCTCAATATTGCTTACAGAAAGCTGCTGCATAGCGGAATTGATCCGAGTCGTGATATACGGTTTGATGCCATAGGTTACATGATTACCCAGCGCTTCCTCAAAAGAATTGTGATAGTCTTCGGTGGTGTAGCCATAGTCAAGCGTGCGGTAGTGGTCTTCTTCTGCAGCGTCCTCAGTGAGAGCTTTAATTCGGTCGATTTCAGAGAACATTTCAGTCTCATTGAAAGTGCCCTCGATTAATTCGTTGATGTAAAACTGTAGCCGATTGCTGTACTTATCAACAGAAAGAATACGTTCGGAAAGAGGTCGCGACTGATCCGGATGTCCCCAATTCAAAACATTTCTGGTTCCCCAATCTATACCGGGATAAATACCATCCCACCAAATACCGAAGCTGTTGTCATAATCGTAGGGAATAAATTCAAAGCGGTTGGTTTCCGGGTTATTATAGAGGTAGAAATTGTTCTTATTAAATAGATAGTCGTCCCAGCTTCCGGTTAAAATGTCGACAGCCATCCACCTCAGCACACCATCAACATTAATGTGATCTTCTACTTCTTTTTCGAATTTGCTATCGGAAGCATTTTCAAAAAAGCTGATCAAAGAGGCGAGGTCGGAGTAGTCATCTTCCTCCGTATTAGTTTTGAGTTCATAAGCTCGGCGGCCATCTGCCTCAAATTTATAGTCGTCTCCATTGGGTCCGCGATATGTAAGATCGGCGGGATAGAGGCATTTGTAGAGGTTGCCTTCTTCACCCCCAAATCGATCCTGTACAAACTCATCGTCAATATGCTCTATGTTGATGTATAGCCCGTAATATTCACCATTGATATACACCTTGAAATGATTTGATCGGGAAGCCGGGATGCCGACCTCATCAAAAAGATCCCAGCTAAGTTTACTTCGGATAATGGAAGGATCATTATGTTCGCCATTCAAATTCATTTTATCCAGGCCGTGATATTCCCTTCCGTCAACAAAAGTGTTAAAAGATACCTTGAAGGATTTTTTCTGTGATGCTCTGGAGGTATTACCTCTAATCCTGAATCCGATGTTATCAACGGTATCAATTTCAGCATCTCTCTTAAAAATAAAAGTAGCGGGATATTCGTGGTCACTGTACCAGCCTTCCGGCTCAAAAAGCTGATCTAGTGAATCTTGGTCAATCACTATATAAATTTCCGGCAGCGAGGAGTCGTCAAAAACCCAGTCGATATCGTTCTGAGCAAAACCCTGTAGGACAAAGAAAAAACTAAATAAAAAAAGCAGATTGAACTTTTTCATGTATCAAATGGATGTGTGGTTGCTGCCAGAAACAGGTATTAAAATAGACTTTATTAAAGTGGAAGTTCTAACTGCTCAAAGACCGTGTTTTCGTTCAGGTTCAAATTCGATAAGGTGATACCTAAAAGGCGAACCGGCCGGCTCCCCACTTCAGTTTCTTCCATCAATTTACGGGTTACTTCCATAATATCCCGATATCGATTTGTATAGTGAGGCAGAGAATAGCTGCGGGTGATGGTGTCAAAATTTTTGTAGCGAACTTTCAGGGTGATGGTTTTTCCAGCAGCGTTAATTTTCTTCATTCCTTCTGAAATGGTTTGAGCTAATTCATCCAAAAAGTTATTAATCCATTCCAGGCTATCGATGTCATCAGAAAAGGTCCGCTCTTTCCCATATGATTTTCGAACGCGATGCGGCCTCACTTCCCGATTATCAATTCCCCGCACAATACGATAGTAGAACCGCCCCGATTTCCCGAAGGCTTTCACCAGGTCAATTTCACTCCATTCTTTTAAATCAGCTCCGGTTTTAATGCCAACCGCATGCATCTTTTTCTGAGTAGCTTTCCCGACACCAAAAAACTGTTTGATGTTGAGCTCTTCCAAAAAGGCCTCGGCTTTCTCCGGAGTGATAAGCGCCATTCCATTCGGTTTGTTGATGTCGGAAGCCACCTTTGCTAAAAACTTGTTGTGAGCAATACCGGCCGAGGCAGTAAGCTGCGTTTCCTCAAATATTTTTTCTCTGATTTCTTTCGCAATAAGCGTGGCCGAGGGAATATCTTTATGATTGTCTGTGACATCCAGAAAGGCCTCATCCATAGAAAGAGGTTCCACCAAATCAGTGTAATCAAAAAATATTTCCCGGATTTGCTGGGAGGCTTTTTTGTAAGCATCAAAATTCGCTTTTACAAAAATACCGTGCGGACATAAGCGGATAGCTTGTGAAGCAGGCATGGCTGAATGGACACCAAATTTTCGTGCCTCATAACTTGCAGTAGCTACAACACCCCGCCCGCTGGGAGAGCCGCCAACGATAACAGGTTTTCCTCGCAAATCAGGATTATCCCGCTGCTCTACCGCTGCGTAAAACGCATCCATATCAACATGGATAATTTTGCGAATGGGAAATTTTGATTCCATAACATAAATTACACATATGCATTCATTTTAAAAAGCGGGAATATAGAGGGCAAGCCCAAACGATTGAGATTTTATGGAACAATAACTCCATGCTAGCCATTTAATTAGGTGAATTTGAAGCAAACAAAAATCAAAATGATATTTCGATCAAAGTTTTTAGTACTCAGTTTAATAATCTTGACCACGGCCTTTTTGGGAGTGAGTTGTTCAGATAATTCAACAGGATCTGACGGGGATGACCAAATTCTATATTCACATGTAGAAAACCCCGGCGCCTCAGCGAATGACTTTCTCTCTAATGAAACCTTTACAAGCCTCGAAGTAGAGATTGATTACATGCAGGGCTATGAACCAAATGCCGAGGCACTCGATAGCCTGAAAGCCTTTTTTGAACAAAGGCTAAACAAGCAGTCCGTAACCATTAATACGCCGACCGAGATTCCTGCTGTTGGTCAGTCATCTTACACTGCCGACGAAGTAAGAGATCTTGAGGAGGAACACCGTGACGAATACACAGAAGGAACCACACTTAAAGCTTATATGATTATTGTAGACGGTGAGTATGAACAGAGCAACGTGCTTGGGATTGCATACTTCAATACCTCAAATGCATTTTTTGGTGCAACGTATGACGAGGTAAGCGGCGGACTCAATCAGCCTTCCAGGCGGTTAACAGAGTCTATTTCTTTCCGGCATGAATTTGGTCACTTATTCGGGCTGGTAAATATTCCCGGATCAGGAACTGAAATGCAGACGAACCATCAGGATACCGAAAACGGAAGACACTGTGATAACGACAGCTGCTTGATGTACTACGCCATGGAAAATGCTGGCGTATTTGGTGATTTCTTTGGTGGAGAGATTGCTCCGCTGGATGCAAACTGCATTGCTGACCTTCAAGCTAATGGAGGAAAATCGCAGTAAGAAGATCCAACAAGGAACAAAAGACTTTGAACGCTTGCCCTTCTGTGGTGGGCGTTCTTTTTTTATGAAGTCTTTTTAAGGCTATGGAGTAATAACCACAGGTTTGGTTGTACTCTCAAAGTAGTCGAGGTCAATTCCATCCTGGTAGTATTGAATCGTAAAAGTAATGGGTTGGGTAGTTTCCGGGGTAGATGATGGAATCAAAAACAACTCATCCGGAACGGAAGGGTTGGAGGAGATAAATTCATTCAGGCTGTAAGCTTCGTAGCCCTCGCCCCGATAAAAGACCATTACGTCAAATAATTCGGATAAATCATCTCCCGCGCTGAAGTTGGAGTTGTAGTCTCGGTTACTGGATATCTTAATATTAGTGATAATTTCTTCCGAAACAGGAATGGGAGGAGAGCAAGCATAGGCTTTTGAAAAGAACGAAAACGAACGGCGAGGCGAAGTGTTAAGTGAATAGTACTCGGAAACAGGAAAGAGGCTTATGCCAAATTCAGCTACTTTAACGGTATCTGTTTGCAAAGCGGAATGGGCGATTTGTAACTCGCCAAGTGAAGAAGAGATTGAAACATTTTCTAATTCAACATCGAAATTGACAACCTTAAACTTGTCCTTAAAAGGACCACAATCATCCCCCGTTAAATTGCAGGAAATTGAAAGCAATGCGAGCAAAGCTACTGAAATAATATAGATTAAGAGCGTTTTCCGAAGCATATTTTTCAGGATAAAAAAAACATAGAAAGTTCAACCTTCGAAATTCAGTGTTCCTTGTTCGAAGTTCTTACCCTTGCTTGAACTTAAACAGATTCTCTGTCCCGACTTTCTCTTCCCCCTGGCTTAGCGCATACTGGGAATCAAAAAGTACAATCGGGTTTTCCTCCATATCCTTAGTGACGTGGGTGGAATAACTGGCATCAAGCTTTTCAATAACTTCATCATTATTGTTGGGCAGCCAGCGGGCACAGTGATAAGAAACCGGAGTTTTAATTAACTCCACTCCATATTCTGACTGCATGCGGTGTTCCACAACTTCAAACTGCAACACCCCAACTGTACCAAGGAGAAGCTCATTTCCAACACCATTTGGCACTTCAAATACATGAACCACACCTTCCTCTGAAAGCTGTCGTAATCCTTCGCGTAACTGTTTTCTTTTGAATGGATCTTTAGTCGCTACTTTCTGAAAATGCTCAGGCGTAAAAAGAGGGATTACATCGAATTTGACTTCATTCTTCTCAAAAATCGTAGTTCCAATTCGGAATGAACCGGGATTGAAAATCGAGACGATATCACCGGGGTAAGCATCTTCCATAAGCTGGCGGTCATCTCCCATTAAAGTATGGGGAGTAGACATTTTGATTTTTTTACCCAATCCAGCGATGGTTACCTGTTGACCTCGTTCAAACTTCCCTGAAGCCACACGGATGAAAGCTGCACAATCTCTATGATCAGGATTCATGTTGGCCTGCATCTTAAAGATGAAGCCGGAAAATCCATCATTTAAATCCCGAGCCAATCCTTCCGGTGTTTTGTACTGTTGAGGATGCGGAGCCAACTGGTGGAAATAGGTTAGAAAAACATCCAGCCCAAAATTATGCAGCGCCGAGCCAAAAAATACCGGAGTTACTTTTCCGGAAGCATAAGCTTCACGATCCATGTTTTCGTACATGTCTTCAATCAGCATTACCTCTTCCTGGAAGGCTTCTTTTTCGACCGGGGAAAGAGAAGAGGCTTCGATGGCTTCTTCAACACTCATTACGGCAGTAACGGCCTTTTTAGCACCATGATCCGTTTTTTGGTACATGTGAACTTCATTGTTGATCACATCATAGATACCCTGAAATTTTTGGCCATAGCCCATCGGCCAGCTTGCCGGTACGGCTTCAATGCCTAGCTTATTCTCAATGTTACTTAGAATCTCGAGTGGCTCCATGCCGGGGCGGTCACATTTATTCACAAAGGTGATAACCGGAACTTCACGGAGCTTACATACTTCAAATAGTTTTTCGGTCTGTTCCTCTACGCCTTTGGCAACGTCAATAACCATAAGGCCGGAGTCAGCCGCTACCAGAGTTCGGAGCGTATCTTCAGAAAAGTCTTTGTGACCCGGAGTATCCAATAGGTTGTATTTGATGCCATCTTTTTCAAAACGAAGTACGGAAGAAGTCACAGAAATACCACGCTCCTGCTCTATAGACATCCAGTCAGATGCGGCATGACGTGTTGCTTTTCGAGCACGAATAGATCCAGCCTCATGCAAAGCTCCGCCATATAAAAGAAGCTTTTCAGTGAGGGTTGTTTTCCCGGCATCCGGGTGAGAAATAATTGCGAAGGTACGTCTCTTCTTCGCCTCTTTGGTAATTTGTGATTCGGCTGTGGCCGTGCTCATAGTGTTTTCTGACTGCTTGATTAAGCCTTAAAGATACGGCCTTTTAAGTGAAGTTTGTAGTGCTGAAGGCCAGGAATAACTAAGACCGGGCAAATTCAATTAACAACGAGAAGTCACCATGACCTGCCTCTTGTTGAGCTTGAGCGTATTTCTCTCTAATTATTTTATTATCGGCGGTTAAGTTGCGCCCCCAGCTGAAGACAGGCTTCTTAAATATGTGAGTTATAATGATATCCGCTATCAACCGGGAGTGACGGCTATTTCCACTTGGGAAACAATGAATGGAAACCAGTCTGCTTTGAAACCGAAGTGCTATTTCATCCGGATCATACGTTTTGTTGATGATCCAATGAAGAGTGTCTTCTATAAGTGACCGAAGTTCTGTGTGGATTTCAAGTTTATCAACCCCGCTGCCTGTATTCGTGGTGCGAAATGTTCCAGCCCATTTCCATACATCACTGAACATTTTTTTGTGAAGGGTTTTAATGAAGTCTTCAGAGAAAACGGTCTTTAGATTAAATCGTCTTTTCAAAGACCATTCCACTGCCTTTTCGATATTCAGGTGCTCAAACTCTTTGAGTTCTTCAAGAGTTGAGATGGATGGAATGAGTAACCCATCCTGATCCTCTTCAGTAAGAATGTCTTGGTTCGTTATATAGTCAAAGGTTAATCCCATAGGTAGCGCGGCATTTCATTTTTAATGGATTGTGCTCTTTCCTTAATCGCTTGCTCCTGTTGTTCCTCAGATCTTTCCTGATCTTCTAATCTCATGGAGTGAGAGGTACGCTGTACAATTTCTTTAGCCTTTGCCATTGCCCGCTCTTCAATCATGGCTTCAATATTCTTATCGATGGGGACAAAACCGTAAACAAATTTTAATTCAAGAGCACGCCCAAAATCTTCCATGGTCTTTAAAGTGACGGAGCCGTTAGCTTCCCGGGTCTCTAAGTCTTTGGTACTCTGTGGGGTAATTCCCAGCCGATCACCCAATTGCCTTAAAGACATGTTCAACGCCTTTCGGATTTGATGCACCCATCCACTTTTTGAAGCCTCAAGTGTGTTAAGAGGATCAATTTGAGCAAATTTACGATCTAACTGTTTGGCGAGGATGTGGTTTTTCGATTTATTCATAAGTCTATAGCCTTATTTAGAATAATATATTTAATATAGTAATATTAAAATTAAAACTTAATATCAGTCTATAGGCTTATATTAGGAATGAGATTAATTTGTTAATTCAGATAAGAACTTAAATCAAGAGTGAAGGTTCGGCCATAAATTCTCCCACCAGCCTGAACTTCCACATAGCCATGATAGATTTCACGCAGCGAGTCGTCGGGCACAAAGTAATGCTTGTTATCTGATCCGCCGTGGTCTCTGAGGTTATAGGTAAACTTACTTTCAGGAATGATTTCAGGATCAAGGCTTGGGGTTAAGGTCCAGAAGGCATTAAAATCTCTGTAACTATTGATCTCAACTTCAGGTGAATATGAAGCCATAAGTTGGACCCGAGGGAACTTTGTATCTACATTCAAAATTTGAACGCCATCAATTCTGCCCGTTGGCGGGAAAACCACCCGTTGCCGGCCTCTTTCTATAGGTTCCGAAATCACGCTAATATTAATGGGAAGGAAAACTGAATAGGAGTCCATGTTCGTATTTCTTGTCATGTAAGCACTACCAACGATGGTGGCGGTAAAATCTCCAGGCCTTTGACCAATCATAAAAACGTGATTTTCCTGTCTGTAAAACTCGACATTTTCAGAATTGGTTATGAAGGTTGTTAAATGAGGTTCGGTACCATACTCTTCTTCACACTCATAACCGTAGCTCCAGTATGCATCGACATCAAAAAAGACGGTATCACCCACCGAAATGGTTTGGACAGGCACAGGCGTGGTTGAGAAATATCCCGCCCTTTCATACCCGGAAAAGGGAAGGGCACATTCAAAACTATTGGTGATTAAACACCCCGAAAAAAAAAGTAAAATAGGAAGTAAATAGATAGCTCTCGACATCTTGAACCTCTCTGGTTTTCAAGAATGTAACTAAAAAGAGTTAAATAGGAAATTTAGGTTGTATTGAAGAGGTATGGAAACAGAACCGTAACTTCCAGTATTCAAGTATTGTTTTGATTTAAAATTAACCCCACCACTGTTTTCATGATGAGGTTAGCTAATTCACCTTAACTCAAAAACGGCAGTCGTCTTACCACTAACGCTAAAGTCGTTAGTTACATCAACATCATTACCAGAAATCATATCCATTCCCGTGGAGAAATTCTTAAGCACTTCCTGATAACGATCGGCATCCATAGTAACAGAACCCTCATTGGAATTCATCACAATCATCAGAGTTTGTTCTTCGTGAATCCGGAAATAGACGTAAACTCCATCATAAGGGACGAAGTGCAACAGTTCTCCATATTGAGCAGCCGGAGAACCCAATCGCCACTTCCCCCAATCACTGACCCACTCCATAATTTCATTTTCCTTTTCCGTGCGACCTTCTTCAGTGAACACGCTTCGGCTATCATCAGGCCAGCCACCGGGCATTGTTTGCCTCCAGGCTTCATCATCCCCTCCGCGATTTTGGTGGCCCATCATAAGCTCGGTTCCATAATACACAACCGGAATGCCACGGGCAGTCAATAAAAACGGATAAAGCATTTTAAAGTGAGCTTCATTCTTTCCAAGATGTTCATAGATACGACTCATATCATGGTTATCTAAAAAGATCACATTCTTCATAGGGTCAGCATAAACCATATCCTGATTGAATACATAGAAAAGTTTGGTGAGCCCGTTATTCCATCCAAAACCTTCGTTAAGTGCATCACGAGCGGCAAAAGAAAAAGGAAAGTCGGTAACGCTTGGAAGGTGTGAATCATAGCCGTCTTCAACACCCGGTTCATCATATTGCCAGAAGGATTCTGCAATTACATTCTCTACCCAGGATTCTCCTACAATATTGAAATCAGGATAAGCTTCCAGCACCTCTTTCGCCCAACGAGCCATGTAATCTTTATAAGGAAATACATAGGTATCCATGCGAATTCCATCAATGCCAGAATACTCAATCCACCAAATGGTATTTTGAATGAGATAGTCAGCAAGCAGATCGTTGCGCTGATCCAGATCAGGCATTTCTTTCACAAACCAGCCTTTTACTAAGCGGTCCATATCCGATTCGGAAGCATACGGGTCACCCACAATCACTCCGCGATAATTGGTTTGCCCATATTCCTCAAAATCATGAACCCAATCTTTTGTTGGTAAGTCTTTCATCCACCAATGCTGGTCGCCAATGTGGTTGTGTATCATATCCATGATGACTTTCATTCCCCGATCGTGTACGGCATCAACCAACTCTTTGTAAAGTTCATTAGATCCAAACCGGCGATCAACTTTATACAAATCCGTAGCAGCATATCCATGATAAGCACCATATTCTGCGGTCATATCATTTTCGAAGGTAGGAGTAAACCAGATGGCGGTCATTCCGAGATCCTGAATGTAATCAAGATGATCGATCACTCCCTGTATATCCCCTCCCTGACGGCGTTCTGGATTGGACCGGTCAGCTGACTCAAGCATTCCTTCAATGGTATCGTTTGAGGGGTCTCCGTTAGCAAAGCGGTCCGGCATCATCAGGTAAACTAAGTCAGAGGAATCGAATCCAAGATTGCGCCCTTCTTCAGACTCCCGGGTTCTTAATTCATAATTCAGGGTGATAGTTTTATTGCCCTTTTTGAGCTTGATGGGCATGGAGCCGGCCTTGGCAGACTCGTCAATATCAAAATAGAGAAAAAGATAATTGGGAGAATCTACGGCGTATTGACTTGTGATCTGAACTCCCGGATAATCTATAGAAGCTCGATACTGACCTAAGTCTTCTCCATAGAGTTGAATCTGAAGTTCGTTGACAGGCATTTCAACCCACCAAAAGGGAGGGTCAACAATTTCAATTTCATCAGGTATCTGAGCGAGAGAAATAGAAGTTAAAATGAATACCGATACAAAAAGGCTAAGTAATTTCTTCATGAATGTCTTTATTAGGTTCCAACGGCTCACATAATAAAGATCACTCCACACATTTTCTCATGTAAATGCTTACATAGAGTTTATTCGCTTTTAAGACTATTTACCGGATTTGCCAGCGCAGTTTTAATGGATTTAAAACTGATTGTGATCAGAGCAATACCAAAAGCAAGCAATGCACTTAAAATTAGAGTCGCAGGACCAATCTCGATTCTATAAGCGAAATCCTTTAACCAGCTGGCAGATAAAAACCAGCCGGCTGGCGCTGCAATTAGGAAGCTGATTAAGATTAATTTCATAAAGTCTTTATTAAGCAGAGTTAAAATCTGCGGAACACTTGCCCCAAGAACTTTCCGAATGCCAATCTCTTTTGTTCGTTGCTCAATCACAAAAGTAGCCAAACCAAAAAGGCCAAGGCTTGCAATGATGAAGGCGAGCAAGGTAAAGTAATTGAAGATAGTGCTTAACTGGCGCTCCTCTTCATATAAGTTATTGTAAGAGTCATCCAGAAATGTATAGGAAAATGGAAGGTCTGGAGAGAAAGAGGCAAAAAAGTTTTGTAGATCAGCGAGTGTTTGCTGAACCTGATCCCCATTAACCTTGATAAGAACATATCGGTGATAATTGTAATCAGGTGCAAGCATTATGGTGAGCGGAGAAATCTCCTGACGAAGAGATAGAAAGTTGAAGTTTCTAACTACTCCAACAATGGTTCCCGAGTTACCCCACGCCTCAAAGCTTTTGCCAATTGCTTGGGATGGCGTCCAGCCAAGTTCCGCCAGAGCGGCTTCATTAATGAGGAAGTCTGCTTTTGCGGGTGAATACTGTTCCTGATTGAAGGACCTTCCAGCAATAACTTGTATATCGAACATTTCTATAAAATCGAAACCAACCGGAGAGATGTAAATACTCAGTTCATCTCCTTCCTGATTTCCCTCCCAATTGGTTACAGTAGTTCTGCTGCTCATATAAACAGGGTCAAACTGAGAAGAGCTTACTGCTTGAACAGAAGGATTCTTGTTTAGTTCTTCTTTAACCGTATCAAAGCGATCCCAAATTTCTGAATCGTTCGTAGCTACTGTAATAACCTGATCCCGGTTAAGGCCGGTATCTGTAGTTTGGATAAAATTTAACTGCTGAAACACCACAATGGAGCCTATCAAAAGTACGATAGTGACGGTAAATTGAGCTATCACTAAAATATTTCTCAGTAATGAGGTTTTCTTGCCGCTTTTAGTATGGCGTTTAAGGATGAAAGCAGGTTTTAATTTTGATGTGAATAAAGCAGGATAACTTCCTGAAATAATGCCTACTCCAAGACTGGCGGCCAAAGTTAAAGCCCAAAAATCCCATCGAAGAAATATTTGTGTAGTCAACTCACGGCCAATCAGATTACTGAAGATTGGTAAAGTGAGGGCAATGAACAAAACCGCGGCTATAATACTAAGCAAAGAAATAACTACGGCTTCTGAAAGAAACTGAACCACGATATTGGAACGCACAGCTCCCACGACTTTTCGAACGCCAATCTCCTTTGAGCGGGTTAATGAGCGAGCCGTAGATAAATTCATATAATTGACGCACGCAATCAGCAAAATGATAATCGCTATCGCAGAGAACATATATACCGTATTGATACTTCCGGAAGTGGATGGGTTGAAGTTCAAGCCGGCAGAATAAAGGTGAATATCTTCGAGAGGCTGAAGCGAGTGAACAGGGAGCTTTTCCGGGCTATTCTTATAGTAATTTGAACTACCGATATAGGTTTTGACAAATCCTGGGAGCTTATCGGCGAAAGCTTCCTCAGAAGTGCCTTTCTTTAAGGTGATGAATGAATAATAATTGGTGTTACTCCACTCATTCAAATTATAGGTGTAATACGGAGTTGCCTGATCATTGATAACATAATTAAAGGTGAAATGAGAGTTTTTAGGCGGATCGGCAATCACTCCGGTTACTGTTTTGGTTACCTTTTTTCCGGTTCCATAGGTTTGGTCTATACGTTTGCCTATAGCTTTTTCGCTACCAAAAAGTTTATTAGCAAGCGAGTTTGTAAGGATGATGGAATTTGGGTCTTGTAGTGCTGTTTCAGGATTTCCCTCATACCATTGGTAGCTAAAAATCTGGAAGAAATCTCCATCTGACAAAACTCCAGCTTCACTAAAAGTCTCATCCTCAATGGAAAGCAAAGTTCTTGTCATCCCGAAATAGGTAGCGGCTTCAACTTCCGGGAAGTCGCTTTTCATAGTAGCAGACAGAGCTGTTGGGGTAAGGGTGTACATGTCTGACCCCATGTATTCATTGCCGGGCTGCTGAGCTAAAACGCGATAAGTACGATCACTTGTTTCGTGAAATTTGTCATAGCTCAATTCATATTGCACAAACAAACCGATCAAAACAAAGCATACCAATCCTACAGAAAGGCCAAATATGTTTATAAAAGAATAGCTTTTATGCTTCTTTAGGTTCCGAAAAGAAATCTTGATGTAATTAAGAAACATAGCGGCAGACCAGTAAAATTTATGAGTGATTTTTGAAGGGGCATACCGAAGTATTTGCTGCCAGTACCAGCGTTTAGCTTTTTTAGGTCCCTCTTTTTTTGCCAGATAATGAAAGTATTCGTCAAAGTCGCCAACGGTGGTTTTCCAGACATCATCGTACTGGAGTTTCTCTAGAATTTTCTGGGCTAGTTTAGGAGGGCGGGAAGACATGCTAATTGCCCCCGAATAGTAGTTGAGGGACTCCTTGCCAAATGGCTTGCTGTACTTCGTAAGCATGATGAAGTGCTTCTTTTCCTGAGGGAGTCAGGGAATAGATTCTCTTTTGACGACCACCGCGTTCGGGGGTAGAGTCAGAGAGTTGAGATTTAAGGAAACCTCGTTTTTCAAGACGCTCAAGTGGCATATAAATTCCACCGAGCGACCAGTCTTTATCGGTTATTTCATTCAGCTTTTCCTGGATGGGGATGCTATAGGCATCATCTCTAAGCTTCCATACAGCCAGTAAAATAAACTCTTCAGTTCGGGTAAGTAGTTTCATAAGTAATCAATTCTAAAATCTTGAAACATATTAGCAAAAAATTCATTTGTTTCAAATTTTTAGAATTGAGGAATTTGTTTTTTTGAAAGGGCGGTTTTGGAGCTATCTGAGAAGCTGAAATATTTCCATATCGATTTTTTCCATTTTGAAAAGCAGCGAATCACCTTCAGAGATTTCAGTTAGGTGGAGCTTATTGCCGTTTGTCATATAAGTAAAGAATCGCTCAGAACCGGTTCCTTGAGGCTTAAGCGTCAACGTTTGTTGTTCGGTATCCAGAGTTCTGAAATATGGTTTTGAATTATTTTTATAACGAATGTAAGTTTGGTTGTAGCGATCGATAACGAAATATTCCCAGGCGTTTTCGCGGAAGGAAGCTTCCTGTGAAGTAACCATGTATATGCCAAAAAGCTCAGGCTCAGGTTTATTTTTACTGGAGTAGGAAGTTAAAGGCAAAGCCGCGCTTACAATAAAGCCAAGAGCTACAGCTCCAATCATAGCTTTTCTAATCCACTTGGTTGCTTTAGTAAACCATTCGGCTTGAAATGGGGATTCAAATGCACGCGCGTTAACGTCCTTATTCAGAATAAAAACATTTAGAATTCGCTTGTAATCAAAAGCGGCAAGAACCAAAGAAAAGACAAATAAATGAGTAGCAAGGTTTTTGACCGGAACATCAAACATGAAATTCATAAGAGCTACATTCGACATTACCCCGGCAATAAGTAAGGCGCCAAGGGTTGTTGTTCTTCGATATAGCAAGAGAAATCCTCCGGCAACCTCCAAGAGACCGGTGAAAATCTGGTAAACCGAAGAATACCCCATATAAATCCAAAGCAGACGCATTGGGCTAAGTTCACCTACAGGAGTAACTAGTTGAATAAGGCTTGCCTCAGAAAACTGTATTAAAGCAACTTTTGCGAAGCCATAGGTCATCATAGTGAGAAAAAGAAAAGAACGGAGGGCGAGCGTCAAAATATATATGTGGGAAGGATGTGGTTCAGCGTTTTTGTAATGAAAACTCCAGATTGTTGCGCCTGCGATACTCAAACCAACCCTGATAGCTACAAGAATAAGGACACTACTTTGGTATTCTGCGGGTTCAGTATAGCCAAGTAACATGGACAGCCAAACAATGGGTAAAATGTATAAAAGGACATAAATGACAACAAAACGAAAAAGCCACTTCTGAAAAGGTCCCCAGTCAAGATTGGAAGTCATAAAAGATCGATAAAAATTATTTGAACACTTAGACGAGGAAGAGTAATAAATGTTCAACACACAAGCCGAACTAATAAAGGTAGAGGTAGAATTCTTTACTTATTAGCTTATAAAATCTGCGAAAAAATAGGCATATTTAATCAACACGAATTTTAAGAAAATCATCAAAAAAGATCCCTTTATGGCGGATTCCATCTGGAAAACATATAAGCTCAATTCTGAAGAAGATCTGCATATTACTGTTGGGGAACTGCACGTTTGGATCAGTAAGCAAGATGAAGAAATCTGGATAGCTCATCAATATTCAGATAAAGTATATGAAGAAAAGCCCGAGGATTTAGAATGGGCTCGCTGGGCACCAAAGTCGATAGAAGAGATACGAATTGCTCCGGTATTTCAGGACCTCCCCGTTATTATTAATTCTGAATATCCATTGAAAGTAGCGAAAGGCTCCACGATTCAAATCTTCAGTCGTATACCTGTTTGGCTTCAGATTAGTCTGGCTAAATCGAAATATGTGCTGACGGAAATACCGAGCATCAAGCTTTCAAGAACCTGGTTTGGGAGCCCACAGGAAGGTGAGCTTTGCTATTGGTTGAGTACAAAGGCGCGGAGAAGTCTGGCCGGAGTGGAGAACAAGCCAAATGTGATTAACTGTCCGATTCAGATTTCAAACAAAACACATGAAGATCTGGACTTCGAGAAATTCTGCTTTCGGGTCGAACGGCTCAGTGTTTATGGGGTGAAAGAAGAATTGTGGGCCGACGAAACTAAAATTGAATACAACGGCGAAGAACAGCACAGCGATATCAACATGACCGGGAAGTTACCTGTTGCTATTGGCAAAGGAGAATTAATGAGTAAGCCTCGAAACCCAGCCTCAAAAAGCTTTGCGACCCGCACCTTTAAAATGTTCTTTGACGATACCTTTATATCTGCCCGATAACCTAACTTTTTGACCATCAATTATGGATTCAACGTCTGTTGCAGCCGATACAACCCTTTTTAACTTAAGTGAAAATGCGTTTTTCTCTGATGAATTTTTAGCCTTATCACTAAAAGTAGCAGTGATTGTTGCTATTGGTCTTCCTGTCATTATTATTTTGAGAGGCTGGGCACGCTCATTTATCTCTAAGAAA
The DNA here is from genome assembly GCA_002694685.1 of Balneola sp. Taxonomy (NCBI): domain Bacteria; kingdom Pseudomonadati; phylum Balneolota; class Balneolia; order Balneolales; family Balneolaceae; genus Balneola; species Balneola sp. The sequence goes on from NZMW01000010.1 coordinate 231,569, forward strand.
TATGCCACGCATTATGGGATGCTGGCAGGTAAAGTGGTTTTCTACACAGGGTTGGTGATTTTAGTAGTTACGGTGATGGGGCAGTTGGGGATAAGCCTTGCGCCATTATTAGGGGCGGCAGGTATTTTAGGGGTGGCTCTTGGTTTTGCTTCTCAAACGAGCGTTTCAAACATTATAAGCGGATTGTTTTTAATTGCCGAACAGCCTTTTAAGGTTGATGATATCATTACTGTGGGAACTCATTCAGGGTTTGTTCTTTCTATCGACATGTTATCTGTAAAGATGCGAACCTTTGATAACCGCTTTGTTCGAATCCCCAACGAAATGATTATTAAAACGGAAGTCATCAACAATACTAAGTTCCCTATCCGGCGCTTTAATGCCAGTATTTCTGTGGCTTATAAAGAGGATGTTGCCAGAGTTAGGGAGGTGCTTCTTGATGTAGCAGAGAAAAACCAATATGCTCTTTCCGAACCGGAGCCGATCATTGTTTTTGATATGTTCGGTGCTTCCTCCATTGATCTGCTTCTCTTGGTGTGGGCACCAAAGGATGAATACATTTTGCTAAAAAACAGCATAAACGAAGAAGTAAAAGCCCGCTTCGATAAGGAGGGTATTGAGATTCCATTTCCACATGTATCTCTGTACAGCGGTTCTGAAAGTAAATCTATTCCGATTGAGATATCTGACAGGAACCAGCTGCTTTCCGAAAAGAAAGACTCTGGTGAAACTAAAGGCGAAGACAAAGCCTAATTAATCACTCGATAAAGATTTTAGCCAGCTCATTTCTTAGATCATTCATCGGGGCATTCGAGCGGTTTATGGCAAAAGCTATGATCACTTCATTTTCGAGATGCATCAAAAACATGGTGCTTCCGCCTACCGAGCCGCCACTGTGGCCTTTCCAGATATTGCCTTCCGTATCGGTGATGGTCTGCCAGCCGACACCATAATTCGTGGTTTCGCCGTCATCGGTAGTAAGCGGCTCCATAAGTTTGTCCAGTGTTTGCTGATCCAAAAAATTTGTAGAAAGATGAGCTTTCCCAAATTTAATCATGTCTTCAGTAGTAGAAAGGAATCCGCCTCCGGCCCATTTGTAACTGTTATCTACATAAGGAGCCTCTTCGTTTTCGCCATCCACATACGTGTAAAATTTAGTTCGGCTGGGAATGTCACGATAGGCATAATCGGGCATAGTGTTATTCATCTCCAAAGCCTGAAATACTTCAGTCTCCATAAAAGGAATGAACTCTTCTCCAGAAGCACCTTCAATGGCGGCGCTCACCAGATTCCAGCCATAGCTGGAGTAGGAATAAGAAGTGCCTGGTTCAAAAAGGAGCGTATCCTCCTTAAAAATCTCAAGACCAGCAGTAACCGTGTTGTAACGAACCGTGCTCATAAATTCATTATCTCTATAATGACGAAAACCGGCCAAGTGACCTGCAACTTCTTCAACCGTAAAGTCATATTTCTTTTCGGGGAAGTTGGGGACATAGGTGTGAATAGACTGATTGAGTTCCATTTCACCTTGCAGAACTAAAAGTCCAACAGCCGCCGCTGTATATGTTTTGGAAACACTTCCAACCCGAAAAAGAGTCTCATCAGGACTGACTGGGGTTCTTGTGGAGAGATCTGAAAACCCGAATCCTCGCGACCAAATGATTTCATCATCCCGATAAACGGTTACACTCATTCCGGGAATTTCATTTTCATAAAAGTAGGATTCGACTACTCGCTCGGCTTCGGCGATGTCGTCCTGAATGGCGACTTCCTGCCCGAAAACAGGAATCGAGACTAGAGTAAACAGAAGTAATAGATGCTTGAATCTTTGCATGGCTAAAAGGTAATTTTTGATAAATTTCACTCTTATAACAGAGTGAATACAGCTATTGTTCAGTGAATGGATTTCGGGACTCTATTTTAAAAGGATAATATCGCCAAAAATTCGTCCGACCACTAAACCGAGCTTGAACGTTAAACGCTACATCGAAGTGGTCTGACGATTGGACCGGGCACGAAAAGTTGATAAAGAGATCGTGCCCTACACCATTCATCAGACGAGCTGGAAGTCGTCGGATGAAGTAAGATGCTTGTTATATAAATAAAAAATGGTACTGGCTTTGAATAATAATATCTCACGTATTAAGTTGAAGTGATGGTAAGTTTATTGATCACTTTAAGTAAAAGTATTATGAAAGTACGGGGAATTTTTCTTTTTGCTCTTTTGATTTCTGCAACCGCAGGATGTAGCCTATTGAATTCAAACGATGGGCTGAGTGATAAGCTGGTAGGAACCTGGGAACAAAAAGCATTTGAAAATACAGAAGGCAATATAAAAGGGGTTTTTGAACACGATTTTGAAGACATAGATACCTATGAGCTCGCCCTGGCACACTATGATCTGGAAGATAACTTTCTTGGATACCGGTACTTTGAAACAGGAAGCTATAGCCTAAAAGGAAATAAATTAGTTAGGAAACCAGCGGAGGTTTTTTCCTCAGAGAACCAGGAATTGTATTCTACTATTGACGAGCTTAAAGCTTCAGGTGTAAATCGCGGAAATCCCGATAAAATGGAATACCGAACTGAATTCTCTAATGCCAACACAACCGTAACGCTATATTTTGAATGCCCGCCAAATGCACTTTGCACTGAGCCGCCTGTTCTTAAGAAAGTGCTTAGTGGTCCGGATATATTTTAGTAATTGAAAACGAGTTTACATTCCCGCTGAGTTCATATAGTCAACCACTAAGTTACTCATGGCTCTGACACCCAGCTTCATCCCGCTTTCATCAATATAGAAGTCTGGCGTATGATGGCCGGCTGCTTCTCTGCCCGGAGCTTTTCCTCCCACAAAAAAGTATAACCCGGGGATTTCTTTTTGAAAGAAGGAAAAATCTTCGGCTCCGGTGATAGCATCAATAATTACCGCATTATCTTTACCGGCTACTTCTTCAAGTGTAGGAACCATCATGGCTGTAAGTTCAGGGTCGTTGAATGTAATGGGATAGCCTTTATGTATTGTAAGTGTAGCTGTTGCACCGTTACTTTCTGCAGTATTTTGGACAATTGTTTCGAGACGTTTGAAGATGAGCTGACGCATGTCTTCATCAAGGGCTCGAATGGTTCCTTCAAGCTGGACCCTTTCAGGAATAATGTTATGGCGAACGCCACCCTCAATCACACCGAAAGTAACAACAGCGGCTTGTTTGGTAAGTGGCATACTACGGCTAACTATTGTTTGAGCATTATTGATAATTTGGGCTGCCGTTACAATGGGATCAATGCCATTCCAGGGAGCTGATCCATGAGCCTGTTTCCCATTAATTTCAAGGCTGAAACTATTAACACTAGCCATTATGCCTTCTGAGCGATATTCAATAATGCCGACCGGTGTATCATCAGAAATATGCAGTCCAAAAATCACATCCACATCCGGGTTTGACAGAACGCCTTCTTTAACCATTAACTCGGCGCCTCCTTCCTCGCCTAAAGGAGCTCCTTCTTCAGCGGGTTGGAAGATGAATTTGATGGTTCCCTTAATTTCGCTTTTCATCTCCGTCAGGATTTTGGCAACACCCATCAGCATGGCGATGTGAGTGTCATGTCCACAGGCGTGCATAACTCCAACTTCATTTCCGTTATACATTCCAGTTGCTACGGACTTGAAAGGAACATCTGTTCTTTCCGTAACGGGAAGAGCATCAATGTCAGCGCGAAGACCAATGACCGGCCCGGGCTTTCCTCCTTTTAACAAGGCAACAACTCCTGTTTTGGCAACACCGGTTTCAACTTCAAGGCCCAACTCATTCAGATAGTCTGCAATGTATTCTGCAGTTTCAAACTCACGATTAGAAAGCTCCGGATTCTCATGAAAGTGCCGGCGCCATTCAATGACTTGTTGTTCAATTTCATCAGCGCGCTCATCAATTATTTTTTTTAGTTCTGAAGTTTGAGCAAGGGCTGTAGTTGAAATAAGTGCGGCGAGGAAAAGCAGTATCAGGTTTTTCATGAGAGGCTATCTGGAGTTAGTAATTAGCCAGATATTAACTAAACCATCCTACAAATAAAAAACCTCATCCAGCTCGAAAATGTGGTAACCCGGAGTGCATTTATGAAGGGAGTTAATCATTCCCTGAGCAACAGTTTTACCCGGAATAGGTCGGTACTTTTTAAGACCGGGGATTTTGGTGAAGATCTTCATAAAGAACATCCCAATGGATTCTCCCAGCCGACTTTCATCTCGTTCTCCTGCTAAAATAGAAGGGCGCATAATGGTGATGACCTCAAAAGGAAGCTTCTTCACAGCATCATCCAGCTCACCCTTTAACCGAGAGTAAAATACTTTAGAGGAAGAATCAGCTCCGGTTGAAGAGCAAAGGGAATATTTGTTCACGCCATTTTCAGCAGCGGCTTTAGCGGTTTCATACTGATATGTGTAGTCGATGGTGTACTGCGCTTCCTGACTTCCTGCCTTTTTGATGGTGGTGCCGAGAGCAGAATACAACTCATCGCCGGTAAGCCGGCTTTTCCAGGAATCGATGTCATCAAAGTTGATGATATGCTCTTCCAGTTTTTCATGTTCAATTCCCGTCGACCTTCGATGAAAGACTTTCACTTTTTGGTAGCGGTCATCCTCCAAAAGTTGATTTAGAAGATGTGAACCAACCAAACCGGTAGCACCAATAACGATGGCGGTTTTATTCATGATGACAAATTGAAAATTGACAAGTGAAAATTGATGTAGCTAATAAATTACTCTATCAACTTTCAACTCACATTAAATAATTTATTCGATAGCCTCTAAAACCCGGCTTACAACACCGTCCATTGCGCTACTCTTAATCCACCGGGCTACAATAACCAAGTCATTTTCCTGATCTACATATACCATATTGGTGCCGGCGCCAAGGTGATAAAAAGAAGAAGTTGGTGCGCTGGGAAGCCGGTCTTTATTCACATTCAAAAACCAGTTCATGAAGCCATAATTGGTATTGGCTTCGGTAGGGGTTTGAGCCATCTTGTTCCACTCTTCAGAAATAATCTGTTCACCGTTCCAGTTTCCGTTGTGAAGAGTAAGCAACCCAAACCGAGCTTGATCTCGGGCACTGATAAACATGCCTCCGCCCCAGTGACCGCCACCGCTTACAGCCTGCATTTGCTGTCCGTCAATAACCACCCATGAGTTCTCATAACCCATCCAGCGCCAGGTTGGGGAAACACCGATTTTGTCCATTACATGCTCGCGTAGCACTTTTGGAAGAGGTTCCCGAAGAACATTCATTGCGGCTAACGCCAGCAAGTTTACGCGGGTGTCGTTGTATTCCCACTCGGTACCGGGCTCAAATCGATCACGATCAATCCAGTCGGCACGGTCGCCAGAAGGTCGGTCAGCCCAATCAGGTTTTCCCCAAAGACTTCCTTCCCAGTCTGATGTTTGGCGAAGCAGATGATTCCAGGTAATCTTCGAATTATGATCACCCTTGAAAGGCTGCATCACTTTTGCTTCTCCAATCTCATCGGCTTTGTTATCATTTTCATCAAATTCCATTACCATAATAGGAGCCATGTAAGAATCTACTTTATCATTCACATCCCGGATGAGTCCCTGATCATAGGCAATACCAACAGTGGTTGTGAGAAAACTCTTGGTCACACTGTGGGTCATGTCAACCCGAAAAGGCTCACCCCACTCAGCAATTATATATCCGTCTTTGATGATGATTCCGGTTTGCTCTCCGCGGTCTTTAAATGGGCCAATGCCATCCCCAAAAGGTTCTCGGCCAAAAGTTTGATAATGGTTGAGCTCCATGCTTCGCGGGTTATCTGTTTCTTCAGCTTGGGCAAACTGAATGGCTTCCTGAATCTTATCTGCATTCAGCCCGACTTCCTCCGGTGACTTCTTTTCCCAATCCCCCCAGCTTCCTGGAAAGTAAGATTGCGCTTGAGCTGTGAGGGTGAACGTTAGGGCAAATAAAAGTAAAAACGATCGTTTTAGCATTATGCTGGTATTCATGTTTGATAGAAATAAGAGTTAATCAAGGTCTTGTACAAAGATAATAGCATTATGAGCTGGAGAATAGAACCCAAACTCGTGGGTTCCCCAAGGGGTGTTGTCTCTTCGATTAATAGCAAAGCCGAGTTCTTTAAATTCGGATTCCAGAATATCTAAATCCGATACCCAGATTTTAATCTGTTGCGCGGCATTTTTAGAAGGCATGTCTTTTTCGAACTGAAATTGAATATGAATACTCTGCCCATCCCGATGTAGAACGGCATAGTCTAACTTATCTGTGTAGCGCAGGGAATCATATATATTCTTGAATCCCAGCTTCTCAAAAAATTCGATTTCGGCTGTCAGATCATTGGCCGGCAAAACAGGTGAAATGTTTTGAAAGTTGTTCATAGGTCAATCTCCATTCCTTCCCGGGCAACATTAAAACCAAGGGCTTCAACTTCCTTGCGTTCGGGGCTGTCCAGGATTAGCGGATTAGTATGGTTGAAGTGAATAAAAGTGACTTTAGCTTTTTCTGAATCGGAAAGGTCTTTAAAAAGCTCGATGCTTTCCTCCACATAAGGATGCGGAATATCACTCATGTTTCGGCCGGGAAGTTCGTCTGAATCATAAAATGTAGCGTCCAGCAGAGCCAGGTCAACTTTTGCAATTTCTTCAATGATATCTCTTTCCCAGACATGCCATTTATTAATGTCAGGAATGAAGAGTACTTTTTTGTTGGGAGATTCAATACGATAACCCACTGTTTCAGAGAACTCATCCCGATGAGGAACCAAAAAAGGAGTTACACTAAGATTTGGAGAAAGCTGAATGGTATTATTATCACTCATCTCACTGATGGCAATGTTATCAAGACTAACAAGCTGACTCCACGGCCCGTTGGATTCCAGATAGGATTTCATTCTGGGCATGGCATAAACCGGGACTTCAGAAGCCCCCATTGACTCATGACCAACATACATCAATCCGGTATAATGACCGATATGCGCATGAGTTAGAAAGATGCCGGAGAGGTCATCATATCCCGATGCTTTTTTAAGGTGATGAAGTTGTTCCGGAAAATCAGGAGTAGCTTCGAACAGCCAGTTTTGGCCGGTTTCCAAATCACTTAACCCTAAGCTGACCACATGCCGTTTTTCTACTTTGTCATCCCAAACCAACTGGCAGTTTTCCTTCTCACAGCCGGCTTGAGGGAATCCTGCATCCTGGGCAATGCCTAGTATGGTTATGAACTGATCAGAGCGCTCAGAGGTAAGGGGTGAAGGCGGTTTTTCACAAGCAGCAAATAATATGGCGGCAATTAAAAGAAGTCGTGTCATGATTGAAAGAAGTAAAAAGACAGATGAATTCAAAGCTGTGATAATGCTGAAAGTTTTAAAAAAAAATTACTACACTCAGAGCACGTTTTATTACCTAACCCCATTTTCATGTTGCTTACAATTTTAGTTCTGATTTCTGCCTTTATCCTAAACCTGCTTTTACCCTGGTGGGGCATTGTAATTCCGGGCTTGGTTTTTGGGTACTACTTCAATGAAAAAGGACTGACTTCCTTTGGGTTAGGGTTTTTAGCTCTCTTTCTGCTTTGGGGCGGACAAGCACTCTACATCCATATAGCAAATGATGGAATTCTCTCTACCCGAATTGCAGAAATGCTGCAGGTTGGCTCGCCGCTTTTGGTAGTATTGATTACTGGTGTTTTGGGTGGACTGCTAAGCGGATTAGCTACACTGACGGGCTCCCTCATAAAAGAAACACCTCGGAAATTTGGATCCTAGAAAGATGCCGATAATCATTTTGGCAATGGGTTTTGGGTTTCGTTTCTTTGCGTGATGGCGGATAAAGCACCCAAACATATTTTACCGATCATTGTGTTGGCTCAGTTTACCGGAACCTCGCTATGGTTTGCCGGAAATGCCGTTGTGAGCGACATTATTCTCGAGCTAGATCTTCTGGAGATGTTTATTGGCTATATCACTATGGCCGTACAGGCGGGCTTTATTGTTGGAACGTTGATATTTGCCTTCCTGAATGTTGCGGATCGCTTTTCTCCGGTTAAAGTATTTTTGTGGTGCGCCGTTGGAGGCTCTTTGGCCAATCTTATGACGATTTGGAGCGGCAGCTTTACGGAAGTGATGATTGCTCGTTTTGCTACAGGAATTTTTCTGGCCGGGATCTATCCTGTAGGAATGAAGATAGCTGCGGACTGGCATAAGGAAGGGTTAGGAAAAGCCCTTGGTTATCTTGTTGGGGCCTTGGTTGTAGGGACAGCCTTCCCACACTTACTAAAGTTTTTGGGAGGGGATTTACCCTGGCGCTTTGTATTAGTCAGTACTTCCATACTGGCTACAGCCGGAGGGGTTTTACTTTATGCCACCGTTGATGATGGTCCTTACCGCAAGCCTTCCGCCGGATTCAAGTTCAAGGTTAATGCGATTTCAAACCTCTTTAAGAATAAGAACTTCAGATCGGCGGCCTTTGGCTATTTTGGACATATGTGGGAGCTCTATACCTTTTGGGCCTTCGTTCCGGTGATGTTAGCCTGGTATGTACATTCAAATAGTCAGATAGAAATATCAGTTTCTTTCTGGAGTTTCGTCATAATCGGGATCGGAGGAATTAGCTGCGTTATTGGCGGATACTGGTCTATCAAGAAAAGCAGTAAATGGGTCTCAAAAATTTCTTTGGCCGTTTCAGGATTATGCTGCCTTTTAATCCCCTTTGGATTCAATATTCCCTTAGCTCTATTCCTGCTATTACTTCTTATTTGGGGAATTTTTGTTATTCCTGACAGCCCTCAGTTTTCAACAATGGTTGCGCAGTCATCGGAATCCTCTTATGTGGCAACAGGACTTACCATTGTAAATAGCCTGGGTTTTGCGATAACCATTGTTAGTATTCAGTTGGTGAACTGGATTTGGGCAGACTCCGAAAGCGTATTTGTGTTTTGGGTGATGGCATTAGGGCCTTTGGTAGGCTTTTGGGCAATAAATAGGTATAAAGCTGAAGTTTAAGTTTTAATACTTATAGCTCTTTCATTCTTTTAATAAAGTTTGGAGCGCCTTCTAACAAGATTAGGGTAGGTTTTTAATCAGTTTTAAAGGGGTGCAGTTACACTCATAAAACCTGAATACGAACCCCTAATGCGATCATAGTCTTGGTTTGCAGAACATTTCCATAATCGTCATCATAAAGCAGATCTACATCCAAAGTGGCTTCAAAATAGTCGTTAATCTTCCCGGAAAAGCTGTTGTACATGAACATATCCGTACTTTTAATAGGTAATAACAAGTTCGAGAAGGCATTAAACTCAGACTCCAGCCTGATACCTGATAAGATTTCTTTGTCAAACTCATAAGAAAAGGTGATCCCTCCCTCACCACGCACATCCTCATCTTCCCCCAGCCCATAGAATCGATCCAGGCCGTCGCTTTCAACTACCGTTTGCTTAAGACCCACACCCAGATAGGTGCTAAAGTAATCAGCCGGTTTATAGGATAGTCCAATATTCTCAATGTAATATCCTGGGGACAAGAAGGCTGAAGTACGCTCATTGGTTACAGGATCAAAACCCTCTGCAAACTGGGTTCGAAAAGCTAATTCTAAAAATGCACTGAAGGTTTCTCCCTTCAGTTTATACTCAGTGCGGTTACTTAGCCGGATGAGGTCTTCGATCTTCTCTAGCTCGCCTTCTTTTAACCTGCTTTGTCCGAATCGCATACGGACACGAAAAATGTTGGTATATGTAAGCCCATCGAAATTTAGCTCAAAAAGTGTTCTGGCTGTAAATGCAAAGGCATTATTTCCGCCATAGCTCCAGTCTTTGTAATTATATTGATTTGCTTGTAGTCCAATCACCCATGAACGGGTCCAGGACTTTTGATCCGTTGAATCCGCCTCGGCCTGCTGAGCTATCAATGGGTGGAAGGCCCCAGCGCAGAGTAATAGAAGGAAAACAAGGGAAAAACGGCAGGAGGTAAGAGAATTCATAGCACAGCTGTATTATTGGAATAATAGATTCCAGAGAATAATATAATCTGGGCACATAAAAACTTTAATTTTCTCCTCCTTGCACTAGCCTTTGGATCTGAGCTAATCTATTAAGTCGGCTCTCATTTCATGTAGTTACAGTGTACTCTTACAATTATTCTTGAAAGAAGGTTTGTCTCAACTGAAAACACCCTTTAGTTGAAGACTTTGAGACCTTTGGTGGGCTTTTGGGCAATAAATAAGTATAAGGAAGAGCAATAGATCACTGTCTAGAACTAAATATGTCACTTAGTTCAAAGAGGTGTTTATTTTTTTGCCGCTCAATCCAAATAATGGTTATAGATTTTCAGAGCGAGTATTGAGAAAGCTTTTTCTTGCGTGCTAGCTAATGAAGTAAACTGGTCTCCGCTAACATTTATACTGCAACGATATTTTTTTACGCTATAATCTATTCGCGTACTAAAAGAAAAGTCATCAATTAAATATCCGTTATTCTTTTTAAGCAAGATAAAGACATTGCTCAATGTCTTAAAAGCATCAGAGAAACTCTCCAGCGGTTCCGCATCATCTGATACAATGTTTTTTTCTTTAAGCTTTGATACTAAATCTTCCATGTCATTGTGAGACTTATGATTAAAGAACTATCAGGCTTATAATAATAGTTTAAGACAAAGTATCATTTTAACTATAGGTAAAACCTTTTAAATAATCTGAATAGAGATACTCTATTTGTTCCATTCTCTGAAATGCATTTTTAAAGCATACAGGCCTATGAGAAAACAAATGATGGCTCCAGAGCCAAATACTATTCGAGCTAATGAAATGTTGGAGCTGTGACTTAGCGAAGAAACTCCGCCCGAGAAATTTGCTCCGTCTCCAAACAGAGCCACCCACCCTCCAATGCTTGCCATCGCGAAAATTAGAATTGCTGCAAACAGATTATTCCATTTCTTGTTGTCTCCCATAAAGATCATAACTCCGGTTAATGCGAATACAAATCCACACAATCCCAATACCCACCTTGGCGCATTTAACCCGGCTTCATCCATTGGAATAATTTCAGCGGAAGCAAGAATGATTGCCAGTCCTGTCCCACAGAATAACAGGCTCGCTAACGCTTTTTGTTTTGGGGTCGGTTGTTTTGAAGACATGTGGGTTTCTGTTTGTAATGTAAGTTAAAGGTATTGAATACAGTTCTAACTCATTATCAATCACCCGGATCATTTCATCATTTCATCATTTCATTTAATCTTGCCCGTGCTTCATCAAATCGGGCTTGCATGCGAGGAGTTTCTGTATCTCCGTAAGCTCTGCGTGCTTGCATCTCAGCTGCATCAATGGCACGAATGAGATCTGCTGCTGCCGCAACTCGAGCGGAGTCATCCGTAGATCCGATTTCACCGATCCAAATGGGTGAAGAATGAGCAAATGGACGCGCATGCATACTTGGCCATGAATCTTCACTTTGTGATGCAGCAAAGGCTCTGGCAGCAATCCAACCTCCTTCGGGCAGATCAACTTCCCCAGAAAAAGATTTGGATTCACCGGCGCTTACCCCTTCAAGTTGCCGGACCACGGTTCCATTTACCAAAATTTCTAAAGTCTGAATATCAGTGGTACTAGCTAAAGTGACATTCCAGGTCTGTATGCCTGTTGTGGTAACATCCCCCGGGCGGGTACCATCACCCAGCTCAAGCATCAATGCAGGACCGGTGGTCAGGAAACTTTTGCCTGCGGCAGCAGCTTCAACAACCTCTGAGGCCGTTGGGTTATTATTTGATGTACGCACATAGTTTCGTCCCGTTCCCATTGCCGGTGTGCGATGAAAGTCTACCCATCCATCCGTACCCGACATGGCTGCAATTGGTTTTCCGATGTTGAGCAGCCGATACCAGACCTCGGCATTTCCCAGCGGACTGGTCCAGGCACAAACCAGTTCAATACCCATACGCTCAGCAAGTACACCATCAGAAATGAGTTCAAGAGGAATAGGACCGTCTTCCAGATGTGTAAATGGGTCTGTGTCTGATCCTATTGGGTGTACATAGGTAGGAAAAGCGCCGTTTTTCTCTGCAAATTCAAAAACGTCTCCGTTAGTCAGGTCCGGATCACCTAGCGTTGGATTATAAGGGCCAAAAAACCAGGGTGAAAAGGGGCTTTTAACATTGAGTAAACCAATATGCCCATGAAAGTGAGAACGCACTTCTTGTCCCTGCTGAACCGTATACCCATCATTTGAGGTCTCTTCCCCAATCAGGCTTCGATCTATACGACGTTCCCAACGGTTCCAGGACATTGGCGCTAATTGATCCAGGGATTCTCCGGCCATTAGTCTTAATGCATCTTTATGAGTAGCTCTGTGATGTCCATCACCATTTAAGTGAACATGGTGGTCTGCTGATGTATAACCAGCTGCGTCAGCGTCCCAGATTTTCGAAATAGTCTGTGTGACCTGTTCGGTATTATTCTTTTTAATCCGTACTTCCGTTTCAACTAGAGGGGCCATTGGGCCACGAGCAGTTAGTATGTTGTAGCGTCCTTCCGGCAGTGAAAATTCTGCACTGTTTTCCACATAAAAATAGTAGCGCCCGGTTTGTGGGTCGAAATAGGTGGCGTCTTCTGAAAAGGTAACCGGATGGCCATTGGCATGTGTGATCGAAACGCGAGCAGTTATGGGTTCTCCGGAATCATTATTCAACGCAAGTGAAAGGGTGCCGTTTGGGGCCCCGTAATTCCATTCGGTGACTTCAACCCTTTGAGGTGTGCCTCCATATGTTGAGATGCGCATCATCTGAAACTGACGGTTCTCATCCAGTTCTACATAAAATATATCGTCCCCATCGGCGCTGAAAGCTGGCGTTAAAGCAAAGGGATTGCCATCCGTCAGGCGATGTTTTACCCGAGGGTCATCCAGATCCATGGTCCAGAGGTGATAGTCGTTATCAATAGGAGCGCTATACACAATCAGGCGCTCTTTTGGATGGGTATCGGCGGTAAGATGATACGTTAGTGTTTCAGAGTGGGCGATCTTATCAACGCCCGTTATAAAATTCCGCTCGCGTAGCACACGATGGGAGCCGCTGCCATGTAAATACAAAATGCCATTACCATCCGGAAGCATACGTACATTACGAACTACTTGTCTTAACCGGGTCAGAGTATCTTCGGTAGCAGCCTCTAGATGCCGGCGGCGAAGTTCCAGACTTCCGCTTTCGCCAGTGGTGTAGTATAAATACCGTCCATCCTTCGAGAATTCGGGATCAAGTTCTATGGCAGGGGTATCGATAAGTTGCTCCTTCCCACTTTGAACATCAATTATCACTACGGAAGTATTATCACCCGTATCTCGAATAAAAGTAATGTGAGAGCCGTTCGGTGACCACCTGGGGCGGCTATCCACCCCTGAACCATTGGTAAGCCTGTTTGCAACCCCGGTTTTGAGGTCCATAAGCCAGAGCCACCCCTGAGCTGCAAAGGCCAGTGTTTCTCCATCAGGAGCCGGGGCAGGGTCAACAGTCCCATGCGAGAGAATAGGAAGCTCGTGTTGTTCCAGATACACATGGTGCCCAAAATCATCCAGCTTTTGGTAGTGGTTTGTCCATTGGCCATGAGCCAATGAAGAGGTCATTACAATAGCTATAATGATTAGGAGAGAACTTTGAAGGGCACTTTTTTTATAGATTGTTTTCATAGTGGTTTTCATATTTTTTTGGAAGAGGCTGCGCATTTAGAAATCTCCTTTTACCATCTCCATCAGCTCAATCGATTCCCCATCGGGACCAAAGAAGAAAACGGTTTTTGCTTCTACATCTCCGGCTTTCAGATGACGTTTTTCTACCGCTAGTTGGGCTCCTGCATTTAAAGCTCTTTCAATGGATGCCTCAATATCATCTACCTCAATTCCTACATGTTGATAATGGGGTGATTGTAAGGTGGAGTCACCGGCAACAGGGGATTGGGCAAATTCATAGTTAAACCGATAACCGGGCATGCGCATCAATGTAATATTGATAGCAAGCGTATCATTATCTGATCCTTCATTAAGAACTACCATCTCTGTAAGGTGCTTGTGGAACTCCATGCCAAACGCTTCTTCATAAAAAGCCCTTGATGCTCCCGCATCAGTCACATACAGCATGGCATGATTAAAGCGCGGATTTGATGATGTTTGTGTATCAATATCACTGCAAGATAAGATCAGGCAAAGCCCCAAAAACCCTAATACTTTATACATAGTAACCTACATTTTGTTAAGTAAACGCAGTGCATATAATTAATAAGCTCCCGAAAATCTGCGCAAATTGATAGACTAAAATACTTTTAATTAGGGTATTTGCAACTTTTCGGATTTAATTATTCTATAGAAAAAGTTCCTGGCCGTTCAAAACCAGATACTTTAAGCTTGGCTAAAAATATATTTGGTTTTATAGTGTGCTAACTAAGGATGAAAAACACCAATATCTTGACGTAAGGGGAGCATTTTAGCCTGCACCACATGTTGGGTGACTACTAAAAAGGAAGATCTTTTTGGGCTGAAAGTTGATCAGACTAAAATTACTCAGCTCCGGCTACCTTCATGTCTAAAGTATAAACGGCGGTTGAAGCGGTGATAAAAAGCGTTTGGTTTTCAGGACCGCCAAAAGTGACGTTAGCTGTCCACGGTTGAGGAACTTTGATATGCTCGATTTGCTCACCTTCAGGATTAAAAACAATAACCCCGTCTCCGGTAAGGTAGATATTGCCCTCTTCATCCAGAGTCATGCCGTCCGATCCAAATTCAGTTATCAGTGTTTGGTTACTGAGGTTTCCGTCACTACTGATTGTATAAGAGTAGGTTTTTCCATCGCCGATGTCTGCAACGTATAAGGTTTTGCCATCGGGAGTGCCAATAATGCCATTGGGTTTAACGACATCCTCTGCAGCTATCGTTAAATTGTTTTCAGGGCTCAGATAATAGACCCTTTGCTCCGTGATTTCGGGTTCCGTACGTGTCCAGTACTCTCGCTGGTAGTAAGGATCGGTGAAATATATGCCGCCTTTGGAATCTACCCAGATATCATTGGGACCATTGAGCTTTTTGTCTTCAAAATCGGCAACCAACACGGTAACTTCTTTATCAGGGCTGATACTCCACAATTCATTATTCCCATCAGCTGCCGCAAGGAGGTTCCCATCATGATCGAAATAAAGCCCATTAGCCCGTCCGGACTCATCCATAAAAACAGAAATGGGTTCTCCCTTAGTCCAGACATGAATTTTATTGTTAGGCTGATCTGTGAAGTAGACATTTCCTTTGGAGTCAGCGATAGGGCCTTCAGTAAATGAAAAATTGTCTGAGATCAAAGTGAGTTCTGCTCCATCAGCAACTACAGGGCTTTGCTGAGCAAAAGCAGAAATATTAAAAACAGCGGAAAGTAGAAGTAAAGTAAAAAAGCTTTTCATAACGGTTGTTCGGTGATTATAAGAATGCCCAAAATTAATTTGTAGCCGAGTATAGCTAAAAAAATCCGGGGTTACTCCTTTAGAGTACATTAATCAATCAAAAAGTTAGATAAACGGGTTAATTAGTAATTATATCCCGAAACCCGATGGAGTACACATAATCAGAGTTAGGGTTTTGTCCTTCATAAAGCTCAACAAGTTGGCCATTATGAAAGGCAATAGTTTTCCCAGTGGAGGGAATTTCTTTTATGAAATCACCGCGATGCGTAAAAAACTTAAGTATTCGCGTGGCTTCCTCTTCCTCACTGGCTGCCTGATGAACGACCTGTATTCCCACCCATTGGTCTGAAATGAAATAGCGATCCATAAACTCAAAGTCAGTCTGAATAATTTCAATAATCTTGTTGAAATCCTCTCCTGCTGCTTCAATTTCATCCCTCTGAATATCTATGTCTAGGGGGATTGAGTTTACTGAATAGTCATCAAGATTAATAGAGTAGAGGCTGTCGGTCATGGGATAATATCCATACAGGCTATTATCATGTTTTTCAAAATTCATTCCGGATGAGCGCAACATCACCATGCTACTTATTGCATTCACTCTGCCTAAAGTAAAATCCAGAGCTTCTGAAGTCTTGTCGTCATAAAAGCGGTAGGCTAATGGAAGGGAGTCATTGGAAAAGCCAGTGTAGGAAGTCCTTCCAAGAATAAATGAAGGGCTATTTTCTTCTCTGCGTAAAAGAAGAACACCTCCGAAATCCTCATGAGTTACTTCTTCTATGCATTCCTGTGTTTCAATATCAAAATAGATAAGCTTGGTGAGAGACTGATCCAGCACATACAAGGTGTTTTCAAAAGTGTCGAAGGCAGACACCTGCTCAAATTCACAAGGACCCTTTCCGATACCTCCATAGCTGGCAACCATCTCATAGTCTTCGAAAAGATATACGCCCGGAGAATTGTCAGAAATGATCAGTCTATTCTCATCCAGAAAATCAATACCGGCAATAGAGCCGAGAAAAGTCATATCATCTTTAAGCACATGGGTTGTAGCTGAATCAGCAAGAGAAATTGAGATGCTGGAACTCGGTGTTTTGTTTTCATCTTCAGAAGAACAACCTATAAAAGCTAAAAGAACTGACAGAAATAGAATTAGATTAAAGCGCATAGCGAAAATGTAATATTATGAGTGAGGGATTTACGTAATATTAATGACCTTATAAACTTTATAATATGCAAGTTAAGCTTGGCGAAGCTGTAGGTAGTTTCATTAGTCAAAGAATATGAAGCGGCAAACTTTACTTCTCGTTTTTTCAATAACTCTATTTATATACAGTCACGGGGTTTCACAGACTCCTATGCAGAAAGAGTTGCCTGACATGTCTGCTTTTGTTGGGGCATGGATTGGGGTGTCAGGTGTTGATACGCTAATAGTGGACCTTCAATTAAAGAGTTACTTTCTTAAACCGTTAGGAAAAAATATCTGTGTTCTATACGGAGACTATGAGTACAAATCTGATAGTACATTCAAAACAGACTCAAAACCCAATGAAGTTGAGTTTCCACTCAATGTCGGAATTACCCAAGAAAGAGATGAAAGAGAATTCATTGGCTTTGCCTTTAGAGATAAAGAGTTGGGTAAAACAGGAAGATTAAGGCTATATGTGGATGAAAAAAACGCGGATAAACTTGAATGGCGTTTGTCTTATGGTGAGGGGATTTATATAAATGCTACCAGAGCAGAAATCGAAGAGCGAAAAAGGTTTTCTGTTCCCACCGAAATGACGTTGTACAGAAGAGAATAAATTGAGAAGCAATATCCGTAAATGAAAAGAAATGCAATTTGTTCTGAATCCTAATTGAATCCAATCATCCTGCTCCTTATCTTAGGAAAACTTCAAATAAGCGTTCACTCACAATTACCGATTTAGCAATCCATAACTTTGAAGCACTGCCGTCGCGTACCCAAAAATGGAGGTCGCGAGATTGATGGCATTATCTTTTCTCAATATCATTATTCAAATCCGGCGCGTTATTCGCAGTCGGATTTTTTTTGATCTAAAAATCCAGACACCTCTTCAAGCCAGTACTCCAATAAATAATTTTTTCCCAGGTTATGAAGCTCTGCGTCGTAACCTATTTGCTCCTACGCAAAGTATCGGGGGCAAGAGTGTTGTTAGAGTCAGTAAGCAGACCACAAACTATCTGGGTTCAAATCTTTTTGTTAACGAATCCAATTTTCCACAAAACCATATTTCACCAAACCCGAAACACAGTTAATCAATGTCACTCAACCAAAGAAAAAAAGCCATACTTGCACTAAGCGACGGTACCATTGTTCACGGCCAGGCTGTTGGACATGAAGGAATAACTGGTGGCGAGCTATGCTTCAACACCAGCATGACCGGTTACCAGGAAATTTTCACCGACCCGAGTTATTACGGTCAGCTGATGATGATGACCTACCCTCACATTGGAAATTATGGAACCATGCCCCGGGATGATGAAGCCCGAAAGGTGATGGTCGCTGGAATTATCACCCGAGCCTTTTCATGGGAATTCAGTAATCCTATGGCCGATCGAAGTCTACAGGAATATTTGGTAGATAACGAAATTACGGGGATTTCAGGAGTTGATACCCGAATGCTTGTTCGCCATGTTCGAGAAAAGGGCGTGATGAACGCGGTTATCTCCAGCACTGAGATGGATGAAGAAAAGCTGGTTCAAATGGCCAAAGACTGGGACGATATGGAAGGTCTTGAACTAGCCTCCAAAGTAACCCGATCAGAGGCCCAAACCGTAAACGGAGCTGATGACTTTAGAGTAGCTGCTTTCGATTACGGAATAAAGCAAAACATCATCAACAATCTGAACCAAAGAGGATGTACACTGAGAATTTTTCCGGCAAAAACATCAGTTGAAGAAATCAAGGAATGGGAAGCAGACGGATACTTCTTTTCAAATGGTCCCGGAGATCCAACGGCTACAGCCGAGTATGCGCTGGAGGCTGTTAACTATGCTACCCAAAGTGGGAAGCCGGTTTTTGGGATTTGCCTGGGGCATCAACTGATGGCGCTGAGTGAAGGCCTGAAAACGAAGAAGATGTTTGTAGGTCACCGCGGAGCCAATCAGCCCGTGCAAAACCTTTCAACAGGATTGGTTGAAATTTCAACACAAAATCATGGCTTTGCAGTAGATGAAGAATCACTCGACGATAAAATTGCCAAGGTTACACACATCAACCTGAATGACCAGACGATTGAAGGCTTAGAGTTCAAGAACTTCCCCGGTTTTTCGGTTCAGTATCACCCCGAAGCATCACCCGGTCCACATGATTCCGCTTACTTGTTTGATCAGTTCATCGACATGATGAAAGCACAGAAATAAGACAGCCGCCACCGCCCAAAAACCAAATAACGAATTAACAAAAAAAGAAATAGACTATGCCAAGACGCGACGACATCAAAAAAATTCTGATTATAGGCTCCGGCCCCATTGTGATTGGCCAGGCCTGTGAATTTGATTATTCCGGATCTCAAGCTTGCCGATCGCTGCAGGAAGAAGGCTATGAGATTGTACTGATTAATTCGAATCCGGCAACTATAATGACCGATCCTATAATGGCGGATGAGGTATATATGTTGCCTATGACTACCGACTCAATTCGGGAAATTGTAGCCATAGAAAAACCGGATGCTGTCCTACCAACCATGGGTGGACAAACGGGACTGAACCTTTGCCGGGATCTGGAAAAAGAAAATTTCTGGAAAGAAAATAATGTCAAGATTATCGGTGTAGATATTGATGCGGTTGAACTGACTGAAGATCGCCAGCTATTCCGTGACAAGATGGAAGAAATTGGAATAGAGCAATGTCGAAGCCGAACAGCACAATCACTGCTGGACGCCAAAGAAATAGTGGAAGAGCTTGGCGGACTTCCCATTGTTATTCGCCCTTCATTTACAATGGGTGGTGCCGGTGGCGGTATCGTTTGGAATGAAAGCGAATTTGAACGAAAAGTATTACGGGGATTAGAGCTCAGCCCGGTTCATCAGGTGCTTATTGAGGAATCTATATTTGGCTGGAAGGAATTTGAGCTCGAGCTGTTACGCGATGACAATGACAACGTGATTATCATCTGTTCCATTGAAAACATGGATCCGATGGGAGTTCATACCGGAGACTCGGTTACAGTTGCACCCACTCAAACACTGACGGATAAGCAGCTACAAAACATGCGTGACGCAGCCATCAAAATGATGCGAAGTATTGGGACTTTTGCGGGAGGCTGTAATGTGCAGTTTGCAATGGAGCCCGGCTCAGACCGTTTGGTTGCCATTGAGATTAACCCAAGGGTAAGTAGATCTTCGGCACTAGCCTCAAAAGCGACGGGATATCCGATCGCGAAGGTGGCTACGAAGTTAGCTGTTGGTTATACGCTGGATGAACTGAAGAACCAGATAACCGGCACCACATCAGCCTGTTTCGAGCCAAGTATTGATTATGTGGTCTGTAAAGTACCTCGATTCAACTTCGATAAATTCCCCGGCGTAGATGAAGAGCTTTCAACCCAAATGAAGGCTGTTGGTGAGGTGATGTCGATTGGACGAAACTTCCCCGAAGCGCTCAATAAAGCATGGCAATCGCTGGAGGTTGGTCGAGATGGACTCGGAGCCGATGGCTATGAAGAATTTGATCGAAAAACAGTTCGTGAACGGTTACTGAAGCCTTATTGGGATCGATCCATGCAGATTCGGAATGCTTTCAAAATGGGAGCTTCAGTTGAGGAGATTGCCGATATCACGAAAGTTGATCCGTGGTTTTTGCAGCAAATTCGCTACATGGTCTCCCTCGAAAACAGAGCCGAAGGTCAGGCACTCAAAGAAATTTCAAAGGAAGATTTCTTTGAAATGAAACAAGCCGGATTTTCAGACTCCCAAATTGCTTACTTACTCAGCAAAAGCGGTGAGAAAGTAACGGATAAGCAAGTCCGAGATCGCAGAAAGGAATTAGACATCACCCCTTCTTTTAAGATGGTAGATACCTGTGCGGCAGAGTTTCCGGCGCAGACTCCATACTATTACTCAGCCTACGAAGGTGAAAATGAAAGTGAAGTGACCGACAAGAAGAAAGTATTGATCTTGGGAAGTGGTCCGAACCGCATTGGTCAGGGTATCGAGTTTGATTACTCCTGTACTCACGCTGTACTGGCTACCAAAGAGATGGGATATGAAGCCATCATGGTGAATTGTAACCCCGAAACAGTTTCAACTGATTTCGATTTTGCTGATAAGCTTTACTTTGAGCCGGTTTATTGGGAGCGCGTACTGGATATCATCGACCATGAAAAACCTGAAGGTGTTATTCTTCAGGTTGGTGGCCAAACAGCCCTCAAGCTTGGAAAGAGATTCGTTGAAGAAGGAATTAGGATATTCGGAACAGCATTTGAAATGATCGATTTTGCGGAAGATCGTGGAGAGTTTTCCAAATTCCTTAAGAAACTGGATATCCCTTTCCCTGAATATGGAACAGCCCATGAAGTTGAAGAAGCCGTAAAAATTGCCCAGCGAATTGGCTATCCGGTACTTATCCGTCCAAGTTATGTGCTGGGCGGGCAAGGAATGAGGATCGCGGTTAAAGAGGAAGAACTTCGAAAGTATGTGGCTAACATTCTCAAAACTCATCCCGAAAACGCATTCCTGATTGATAAATATCTGGAGCAAGCCATTGAGGTAGATGTAGATTCCGTCTATGATGGAGACCAGCTTCACATTGCAGGAATCATGCAGCATATCGAGCCGGCGGGTGTTCACTCCGGAGATTCAACGGCTGTACTTCCTCCTTATTCACTGAGTGATGAGATCATTAAAACGATTGAAGATCATCAAGAGAAGATTGCCAAAAACATGGAGATTCTTGGATTCCTTAACGTGCAATATGCCGTGAAAGATGATAAGGTATATGTACTTGAAGCAAACCCCCGAACAACACGAACAATCCCATTCCTGGCCAAAGCAAATCAGATTCCAGAAGCGGCTATCGGCGTGAAAGTGATGCTAGGAGCCAAGCTCAAAGAATTCGACCTAAAGTCAAAACTGGAAAACTGGGCTATCAAAGAGCCGGTCTTCCCATTCGATAAATTCCCGGAAGTGAAGAAAGAGTTAGGACCTGAAATGAAGTCAACCGGCGAAAGCATTTACTTCGCCAAGGATTTCAATGATGATCACTTCAAGAAACCATACGAGTTTAAGAGCTTGTACCTCTCGAAGTAGCAGGGATAAAACGATCGCTGATTTCGCAGATAACACTGATTTTTGTGTGCGTAGATTAAAACTCACGAGTTATTTGTAAGGAAGGACTCTGAAGTTGCTCTAACTGAAAAAAAGAGCAATTTAAGATCAGGGTACTTCTTATGAACAATTCGGGTAGAATATTTACGAACAAAAATTTCAAATCCAGCAAAATTACGGGTGATATAATTGGCTGCGGAATGCGGGTTCATTCAGGTCTCGGTCCGGGATATCCCGAAATAATCTATCAGCGGGCAATGGCGTTGGAACTGGATAAAGCGGGGCTTACATTCTCAAGAGAGGTAAGCATACCGATACTTTACAATGGTATTCAGGTTGGTTTGAGACGAGCTGACTTTATTGTAAAAAATGCCGTAGTTTTAGAACTCAAAGCAATTAGTGAATTAGATAAGGGCAACAACAATCAAGTTCTAAATTATTTAGAAGCCTATAATAAAGAGATTGGTTTATTGATGAATTTCGGCTCCGACAGTCTGCAATTCAAGCGGCTTATCTTAACAAAAGCAAAGAAATAAGAAGATATTATATCAGTGGAATCCACGAAATCAGCGATCGAAAAAGACTTTATGATAACTAAGGCAAAAGAGACCCTTAAAAACACATTTGGATACGACACCTTTCGACCGCTGCAGGAAGAAGTTATTTCTCAGGCACTAAAGAAAAAAGATGCACTCGTAATTATGCCCACGGGTGGTGGTAAGTCGCTTTGCTACCAAATACCCGCGCTGATATTTGATGGGCTGACTATTGTAGTTTCTCCTCTAATTTCATTGATGAAAGATCAGGTGGAGCAGCTTCGGGAATATGGAGTCACAGCCGTTCACTTGAATAGCTCGCTATCTCCTGAGGCCTATGGCTATAATCGCCGGCAGGTGCTTAATGGCAAGGCTAAGATGCTCTACATCGCTCCGGAAACCTTGTTGATGGACAAGACCAAAGAGCTGTTAAAAGATATCCAAGTGGATTTCTTTGCTGTTGATGAGGCACATTGTATTTCAGAATGGGGACACGATTTCCGCCCAGACTATCGTGAATTAGCCTCAGTCCGTCAGGAGCTTTTCCCAGATGCCGTTTGCATGGCTCTAACAGCTACGGCTACTCCGCGTGTCCGAAAAGACATTATGACCACACTTGAGTTTGAGGACTCAGATGAGTTCATAGCAAGCTTTGACCGTAAGAATTTGTTCTTAAAAATTGCTGATAAAGACGATCCAACTAATCAGGTGCTGGACTTTTTATATACCCGCAAAAATCAGTCGGGAATTATATACTGCATTTCTCGAAGGCAGGTAGATGAATTAGCTCAAGAACTGGATGACGAAGGTTATTCAGTGAAACCCTATCATGCGGGACTTTCTGATCGAGATCGGGCTATAAATCAGCGTAAATTTATTCGGGATGATGTATCCATTATTGTAGCCACCATCGCATTTGGGATGGGGATCAATAAGCCGAATGTTCGTTTTGTGATGCATTATGATATGCCACAGAATATAGAGTCCTATTATCAGCAAATTGGGCGAGCCGGCCGTGACGGATTGCGCTCTGATTGTGTGATGCTTTTCAGCTATACCGACACGCAAAAGATTAAGTACTTCATCAACAAAAAAGAAGGACAGGAAAAAGAAGTAGCAGAAAAGCATTTGGATGATCTGCTTAAGTTTATCGAAACCAAGAAATGCCGGCGTATTCCGCTGATGGATTATTTTGGGGAAGAGTATCCGAATGAAGAATGCGGCATGTGTGACAACTGCCTTTCAACGGATGAAAATGTGGAAGACTACACCATTCAGGCTAAAAAGCTAATGGAATGTATTTCTGAGCTCGAAGAAAGCTTTGGTAAAACACAGGTTGTAAATGTATTAAGAGGTTCAAAAGCCAAGAAAGTACTCGAGTTAGAGCACGATAAACTGAAAAGCCATGGTTCCGGGAAGGAATGGTCGAAAGATCAGTGGGAGCAATTATCCCGATTGCTGATTCGTCAGGATTATTTGAGCAAAGGCGAGCACGCCGAGTTGAAGCTCGAAGATAAATCCCATGCGGTATTAAAAGGAGACGAAAATGTATTTGGCACACTCGATCGTACAAGTACGGCAATGAGTACCGAGGAAGCGTCAAGAGTAGCTACTGAAGTTGAGGCAAAATACGATGAAGAACTCTTTGAGATTTTACGTAAAGAGCGTAAGAAAATGGCTGATGAAAATGGGATCCCTCCTTATACCATTTTCCCTGATACCACGCTTATGGAAATGGCCTATTACTATCCCAAAGACAAAGAACATCTGCTGCCACTTTATGGAGTCGGAGATGTGAAACTGAAAAAATATGGCTCCCTGTTTATAGGTATTATCAAGAAATACACCAAAGAGCATAATATCGAAGCGAAGGAAGAAACGCTTCAGAAAAAGGCAGAAGAATTTGAAAGTGTAGAGACTTACGTTCAGATTGGCAAAGCTTTTAATGACGGTCAGTCTATCGAGCACCTTTCTGAGGAGCATGGCGTAAAGGAAGTGACTATTCTAAATCACTTAAAAGATTACCTCAAGGATGGAAACGACTTGCGTATAGAAGGGATCACGGAAGCGACATCCCTATCTCTTCGTCAGCAGGATGAAATCATTAAGATCTTTGACGAAAAAGGATCTCATATGCTGAAAGTTGTGTATGACCGTATGAATAAGAAAATTGGCTACGATCAAATCAGAATTATGCAGCTATACTTTATGGCTAATGAGGAGAAAGGTTAGCATTCTGAGGTTACAGGCAGGGTGATTGTGAATTTGGCCCCGCCTTCTTCCAGGTTTACAGCTTTGATGGAGCCGCCGGATTGCTGAATAATTTCATTAGAAATGGGAAGACCAAGCCCCAACCCAAATTTTGCACCCTGGTTTTTTGTGGTGAAGTTAGCCTCGAAAATCCGGTGGATTATTTCGGGGGGGATGCCGGGTCCGTTGTCTTCTATTTCAATAAAAATCTGATCTTCTGAGTGTGCTGTAGAAATAGAGATCTTGCCTGTGTCATCGAGGGCATCACAGGCATTAACCAGCAGATTAGTCCATACTTGATTGAGGTCTCCTACCTGTACGCAGGTTTTTGGGATGTCATCGAGCTTTAGACTGAGGTCCACAAACTTAAGTCGGTTGCTTAGTACAAGTAAGGTGTCCTTTATACCATCTCTGATATCAACATAGGCTTCTTTGTTTTGATCTTGCCGGCTGTAGCTTTTCAGGCTTTTTACAAGATTCGCTATCCGACGACTGGCTATGCGAATATTGTGGATCATTCGTCCCGCCTCAAAGTGATTAATCAAATCTTCTATCGGGTTCTTTTTCCGATGGTCCCGAATGATTTCCAAAGCACTTTCGGGCATTTGAGCAAGCTTCCGAACCGACGACCGATCATGAACCCACGGAAACTGCTTCTCAATTGTAAGCATTTGTTTCCGGAGTTTGGTGCTGTCTAGCGGCTCACTTTGTAACCCCAGCTTAAAGAGCTTAAAAGTTGAGTCTGATTCTTCAAACGTAGAATAAATTTCAATAAGATTATCTGCAGAGCGCATTAATGCTGAAGCCGGATTATTAACCTCGTGAGCAAAACCGGCAACTAACTCTCCTAGCGTAGCCATCTTTTCCTGATGAATAAGCTGCTGATGAGTTTCTTCGAGCCTTTTATAGGCTTTCTTTAGGTCATCCTTTTCTTTACCGAGTTCTTTATTTAGCAGGTGCGTTTTAGCATGTAATCGGATATTACTTTTGTACCGCTGAATCATATTATTGAGCATGAGTTGTTGAAGGGGGTGCTGCAGGCGGGGGTGATCGCTCAGGTATTGCTCAAACTGCTGGGGCTTCATCTTGAGAGCCAGTCCTTTTACCATGATTTTTGCAGTAGTGAGCGTAGGCTCTCCCGTTGTAAAAGCGATTAATCCCACAAAGTTACCAGCACTTAGTTTTGTCAAGGTGACATCGCTTCCGTCGGCTTGAGTACGAGTTAATATTACTTCTCCTTCAAGGATGAGATATACATCTTCCAGCGGTTCACCTTGTGTAAATAAAACGTCACCTTCGTTTAACTCCAGCTGCTGTTGCCGTAGTTCATCCAGCTCAGTTACCAGCTTCCTGATGAACCGGAGAATAGTTTCATTATCGTTGAGCCAAGGTATGTGCTTGTTTGATTTCATCCTGAATTAATGATCCGTCATTTGATTGGTTCGAATAGTATCGGAAAGTTTCTCAGTATCCAGAATAGCCATATAGGGAAGTAGGTTTTTTTCGTTATTGATGACGTAATCTGTGAGCTCATCAACCACCACTTTTTCCAGCTCTTCTTTGGTCCATGGCTTTGCTATATAATGATCTAAGTCGGCTTTATTGATAGCGAGAATGGTATCCTCATGTCCGGCCTGACCAGTAACAAGTACTTTTTTAGATTTCGCAGCTTCGGGGCGATTTTGTAAATCGATCAGTAAATCTACCCCATTTTGTCCGGGAAGTACATGGTCACATAAAATAAGACCAATTTTATGATTGTGATCGATTATGTAATCAATTACATCCCGGGCTTCATCTGCATTATTTGCAGCTTCTACCGGAAAGTAAGATTCGAATTCCTCCAGGTCTTTGATGAGTGCATCCATCACTTCCAGCTCATCCTCAACAATCAGTATATAAATTTTATCATCCATGATGTTTTCCTTAGTTTAAAATTAGGGGCCAGTAGAAAAGAGCATATAAAGTCACCATTAACAACCCAAAAATACCTATTACAAAACCGGCGCGTGTCATATCGCTGGTTTTTAAAGTTCCGGTACTCATAGCGATGGCGTTAGGCGGAGTAGAAATTGGCAGCATCATTGCGAGGCTGGCACTCACACCAATCACCAGACTAACTAAAATCAGGCTAAACCCTTCGCCAGCTACACCTGAAGTGGCCAGACTTACAGCCAGTGGAATCAATAAAGTAGCTGATACCGTGTTGGACAGGAAGTTTGACATTACAATGGCCACTAAGCTAAAAGCGATAATCAGGAAGATGGTTGAGAAGGAGCTCCATTCAATACTAGTGATAATCCACTCAGCCAGCCCGGTACTTTCCATCGAGATGCCTAAGGAGATACCGCCGGCTACAAGCCAGAGAACTTCCCAAGGGAGTTTTCGAATTCCCTCCTTACTCAAAACACCAGTGAGCGACAATGCAGCGACAGGAATTAATGCAATAATACTGCTGCCGACGCCATGAAAAGTTTCGGTGATCCAAAGCAATACGGTGGTTGCGAATACGACATATACAAAAATGGCTTCCTTATTTTTTTGAAAGACTCCTTTCATGTCCATCTCCACACGTTGGGAAGCTGGTTTGAAAATCCACAACAGAATTAACCATGCAGCAAACAGCATAACAACTACCAGTGGGCCGGCCAAAACCATCCATTCAGTGAAAGCTATATCAATTCCCTGAGTTGACAATGCACCGATAACTACAGCGTTTGGAGGCGTACCAATGGGAGTTGCTATACCCCCAATGTTGGCAGCAAATGGGATGCTTAAAGCCAGCCCGATACGCAAAGGGTCTGAAGTTTTTGTCCGTGCAATGATGGGTAAAATTACGGTCATCATCATGGCAGTGGTGGCTGTGTTGCTCATAAAGGCAGAAAGAACTGCAGTAACTACCATCAACCCGAGAAGTATGAATTTTGGTTTTGAACCAAAGGGTTTGAGCAAGACACGAGTCAGGTTTTTATCTAGGTCAAACTTAACGGCGGCATCAGCCAGTACAAATCCTCCCAAAAATAAAATGATGATAGGATTAGCGAGGGTGCCAATAAAATCAGTATATGCATTAGGGATATATTCGCCCGTTGTTTCAGGAAAAAGAACTCCCTGTTTACTCAGAAAAAAGACCTGCAAAAGAATCACCAAGATAGAGGTAGCATAAATGGGGACCGGCTCCAGCATCCAGAAGACGGCCGCTATAAAGAAGATACTGAGCGCCACATGTCCTGCTTCCGAGAGTCCGGGAATATTAAGAAAGAAGGGAATAATAAAACCAATAACCCCGATGATGACGGAAGTCAGTTGTTTGTATTGGCCATTCATGGTAGTGAGTGTAATGAGTGAGTAACACCAGAACGATACAAGTTTTATGCGAATTAATTGTGAAGAACCCAGAACAAGATTCGCTGTTCCTACAGGTATTTTTTATAGGGCAGAGCTATCATTCTTGTAGTGAAAAATTAATATGTTGGTATGTAGTTTGAATTGATAATCTACCATCTAAGCCTGCTTGATTTATTTGCCATGACATATTTAGCGAAAGGCTGTATAATAGAAGTCACCATGAACTATTTGTTCCAAAACAATCTTAGTAAATAAAAGAACTTTGAGAGCTGCTGTACTATGATCCTCAATCCTGAAATACTATCTAAGCTTTCCTCACTAGAACTTCGTGCCAAGAAGGTTGTGGAGGGATTTATTTCGGGTTTACATAAAAGTCCGTTTCATGGGTTTAGTGTAGAGTTTGCCGAACACCGCCCTTATAATCCCGGCGATGATTTCAAGCATATCGACTGGAAGGTTTATGCAAAAAAAGAGCGGTTCTATGTAAAGCAGTATGAGGAAGAAACGAACCTGCGTTCTTACGTGATGCTGGATACCAGCTCATCGATGCTGTTTAAGCATTTTGGGGAATGGACGAAGATACGCTATGGAATCCATTATGCAGCTTCACTTATGTATATGATGCATCGCCAACGAGATGCGTGTGGCTTGATCCCATTTAACTCAAAAATTGATGCATTCATCCCTGCAAAGTCTACTTATGCTCACCTGCGGCAGATATATACAGAGCTGGAAAGAGAACTTATTCGTGAAGAAAAAGAAGGGCAAGAAAAGAGGAAAACCGCTTCAGCCCAAGCTATTCATGAAGTTGCTGAGCGATTGAATCACAGGAGCTTGGTGGTAATTATTACCGACTTATTCGAAAATGTGGATGAACATGAGGAAATCATTTCTGCACTGAAGCACCTTCGCCATAGAAAACATGAGGTGTTGTTATTTAACGTATTAGAAAAGAAAAGTGAACGAGACTTAGACTTTCCAGATCAGCGGTTTGTTTTTGAAGATATGGAGCTTGGAGATGAGGTAGAAGTGCTTCCTGCTCAAGTTCGTGACGACTACCAGAAAAAAGTGGCTGAGTACACGAAGAAATTCAGAATGGCTTGCAGCGAGTTCGAAATTGATTTCGAAGAAATGGACACCCAGGGTTCTTTTGATAAAGCATTACTAGCTTATCTAACCAAAAGAAAAAGGCTGGGATAATTTCGTTAATCGTTCACGAATAGCGATTAACCATTATGAACTAAGTAACCTTCTGATTTTTCAGAATCTTATTCAAAAGGGTGGGTGAAAATCGTTGCACCCAAAGAGCCAAGCCTTCTTTTAAGCCCGTCACATAGATTTCTTCTTTTCGGGATTTGATATCCGGCATCACCTTTTTGACCATTTCATCAGCTGTCATTGCTTTGGAGTGAGCGTCTCCCATTTGGTCAAACTTAGAACCGTCTCCGGTAAGCGCATTCTTGGAGATATTGGTTTTGATGAAGCCCGGGCAGAGCAAGGTCACGGCTACATTATGCTCGTACATTTCTTGACGGAGGGAGTTGAAGAACCCCTGAACCGCATGTTTACTTGCCGCATAACCCGAACGGAATTTAGTGCCAATTTTACCGGCCACGCTGCTCGTTACAATAATATGGCCTGATTTACGCTCAACCATATGTGGCAATACTTCTTTTGTGAGTCCGGCCGAACCAAAATAGTTGATCTCCATAAGCCGGCGAAGGGTGCTCATCTCGGAATCCATTACAGTTGCTCGCTGACTTACACCACCATTATTTATCAGTACATCAATTTGGCCAAAGGCAGCAAGAGCTTCCTTGGTTTTTTCAGGAAAGGATTCTGAATCGGTGAGATCTAAAGTGATTATCTTAACATTGGAAGTGTCTTCTCCGAGGCTTTCCTTGACGTCTTTCAGGACATCCTCACGGCGTGAGGATAAAATCAGGTTAGCACCTTCACTAAAAAAAGCACGGGCGAATGCTTCTCCGATTCCTGAAGAAGCGCCTGTAATCCATATTGTTTTTCCTTGGTAATTCATGAGTAACTGTTATTTTTGACCCTATAAGTGTAACCGAGCTTTGTATCAGTGTGTTAAAGTAAGATTAAAAAAAGTACTTTAACACCTCAACCGTTAAGCATATTGAAACAGTACAGAAATGAGTAATAAACACACAATTCTATTAGTAGAAGACGAAGAAGAGTCTGGCGAAATGCTGGCTAACTTTCTTGAATTGAATAACTATGAAGTGCTCTGGGCTAAAGATGGTAAAAAAGCCTTTGAATACATTGATGATAATGCCAATGACTTACATCTGGCTATTCTTGATATCATGGTTCCTCATCACGATGGAAAGGAGATTTGCAGCTATATAAGGAAACACCCGGTTGTGTATGAAATACCTGTACTTTTCTTAACTGCACGAGATGAAGAGAAAGATGAAATTGAAGGCTTGGAGCTTGGCGCTGATGATTATATAAAAAAGCCGGCTAGCCTGAATTTAGTAAAAGCCCATGTAGAGACCCAGCTTCGCAGGCGCTCACCCGAAAAAAGTAATTGGATTCAGTATGGACATGTATATCTGGACTTAGACTCCAAGGAGTTATATATCAATGAAAGCCTGATTGATTTGACTCACACAGAATACACGATAGCTGAAATGATTTTTCAGAACCCAAAACTGGTTTATAGCCGACAGCAAATTTTGGAGAAAATCTCAGATGAAGAGAAATATGTGTTTGATCGCACGGTAGATGTTCACGTCAAAAACCTACGCCTCAAGATGGGCGATGATGGTAAGTTAATTAAAACCTACCGCGGGGTAGGCTATGGATTCAACAAAGAATTTCTTCATTCATGAAAATCAGATCCAAGCTGGCATGGACATATATAATTCTGCTCATTATTGGGGTTATCACCATCAGTGCGTACTCTATTTTAACGATACGAAGCTTTCTGTTAGATGAAGGTATTGAACAGTTTGAGCGTGATGCGTTGTCGGTGGCTTTAGCTGCAGGTAGTTTTAAAGACAATGCCTTGTTTGATGACAAGATTCAGCGCCAAGCTCAGCTTTCCCAATATGAAATGGCGGTGTATGATAAAGAAGGAATTCGTTTCCTCACCTTCCCTAATGATGCTTTTGAAGAAGTTGAAAGTTATCTGAGTGAGAGCTTACTTCAGGAGTTGGAAGAGGTAGATGGCGACCCGATTGTAAGAAGCGAAGAAAATCCCGAAAAGCTAATCGCCTATGTTGACTTAGGTCAGTCTGATAATGCCGCTCAATATATAAGAATAAGCCAGGATAAAAGTCAGTATTACGCTGCAGTGGCGAGTATACGGCACATTATTTATGCGGGGATGTTTTTCTCAATTGGAGCCGTAATTGTAGTGAGTATCCTTTTTGCGAGATACATGGCCGCGCCTATTCAAAGGTTAAATGAAGCAGCATTGAGTATTGCTAAAGGAGACTTTGATAAGGAAATTGATCTAAACAGGAACGATGAATTTGGGACCCTTGCCGACTCTCTGAATCACATGGCGGGGACTCTTCGGGCAGATAACGAAAAGCTAAAAAGGCTGAATGAGAAGCAGAGTCAATTTTTTGCTGATATTACCCATGAGGTAAGAAACCCGTTGCACACTATTTCCGGAGCGCTGGAGATGCTGGAACTTGAAAACCTTCAGCCCGAAAAGAAAACGCAGTACATGGTGACCGCACAGAAGCAGATTAGAAGAATCGCTCGGTTATTTGAAGACATTAAAACGCTTCAGCGCTATGATTTCGATGAAAACTTCATCAATCGAGAAATTGTAGATCTACAAGAGATTGTGAAAGAGGTATTCACTGTTTATCAGCCGTTAGCCCAAAAGAAAGAGCTATCCCTTAAAACCAAGAATCTTGAATCCTCATTTGTTCTTGCTGATTCAGATAAAATGGAACAGGTACTTGAGAACCTGGTTTCAAACGCCATCAAATACACGCTGACTGGAAAAATTGAAATCGGTTTCACAAAGAGTGATGAGGTTGTAGAGGTGTATGTGAAAGACTCTGGTCCGGGAATAGGAAAAGAACACCTTGAGCGATTGTTTGATCGTTTCTACCGAACGGACAAAGCTCGTTCGCGAGACAAAGGAGGAACTGGTTTAGGATTATCCGTGGTGAAAGGAATTCTGAATGCTCATCAAAGTGATATTAAGGTAGAGAGCACGGAAGGAAAAGGGAGCCGCTTCTATTTCACACTTCCACTTGTTGATGAAAATAGCTAAAAGCGAAAGCCGCAAGAGCTCCGCCGGTAAGAGGTGCGAGCGTATAAATCAGTGAATGCGTGAATGAGTTTCCGCCTTGAGTCAAATCAAAAGCAGCTGTACCGAGGGAGATTGCCGGGTTTAAGACTCCACCGGATATCGGAGTTGCCACCATTAACATTCCACCAAAGGTAAGCCCTATCGCGAGTCCTGAAGTATTTGTTCTGCGGAAAGTTTGAGTCAAAGAAAGAGTCAACATCACCAAAACAAAAACAAAGGTGAATATAACTTCGCCAAAAACTTGTTGGTAAAGCCCGTTTGTTGACGGAGGCTCAACATAGAAAATCGAATTTGATAAAAAGAAGAGGGCCATAGCAGCGAGAAAAGCTCCCACAAGCTGGCTTAGAATGTAGACCAAAAGCTCAGCCGCGTTAATTTGTCTTCTTAGGAAAAAAGCCAAAGATACGGCAGGATTATAATGAGCTCCCGAAACTCTGGAGCCAATATATACCAAAGCCATCAAGGTTAACCCAATAGCGAGTGGGTCACCAGTAAAGCCAAAAACCAATACAAGAAAAAAGGCACCAATTGCCTCCATAATGTATGAATGCATACCCGGGTAATTAGTCTATAAGATAAAATCTCGTTTGTCCTTCTCGCAGAAACTACCTGCCCGCAATAGGAATTGCAAGGAAGCAGTTTACTTATTTTGTAAAAATATCGTTACAAGAAGTTGAAACTGGTATTTCATATAGCCTGAGAAAAAGAATAAGTTTCAATAAAAAGATTATAAATGCAGATACTTCAAAAATTGAAGGAGAGGTGGGGAATAAGTAGCAATATGCAGGTGTTTGTCATCCTGATTGTATTTTCATGTACCGGTTTTACAGCTTTGTATGCTCGACGATTTATATTTGATTTGCTGGGTATTGCCGAGAACGATCCATTTTGGTTTAAAGCTATTGTCTGGCTGGTAACTATTCTGCCGCTTTATAATATTGTTCTTCTAATCTATGGAGCTCTATTTGGTCAATGGGATTTTTTCTGGGGGTTCTTTAAGAAAATGATAAGCCGGCTTAAACCTCAGGAATCAAAGGAAGGTTAAAGCTTTTCTCTGTCTTTTTTGGGAAGGTTTGCTACAACTAAATCATAAGAATGTTTAATTAGCTCTGTGATGAACTCATCATCCAAGCCTCCGCTCATACTGACGGTATTCCAGTGTTTCTTATTCATGTGATATCCGGGTTTCACCTCTTCATGAGTTGCTCTCAGTTCAAGGGCTTTTACCGGATCACACTTAAGATTGATGCTTTCAAAAGTCTCGATATTTGTCAAGGCAAACATCTTTCCCATCACTTTAAAAACGAGGGTTTCTTCTCCGAAAGGGAAGTCTTCACTAGTGCCCGGAAGGGACAAACAGTAGTTGTAGAAAGTTTCAATATTCATGGTGAAACTGGTGGGCTAAATCATGAAGGATTATTTAACTCTCAACTTTAACACCCTTCCAAAAGGCAACATGATCTTTTATCTGTTTTGCAGCATCTTTGGGATCAGGATAATACCAGGCTGCATTTTCGTTTGTTTCTCCATCCACCTCTAAGCTGTAATAGCTAGCTTTGCCCTTCCAAGGACAAACAGTAGAATAATCGGTTTTGGTGAAGTATTCCTGATTGATAGAATCAGCAGGGAAATAGTGGTTATTCTCAACCACTTCAGTCTCGTTACTTTCAGCAATTACTTTTCCGTTCCAAATTGCTTTCATCGTTATGGTAGTTATATGATTAAAGTTTCGAGGATAGAACTTGAACTCCGAACAGAATCCAGCCGGCTATAAAAGCCACTCCACCAATTGGTGTGATGGCGCCAAGCCAGCCTATTCCCGATAAACACAGGATATATAAGCTACCGGAAAAGATTACTATCCCGGTAAGTATTAAAGAAGCAGGCCAGGTAACAACGATTTGAAACTGAACGCCAACCAAGGCAATCAGCATTAATCCGAGGGCATGCCAGGCATGGTATTGAACAGCGGTTTGCCAGGTTTCAAGGCGTTCCGGAGAAAGGGTGTTTTTTAAAGCGTGAGCACCAAAAGCTCCAGCCGCCACGGCAATGGCTAGCAAGAAAGCAGCAATGGCAATAATGATTTTAGGATTGGACATTTCGTGAATCTAATAATGGTTAATTCGTTATTGGTGAAGCAATTTGAAATAGGTGCCGGTAAAGTTAATACTTACATCACTGCCGAACACCTTGGGATCCAATAACGAAAAACTGAATCGCTTAATTTGAAACGAAGCCTATTTTTTTATGGCTTCCGTCACAAAAGGGTTTGGTTTGAGAGCCACCACAACGGCAGAAGCTCATCTTCTTGCTGCACGTTTCAGATCCTGTTTCCTCACCAACTAAATCATAATTTCCCTGAACTAAGAATGGGGCGTTATCAAACAGCTTAATGGAAAGCTCACCGCCCTTCCCCTCAACAGGGTCAGTTCGTAAACGCTCTACGTTATAAGTGGTGTCGGCTTTGAAGTCCGCTTCAATATGAGAGTTATCGCAGAGCGGTTTGTTCTTGGATTTACCACAGCGACACATGGCCACGCGGGTATCTTTTAAAACAATATTTTCATCCATGTCCCGAATCACAACTTCACCATGAATATAAAGCGGGCCATCTCTTTCGATAGTGATTACATTTTGTTCGGGTGGCTGTTCCGGGCTTTTTTCCTTCTTGAGTTCATAATGTAAAGCGCCTGTTGGGCATCGCTTTATCACGTTAGTTAACTCATCAGCAGAAGCATTATCGGGTTGTATCCATGGCTTCTCGTTGGGGTCAAAAACATTGGGTAAACCATGCACACATTCCTCAGCATGGATACATCGTTTTTGGTCCCAGGTGACTTTTACTTCTTCATTTTCATAGGAAAAAATACGCTCTTTCATCGGCCTCTTTTTTTATTTAAGCTAACAAATGTGTGCTAAAGTTCAACCATCAGAAAGAAATGGTTTAGCAGCAGCTATTCTCATTCTGAACGGGAGGGCAAGGATTATCTCCATAGGAACAGAATACACAACAATCTCCTTTATCAGGTTTAATGATCTCCTCGCAACTTGGGCATTCCCAAAAGTACTGGCAGGAGTTCGTGGGCATTTCTTCCATAGAGGATGTTCTACACTTAGGACAAATAATGGTAGAATGTAAGATTAACTCAGCCATGTTTATCCGATGGTATTAATGGTGAAAAGTGTAAGGCCAATTAAGTTAATTACAATAAACAGACCAACCATAAATTTTTTGATTTTTCCGCCGCCTTCCATCTTCATCATTTTCATGGAGTGATTTTTGAGATAGGCTTTATTCTGCCATACCAGCCATCCTGCAATCCATACGAAAACTAAGTTCATCCAGAAGGTGTAGTCAATTTTGAACTGAGTGATCTCAGACACCGCTTTTTGGCTTTGTGGGATGATGTCGAGATAGCCAAACAGTCCGTTTAATAATAAAGCAGTTATGACAATGCTGATAAACATGATCCCCGCTATGTAAAGCGCTACTCGCCACCCATAATATTTTGCATTGATATGGACTAGCGGAGGAACCATAAGATCAGAATAGATAAAGCCCATGATGCCGGCAAAGAGTACGCCGTTATCATTCAAAACGGTTGCAAGAGGGATATTTCCCATCGAGCCAATAAAAGTAGAAGCCGCAACAAAGGGTGCGATTAAGGCATTTTCAAGAGCAACTAGCCAACCGGGTAAATGAGTGGCATCGGCCAGAAAAAGGGCAGACCAAAATGATTCAGGCACTAACACTGCCACAAAGCCGGCAATTGTAAATCCGATCAGGATATCCTCCCACGCCATTTTCCAGTCGTTCACAAATTTGTGCCCAACCAGCCGCCACCCTTCTTTACTTTTGATACGCTGCTTCCAGTCAAAGTCTTCTTCAATATCTCCTCCCTCATCCTCTACTTTCTTACGGGCGGCTTGCATCCACTCCTTGGGATAAGTGAATTTTATTAGCACGCTGCTGATGGCAATTAAAATCAATCCCCCAACAATTTCAGCGGCCAAAAACTGCCAGCCCAAAAAGATGAGGATTAAAATCCCAAGCTCAATCACCAAATTGGTGGAGGCAAACATGAAAGCTACACCAGCGATAAAGTGGGCTCCTTTTTTGATTAAAGCACGGGCAGCTGCAAGCGCCGCGAACGAGCAAGATGAAGATGCTGCTCCGAAGAAGGTTGAAAGAGAAATGCTTTTAATATCACCGTTGCCCATATACCGCGTAAGTTTACCTTTGGGCACGAAAGACTGAATCATCCCTGATACAAAATACCCAAGGACGAAAGCCCATCCAGATTTCCAGAAAAAGCCCAATGCAGTTTTTGTGGATTCGCCGTAAAGTTGAAAAAATTCATTCATGAACAATTCACAGAATTTGGTTTAGTAAACTTAGCTTATCAAAAAAACGCAGTATAAAACTACCTTACTAACTAATGATAAAAGCTGGTAGAGACAAAACAAATCACAGGACTCCAATAAGCAAAATTGGACAAGGTTTAATCAGGATTTAGCAAGGAAGATATTTTATTAACGCTTTTTTGTTATTCTTTTATCAGGCATAATAAGAGTCAACAAAGAATTGGAACCATTACTATGAATAATCACGAAAAAATCGATTACGTAGAATTTCCAGCTACAGACTTGGAAGCTACCAAGCAGTTCTTTACCAAAGCTTTTAACTGGGAATTTACAGACTATGGACCTGAATACTGTGACTTTTCTAACGAGGGCATTAATGGAGGTTTCTATAAATCTGATAAAAAAGCCACAACAGAAACTGGGTCAGCACTGGTAATTTTTTATAGTGAAGATTTGGAAGCCACCCAGAAAAAAATGGAACATGCTGGGGGTGAAATTGTCAAAGAAATATTCTCATTTCCTGGTGGACGCAGGTTTCACTTCACAGAGCCGAGTGGGAATGAATTTGCGGTATGGTCTGATCATGGTTTGCAAGAGTAGAGCCGTGAACCCAGATTTCATCAGAATTCAGCAAGACTTTCCCCAAATCATATAAAGCAAAGCTCCTGTGAATGTGGTTTCTTTATCTTGTGTTTAAATTCATACTATGGAAAAAATAACTCTTCATATTAAAAACATGGTTTGTGACCGTTGCGAAATGGTTATTGAAACCGCCTTATCCGCTTTAGGGCTGGATGTAAATCACGTGCAGCTTGGGAAAGTCGAAGTAACGCGAAAGGGGGATCATCCCTCCCTAAAAGAAATTGAAAAGGAATTAGACCGATTCAATTTTGGCCTGATTAAAGATGAAGAATCGATACTAGCAGAAAAAGTAAAAACAACTCTAATTCAATGGGTTGAATCAGGAAATCTGGAAACAGACGAAACATCGCTTTCCGATTTTCTGGCAAAAAAGCTAACCAAAAGCTATGCATCTATTTCCCGGATATTCTCAAAAAAGGAAGAGCTCACTATAGAGAAATATTTCATCCGCTTAAAGATAGAAAAAGCTAAGGAGCTGGTGGAGTATGGAAACCTGAGCTTTAGCGAAATCGCCTATCAGCTGGGATATAAAAATTTGCAGCATCTGTCCCGCCAGTTCAAAGAAATTACTGGAATGAGCATGAGTGAATTTCAAAAGCTTCAGAATCCGGAACGGACTTCACTCGATAAAATTTAGCGGGAATGATGGAAGCACTGTTTACGGAACCTTGGTGGATCTATGCCGCGGTCTTCTTCGCCGGAATGGGCGCCTACATTATTTCAGTAATATCCGGTGGGGGTGGATCATTGCTTCTTATTCCCGCCATCAACTTCATGTTTGGCCCCAAAGTGGTAGCTCCGATTATTAATTTGGGAGATTTGATCGGGCGTCCATCTCGACTCATTATCTTTTGGAAACATATTCGCTGGGATGTTGTAAAGTGGTACGCGCCAGCCGCTGTAACCGGAGTATTGCTTGCCGGATGGTTATTTACAAAAGTAGATGCTTCATGGTTTCAGGTTATAATTGGGGTTTTTCTGGTGAGCACTGTATTTCAGTATCGCTTCGGGAAAAAAGAGCGCACCTTTGAAATGAGGAAGTGGTACTGGCTACCGCTGGGCGTGGGCGTTGCAACAATTTCAACGATAGTCGGAGCACTTGGGCCGGTTCTTAATCCCTTTTATTTGAATGCTGGAATTTTGAAAGAGGAAATGATAGCCACCAAAACCGCTAATTCATTTTTCATGGGCGTTGTTCAGATTGGTACCTACTCCTTTTTGGGCGCATTATATGGCGACTTATGGTTTTTGGGTATCGTGCTTGGGCTTGGTGCCACGGCCGGAAACTTAGTAGGGAAAAAACTGCTCGGTAATATGACCGACACCACTTTCCGTAAATACGTGTTAGCCATCATGGCAATTAGCGGAGCTTATATGATATTATCTAAAACCGGGCTATTGTAATGTCACTAAAATTGAAAGTACCACCAGCTGTTGTTTTTCTTATTTGTATTGGCATGATGTGGGCTTTGGATCAACAAATTCCAGAGTGGTTTGTAATAGATTTAGGGAAGTTGCTTCCAAGAGGAATATTGGCTCTCGGAGTTCTGATTGGATTAGTTGGAGTATTTCAGTTTGCGAGGAGCTCAACATCCGTTGATCCACATCATCCCGAAAAAGCAAGCGTACTGGTTACATCCGGAGTGTACCGCTTCAGCAGAAATCCCATGTATCTTGCCATGTTGCTCATACTCTTGGGTGGGTTTATTAAGTTTGGAGAGCCGACGGGTTTAGTCGTTCTAATCTTCTATTTATGGTACATGAATAGGTTTCAAATTCAACCCGAAGAAGAAATGATGGAAGAGAAATTTGGGAAAGAGTTTAGAGAGTATAAAAAGTCAGTGCGCCGTTGGATATAGCTTAATAAGCAGCGACATCAATCAGCAAACTTCACAGCATGTTTCGGGAGTGTTATTTATATCTGAGTTCTCATCATCAAAACCAAAGAAGGAAGACAGTGAGATCTTTTCTTCCGAGAATTTTCGTTGAACCCGAATAGCATTCCCAATAGCGATTAGGGCAACCCCGACGTCAGCAAAAATAGCTTCCCACATAGTGGCTAAACCCACCGTTGCAAGTCCCATAACCAGCACCTTGATGCCTAAAGCAAAGCCAATATTCTGCCAGACAATTTTATGGGTAAACCGGGAAATGCGAATAGCCTGAGGGAGTTTAGAAGGTTGATCCGTTTGGATGACGACATCGGCGGTTTCAATGGCGGCGTCTGAGCCAATTCCTCCCATAGCAATGCCCACATCTGCTAAGGTAATAACCGGGGCATCATTCAGTCCATCCCCCATAAAACCGACGATGTGTTCTGAACTTAAAGCGTCTTTCACTTTATTAAATTTGTCATCTGGTAGTAACCCGCCATAAGCATCAGTCAGCCCCATTTTGTCGGCCATAAAACGAGTGGTCTTTTCATTGTCCCCGGAAAGCATAATCAACTTTTTGACGCCCAGCTCGCGGAGGTCTTTAAGAGCCTGAACGGTATCGGGTTTTATCCGATCAGCAATATGGATGGTGCCCAGATGTTGTCCGCCTGAGGCAACGTAAACAAAGGTAGAAGGATCATCTTCCTCAGTTTGAGAAACCTGAACATTATGTTCTTCCATGAGCTTTAGGTTTCCGGCAAGAACCTGATCTCCTGACATAACTCCCTTTAGACCTCTTCCTGGGATTTCTTGAACATCTTGTGCTTCCGTAAGCTCCTGTCCATTCGCATAACTCAGAATGGCTTTGGCTACGGGATGTGTGGAGTGGCGTTCCAAAGAAGCTGCTAATGCAAGAATCTGATCAGTTGCAGCTCCGTTCGCAGGTTCAATTTTTTGGACTTCAAAAGAACCTTCCGTTAAGGTTCCGGTTTTGTCTAAAAACAAGGTATCCATTTTGCGAAGCTGGTCAAGATAATCGGAGCCTTTTAGGAGAATCCCATTTTTTGAGGCAGCCCCAATCCCTCCGAAATATCCTAAAGGAATTGATATGACAAGTCCGCATGGACAGGAGACAACTAGAAAAATCAATGCCCGGTAGAACCATTCTTCAAATACATAACTATCCAAAAAGAGCCAGGGTAAGAATGTAAGTGCGGTGGCCAGCCAAACTACGATTGGCGTATAAACCTTGGCAAAGCTGGTGATAAATCTTTGTGTTGGGGCTTTTCTCTGTGAGGCTTCCTGAACCATATTCAGGATGTCTGATAGGCGGGAATCTTCGTAGTCTTTGGTCACTTTAATTTTGACCGCAATCAACTCATTCACCGAACCGGCCCAGACTTCCTCCCCGGCATTTCGCGTCATAGGTTTGGATTCGCCGGTTAGGGCCGCGGCGTTGAAAGAAGCTCGGTTTGTGATCAATTCACCATCTAACGGAACCTTGGCTCCCGGTTTTACATGGATTATTTCACCCGGCTTTACTTCCGAGGGATGAACTTGCTGTACTTCTCCATTACGCTCAACATCAGCGGTATCCGGTTGTTGATTAATGAGTGATTCTATGGAATGCCGGGCTTTTCGGACGGCATTGCCCTGAGCATATTCACCAACCATATAAAAGAGCATGACCGCCACTCCCTCGGCATATTCTCCGATGGCAAAGGCTCCAACGGTAGCAATTCCCATCAGCATAAACTCACTGAAAATCGTGCCTTTTTGAATGGACTTAAAAGCTTTTATCCAAACCGGACCGCCAACAAAGAGATAGGAGATTCCATAAAGTGGCAAGAAAATGAATTCATTTCCTGAAAAAGAAAATGCATGCTGAACAATAAGTGCAGCAGCTAAAAATAAAGCTGACCAAAAGACCTCGTAATATTTCCTAATAAATTGCATGAACAGCAGGCAGTAACATTAATGTCTGCTCGAAATTATAAAGAGGCGGTTAGGGAGTCTTACACTATTGTGTATTTCTTGTGCAGGATTTTGTTAAAGCTCATCAATTGAAATTCGGCGATTCTCTTTAATCTCACTGAAATGAGAAGGCGATAAACCGGTTTCTTTTTTGAACTGTCTGGAGAAATGCTGCTGACTGCTATACCCAAGCTCATAGGCAATTTCACTCAAGCTTTGTTCTTCATAAACGATGAGTTCTTTGGCACGTTCTATCTTTTGTAGGATGTAATATCGTTCGATAGATTTGCCTTCTACTCCCGAAAATAAACGGCTCAGCTGTTGGTAATCTTTGTGTAGTTTTTTGGAAAGATATTCTGACAGCGTGTTTTCAAGCTCATGTCCGGTGCGGACCAGCTGTATAATGAGTTGCTTAATTTGCTCAACCAGCTTGCTGTTTTGATCGTTAATAATATCAAAACCATTTTCACGAATCACTTTCACCAGATCATTGTATCGAGCTGCTTTAAGGGGTTTGTTCAGCGTCAGTTCTCCAAGTTCGATCACTTCAACCTGAAAATCAGCATTTTCCAGCTTTTCCTTGAGAACTTCAGCGCAATGGCTGCAAACCATGTTTTTTATGTGGAAGTGTTTATCAGACATAGTTATCAAAAGTAGCAAAGCAGGCGGTCATTCAAAACTAAAAGGCAGTAAATATCTGAATAAACAGAACGGATCTTTTTTCAGTTTCAGTAATAAGGATAGACTATTGCCTCGTCTTGGAAAGTACTAAAATGGGCATCATAACTTATGGGAGAAGTTAGAGACTGCACATAGC
Source organism: Balneola sp. (assembly GCA_002694685.1). Lineage (NCBI taxonomy): Bacteria > Pseudomonadati > Balneolota > Balneolia > Balneolales > Balneolaceae > Balneola > Balneola sp. The sequence goes on from NZMW01000010.1 coordinate 273,413, forward strand.
TACGGCTTGTTAAAAAGTGCCGACAGGGTATGCTCAGAGATTTCTCTGCTTTCCAAAAGGTGCGAAACTGGGGATGGGCATCAAAGGTCGTGTTCCATAACATAGGCGCTCCATATTGTTTCAAACTGATGAGCTGTATTATACCATTTCTTTTGGGACTATCTTGATTTAAATATTTGCCTCGAATTTTGGGCTCTTTAAACAGAAGAGACAGAGGTAAATTGCTTCTTTTAATTTAGCTCTATTCTTCCTTATTTAGCGGAATCAATGAATTTCATTTGGTGAAAAAAAATTCCCGCAACCTAACCTACAGATATGAACACTACTCAGACAAGACTGAGCATTATGATGTTTCTCCAATTCTTTATTTGGGGAGCATTTTTTGTAACCATGGGAGCCTACTTATTGGAGGTTTTTTCAGGTGAAGAAGGACTCAATACAATTATTGGCTCAGCCTATGCAACTCATAACTGGGCGGGTTTACTGGCACCGGTATTTGTTGGTTTAATTGCCGACCGATATTTTAATGCTGAGCGCGTGAATGGAGTGTCTCATATTATTGGAGCAGGACTGCTTTGGTATGCAGCATCAGTAACAGATCCGGGTGTTTTTATTTGGGTGATGTTAGCCTACTTCTTACTGTACATGCCTACGTTGGCGTTAGTTAATGCAATCTCCTTTGCGAACATGGAAGATCCCGATAAAGAATTTCCTAAGGTTCGGGTATGGGGAACTATTGGCTGGATTGTAGCGGGATTTATCGTTGCCCAAACGGTTCTTGGGTTTATTGATATTCCATTATTAGCATGGTTAACAGGAGTTGAGAGTAATATCCAGTCAACCAATATTCCGCTTAAAGTCAGTGCGGTATTATCTCTCGTATATGGTTTTTACAGTTTCACTTTACCCGCCACCCCGCCTTCAGCAAAAGGCGAGAAGTTCAATGTAAAAGAAGCCCTGGGTTTGGATGCACTCAAGCTTCTAACCAATAAAAACTTTGCGGTCTTTTCATTCTGTAGCTTTGCTATCAGCATTCCTTTGGCTTTCTATTATGCCCGTACCAATGACTTTATCGCAGCCGTAGCTTTTGGTGAGCAATCGCCTTCTTTTATGGCTATTGGCCAGATTAGTGAAGTGTTCTTTATGCTGCTGATTCCCTTCTTCCTGCTCCGGTTAGGGGTAAAATGGATGCTCTTGGTAGGCATGTTAGCATGGACAGCCCGTTATTTACTGTTCGGGCTTTTCCCAAGTACTACGGGCTTGGTGATTCTTGGGATCGCACTTCATGGAATTTGTTACGATTTCTTCTTTGTAACCGGTCAGCTATACGTTGATAAGAAAGCACCGAAACACCTTCGGGCAAGTGCTCAAGGGTTCTTTAACCTGCTTACATACGGAGCCGGTATGTTGATTGGGAATTACCTGCTGGGTTGGTGGGGAGATAACATCAGTTTGGATGGCTCAACCACTGCGGGCTGGATGGAAAGTGCGGCTTCATTTTGGGTGATGCCGGCAATACTGGCGCTGGTTGTTGCGGTTGTATTCTTTGCTCTATTTTGGGACAAAGAAGTGGAAGATGAACAAGAATTAAAAGAAGCACTTTAGGATGCAGAATAGAAAATTAAGAATGGGAATGGTTGGCGGAGGTGTTGGCTCTTTTATTGGAGGCGTTCATCGGCTGGCAGCTAATTTAGACGGTGAAATTGAACTGGTTTGCGGAGCTTTTAGCAGCAGCCCTGAAAAGTCAAAGAAAACCGGGGAACAACTCTACTTAGATTCGGATCGCGTTTACGGCTCTTTTAAAGAAATGATGGAGAAAGAGGCTGCCCTTCCTGATGGCAAGCGAATGGATTTTGTATCCATCGTAACGCCGAACCACGTGCATGCTGAGCCTGCTTTGTTGGCAATGGAGCACGGCTTTCCGGTTATCATCGATAAGCCGCTATGCTTTAATATGGAGGAAGCCAAGGCCATTCAGAATAAAGTAAACGAAACAGGTTTTCCATTTGCGCTGACCCACACCTACACCGGATACCCGATGGTAAAGCAAGCCCGTAGCATGGTAGCAGATGGAACCATCGGTCCTGTCAAAAAGATTACGGTTGAATATCCGCAGGGCTGGCTATCCGAGAAGCTCGAAGCTGATGATAACAAACAAGCTTCATGGCGGACAGATCCAAGCAAGTCAGGAAAGGCCGGCGCATATGGGGACATTGGAACGCACGCTGCTAATATGGCTGAGTATGTTTCCGGATTAACCATTACCAAAGTTTTGTCGAAACTTTCAAAAGTTGTAGAAGGCAGATTGCTGGACGATGATGCCTCTGTATTGTTAGAATTTGAAGGTGGAGTTCCGGGAGTTTTGGCTTGCTCACAGGTTTCGGCGGGAGAAGAGAATAATATTAAAGTCCGTGTTTACGGTGATAAAGGCGGCTTGGAGTGGCAACAAAAAGACAACAATTCATTAACGGTGAAATGGCTCGGTAAGCCGAATGAAGTGTACCGAACCGGTGTAGATAATGAAGGGTATTTGTCGGAGACTGCAGTAGCTAATTCCCGCATTCCCTCTGGCCACCCGGAAGGTTATCTCGAGGCTTTTGCCAATATCTATCGAAATTTCGCGATGCATCTCAGAGCTCATAATGCCGGAGAGAAGCACAACATGGAAGTGTATGATTACCCCGACGTGAATGAAGGCGTTCACGGAATGGCCTTGGTTGATGCCGTCGTAGAGTCCACCGAAAAAGGCAATCTGTGGGTTTCAGTAAAAAATTAATTCAAAATGAAAGATTTAAAATTAAAAATGGCTGATCTGAAATCGTAGCCAATTTTTAATTTTAAATTTTGAATTCTTAATTCAGTAATGATGAAAACGATTAAAGGACCGGCAATATTTTTGGCTCAATTTTTAGGTGATGAAGAGCCGTTTAATAATTTGAAAAACATCTGTGAGTGGGCAAAAGAACTGGGCTATGAAGGTGTTCAGATTCCGGCTTGGGATACTCGCGTTATTGATATTATAAAAGCCCGTGACAGCAAAACCTATGCTGATGAAATCAAAGGCATTGTAGAGGATGCAGGACTTAAAATCACAGAGCTGGCAACTCATCTCCAGGGACAATTAGTTGCCGTGCACCCTGCTTATGACACGATGTTTGATGGCTTTGCTCCTGATCCGGTAAAGAATAATCCGAAAGCCAGGCAAATGTGGGCAGTTGAACAAGTTAAAGCAGCAGCTTCGGTATCAAGTCACTGGGGGATTGATGTGATGGCGAGTTTTTCCGGCGCTCTACTCTGGCATACAGTGTATCCATGGCCTCAGCGTCCTGCAGGCTTGGTTGAAACCGGATTCAAAGCTTTAGCCGATAAATGGATGCCAATTCTTGACCACTGTAAAAATGAAGGCGTGAAGGTTTGTTATGAACTTCACCCCGGAGAAGACTTACACGACGGAATTACCTTTGAGCGATTTTTGGAAGCAACGGGAAATCACGAAAGTGTAGGTATCCTTTATGATCCGAGTCACTTTGTGTTGCAGCAACTTGACTACCTGCAGTTTATCGACTTCTATCATGAGCACATTGGGATGTTTCATGCCAAGGATGCAGAATTCAATCCAACCGGTAAGGCCGGAGTATATGGCAGTTATTCGGGATGGGCGGAACGACCAGGGCGTTTTCGGTCACTTGGTGATGGCGATACAGACTTCAACGCAATTTTCAGTAAGCTGAGCCAATATGGTTTTGATGGATGGGCGGTGTTGGAATGGGAATGCTGCATTAAGTCACCGGGACAAGGAGCCGCAGAAGGAGCTCCATTTATAGCAGATCACATTATCGAAGTCACTGAAAAAGCTTTTGACGATTTTGCCGGCGAGGGTGCTGATGAAGCTAAAAACCGAAAGATTTTAGGATTGGATTGATTTAGTAATTTGTTAAACAAGTAGCGTTTAATAGCGAAAAACAAATAAGCAGAATTATGCTCAACCAATTTCAGATAAAAATAGATGCCAATCATAAGTCAAGGCAACGGCAGGTCTTGAATGCTGTTCTAACCTTGGCAACCGGTGTCTTGACTCTGGTTTTTCCAGACTTCTTATACCTGATTGCGGGCGGATACCTTATTTCTCTTGGGCTGATGTTTATGGCCTTCCGATTACCTTCCGCACTATCAGCCTTGCCCATTGTGACCGGAGTGCTGATTTTCATATTCCCGGATTTAATCCCGATTACATTCGCTTCATTCCTTGGATTATTTGGCCTGGCCATGCTGTTTGGAATGCAGCTGGCTATTCTGGGCATCATTACCATAATCATAGCCGTACTGATTATCATGAATCCGGATTCTGTGGCTTATCTGATTGCCTTTTTTATGCTCACCTATTCCGTTTCAAACCTCATCAGCTTTTACAAAGATTGGAGTAAAAGTAAAGACGATGGCTTCGACGACGACAGCGTAACCATTGAGTAAGGTTTTGATTATCGATTAACGAGCGACCGATAGACCGATTGGCGAAATCGAGAAGCTTAATGAACCAACGAAATGTCATCCCGAGCGGAAAAGAAGTATATGCTCATGATTTATTCTACGAGGGATCTTCAAGAGTTGAAAAAAGCAACCAGTGTAGATTCTTCGGAAGTATCCTCAGAATGACTCAATAATATTTGGACCGTAAATAAAACGCCTATCTAAGGTGCAAAAGCAGATATGGTTTAGTACGATTAACGAATCAACGAATCAACGAATAACGAACTACGGTGCACTCACCAAGACAATATTTTCTGATATAAGTCCCTTATCGTTTTCGGTGACATCGAACTCAAAAATTAGCTCCCGGCTGGGGAGGTAACTTGTGTCGAAGTCGTCTTCAAATTCAGAGATATGGGCAAAAACTGTTTTGTAAGGAGAGTCTTCATCCCGGGAATCGGTAATCCAGAGGCAGTTGTTTTTGCGGGTTAAGAATCGAAGAAAGCCATAGCCATCATCCTGAGAAAAATCATAGCAGACACCCCGCACACGCGATCTGTTTTCGCCCCAGTCATAGGGAGATTCAATGGGCAGTAAGCCCGGAATCAGGTAGCCCGAAACGGAAGAATCCACGGCTTTTTTTAAGGAAGTAGACACATTATCAAAGCTCACTAACTCTACCCGACAGCCTTTATTCTGAATGGCGTTCACAACACTCACATAACTACCGCTGCTGCTAAGCAATACGACTTTATCAAGGTGATCAGCTTGAACCAGCATGTCTACAGCCATGTCCATATCAACCGTTGATTTTGAGGTCTTTTCTCCTGTTTCGTAATTGGTATAGGTATGAAGAGATTTCTCAGTGACTTTATATTCAAAATCCCTCAACACTTCACAAAACCGCTGCGTCTTCTGGCGATATTCCCGATCATCTTTTAGGCGATCTTCATCGTAGCACAAATAGACATTGAGTCGCGATGCCACGCCGCCTCCACGGCAAGCAAACTTTCTGAGAATATCATAACGGAGTCCAAATCCTCCGTTCATGGTTACATTTACGGCATCAACATATATCCCGACGCGTTCCTTGGTATTCATGACAATATCCCGATGTGCTGATTAATAAAGAAATAATATCGAAGGAAGTGAATAACTCAATATTTTTAACTTTAACTACACCAATGAATTAACTCATTTTTTAAGGATAGAATCAAATAAAAAGTAATGGGGGTTACTTTGTTGAAAAAACTGAGATATAGCTTATAAACCCAATGGAGGCAATTCCTGCTGTAAACAATAATAAGGAAGCGATGAGTTCAGAGAGACCGAAAGAGATAACGGTTGGCTTTAGGTAAAATAGTCCGGCTGCGAGTATCATCATCCCAAAACCGGTGACGAGTTTGTAAGGGACTTCAAAAGCTTTTGTTGAATAGTAATAGATGATCAAGGCCATAACTGCATAACTAGCAAGTGTAGCAAGAGCAGACCCCATCATCCCAAACATGGGGATTAATATCAGGTTTGCGGCTATAGTAATTCCGGCTCCAATTAAGGTGATTTGAGGAAGGCGTTTGGTGGTTTCACTGATGAATATTCCGGCCGAAAAATTGATATACCATCCCTGAAACCAATACGCAAGAAGCAGGACAGGTACAATAGATAAGCCAGCCCAAAACTTCTCATCAACCAGATAAAAATCTAAAATCGGTATTTTGATGGAGACAATTTGTTGGGCAAACAAAGCTACAAATAGGAAAACAGTAGCGGCTGCTGCATTAAATAAAGTGAAGGTTTGGGAGAATGTTTGAGGAGCGGATTCTTCTTCCGATTGCCGCATGAAGAACGGTTGCCATGCCATCCGGAACATCTGAACGATCAAAAGCATAAACACGGCCAGCTTATAACAAGCTCCATAAATTCCTACGATATCGTCCGGAGTATAATCAGCACTGTAAATGGAGTCGATAACGGATTGGTCCATGGCTTTTAGAAAAAACCGGTCAACTAATTCGTTGATTGCATGACCAAAACCAGCAGGAATAAAAGGCAGTCCAAAGAGCAGGGCTTTTTTAAGAAGATTTGTATTCCATTCGCCCATAAACATTGGAATAGTGAATATCCAGATTACCAGGGCGGTTAGCATGGAAGCCACAAGGTTACTTATGAACACGGCCTCGATGCCATAATCCAGGCCAAGAATGAGGTAAAAATTCAGCCCAAGATTAACAACTACATTTCCGGTTTTAAGGACAGCAAATAAAACCGATTTCCGAATAAGCCGAAGCTCGGCAAAAGGAACGACGGCTAAGGTGTCGAAGAATAGAATCCCGAGCATAATCCACAAAATAGGATCTCCGGATTCAAGCCCGATGGTTGGGGCAACAAACGGTTCAGCAATCCAAACCAGAAGAACTAAAACTCCGGAAGTGCCCAGCAAGAAAAGCTGAACGGTTTTGAAAATGTCTTTTGCCTTATCTCTGTCTTTGGCGTATCGGATATAGGCGGATTCCATACCCATTGTAAAAACAACATTGAAAAGGGCAATGGCTGCAAAAATGAGGGTCACTATTCCATACTGCGATTCGCTAAATACCGCGGTATGAAGGGGAACCAGCAAGTAGCCAATAAAACGGGCTACCACGCTGCTGATGCCATAAACCAGCGTATCGGAAAAGAGTTCTTTAAGTTTGGTCAAGCGGACTGTTTTGCTAATTGTTCAATGGCGTGAATCCCCAATACATAACTATTTGGGCCAAAACCGGTAATAATTCCATCCATCACGGCCCCGGTTACAGATTTTTCTCTAAAGTCTTCACGGGCATGGATGTTGGAGATATGGACTTCAACTTTTGGAATCTCAAGTGGTTCCAAGGCATCTCGCAGCGCTACTGAAGTATGTGAATAACCACCGGGATTTATTACCACTCCATCGGTGCCGTCATCCATGGCTCCCTGAACTTTATTAATAAGCTCCCCTTCCACATTGCTTTGATAAAACTCAAAATTATGATCTGGAAATTGGCTGGTTAAAAATTCCTGGAGCTCCTTCAGGCTGCCTGTGCCATAAACACCGGGATTTCGTTTCCCGAGCAAATTCAGATTTGGGCCATTTATTATAAGAATATTCATAAGGTTACTTTTTCGCTGATGATTTTTGCCAGCTCCATCATTCGGTCCTGACTTACCCGTACTTTTTTACCCAGGCTAAAGCTCTGTGTTTCCTTATAAATTGGAATGAGGTGAATGTGGGCGTGAGGAACTTCCATACCTTCAACAATGATTCCGGTGCGAATGGGTTCTAGAGCTTCATCCATTCCCTTTGCTACTTTTTGAGCAAAGCGATTTAATTCGGTCAATTCATCAGGCTCTAAATCAAAAATATAGTCCACTTCTTTTTTTGGGATACACAAAGTATGGCCTTCCGCAGAAGGATTGATATCCAGGAAAGCATATTGCTTTTCATCCTCTGCTATTTTGAAACTTGGAATTTCTCCTTCAATAATCTTAGTGAAAATGCTCGGCATAATTGTTGATCAAAGATGGTAATTTACCTGAAGATACTATCCAAAAAACAGAAATCCTTATGAACTCTGCAAGGTGGCTTTCAATAACGGTGGCTTTTCTTTTTGTGGTGATACCTGTTGAAAAAATTCACGCACAGTCATCAGACATTTTGGGCCCGGTTACAAAAGAACAAATTTTAGCTAATGACCGAATCTATGAGATATACATCAACAGATATAAACCTGACTCTGCTTCGGTAGATTATCTTTCTGCCTTCCCTGATTCTGTTACGCTTATGGTGTTTATGGGTAGCTGGTGTCGGGAATCAAAAAAATATATCCCCGGCTTGATGAAGACGCTAGAGCTTGCTGACTCGGAACGTATAACCGCGGAGTACCTTGGAGTTGATCAGCAAAAAAAGATTCCTCAAATACTTTTAAAAGAGTTTGAGATCAAATATATTCCCACCATAGTGGTTTTAAAAGGCAATAAGGAGTTAGGACGAATAGTAGAAAAACCACACCAACTGATCGAAACTGATTTGATTCAGATTTTAGATTTCGGCAAAGAAAAAAACGAGTAGAAAAATTAATTTTTCTTTTTACTCTATATAATAAATGCCTTATCTTTGGGATCTATTGAGACCAAGAATCGGTAGCTCAGTTGGTAGAGCAACGGCCTTTTAAGCCGTGGGTCGAGGGTTCGAGCCCCTCCCGATTCACACAATCACAAGAAATTTTAAGAATCTCTCTTGACCAGCCCCATACGATTGATCTCGGATGGGGTTTTTTATTGCGCAATCATTCTAAAGTAACTACGGGGCGTAATTTCTGAAGTGTCTTTGGCCCAATGCCACGAATATTTGTTAGCTCATCCACACTGTTAAATCCGCCATTCTCTAAGCGATACTGAATAATACGCTCAGAATAAGCAGGTCCAATTCCCGGAAGTAGTTGAAGAGTAGGTCCATCAGCAGTATTAATATTGATAGGAAACATCACATTTGTGGGGCTGCCTGTGTCTACTTCGTCTGTACGTAAATTTTTAGTACCGATTTTTTTCGGATTCTTCCAAAAACCTGCGCCACTTTTTTGAGCGACTTCTTCGTAGGTTTTAAACGCTTCTACAGAATCTCGGTTTTGCCGGTAATAGACGGAAGTTGTTGCGAAGCCTTTTTCTAAAAGTATTTTATTCAGGCTGACGGGACCCTCGTCGTATTCCATTTGCACATAAGCCTGGAAAGCATTGTATCGGGCTTCCGGTTCTTTTCCATCAAAGCCAATGAGGCGCACTTTTCGACCCTCCAACAAATTTTGAAGATAATCAGCCGCAGCACCGGAATAATAGTCTGCAGAATCCCCTCCGGCATATATTGAAGGGACATCAATACCTAAGAATCGAACTCCGTATCCGAAGCCCGGGGCAACTTCAATTTCAAACCGGCTCCCATCAGAAATAGCATACACTTCGTACCACTCTTCTGTATTAATGGGTGGAGCGGGAGGGTAATCTTCCTCTTTTGCGCGTTTCATCACCCCCATGAAATCCTGGTAAAATTGGTTGGTGATTTCATCAGAGTAAATAATGAGGGTGTTTTCATCATTATTCATCTCGGCGTTCATAGAGAAGTTATAGGATCCTGCTACTGTAACTCCAATGTCGGATGAGTCGGGGTGTTCGGTGTCTAGTAAAATTACTTTATGGTGAAGTTTACGTAGTTCGTTGGCAGGTAAAATAGTTCGATTTCCGGTACGGGCAGCTTCGGAGCCCCAAATTTCTCCGGCACTTTCATATCGGCTATAGAAACTACGGTCGATGGCTCCGCGGAGTAAGATTTCTCCCGAAGAAGTTTGATTCCACATCTGTTGGCTGATTGGAATATTCGGGGTGATAGCAAAAGCCTGGAAGTTGATATCATGCTGGGCTTCTTCCTGTATTAATGAAACAAGTCGTTCGCTCACACTCGGTTTTGTCCGATCTCGATTAATGGGAGCAAAGTAGACTTCAACTTTGGTTCCTCCCACATCAAAAATATTCTGACTTACATTCACTTTATCTTTATGAAATACAGAACGACCAGCTTCGGGAGTGTCGTCCGAATCGCCCCACATTTGTTCAAATTCTTCGGTGTAAACCTTAGCAACTTCTGAATCTTTAATAACAATGGTGTGATTTGTATTGAATGCTCCGGTGTAGGTCATATTGGTAGACCCGGTCCAAACGTAGTCGTCGTTAGGGGAAGGGCTCAGGTAATCAATAACCGCAAACTTGTTGTGCATGTCTGAGCCGCTATTAACCAGATCATTATCAATAATTGAACCATCCGGGCTGTAGATATCTCCATCGTCATCAATGGAAATAATACCTCCTGAAACCAGAATTTTCCAGATTTCCAGGTCGTAATCACCGCCGTCTGTCCGGTTATGATCATCTGTAACTACCCGGATACGGACCCCCCGATTTTTAGCACGAACCAGAGCTTCGGCAATGCGGGGATGTTCGAAATCATAAATACAAAAATCGATACTGGTGGTAGCGGAATCAATTACTTCTTCGAGCGAGCCAATTAAATCCCAGTTACTATTACTAAGGTTGTTATCTGTAGCTACAGAATGATCAGCAGGCATATTGAAATACACTTTAATCCATTCCTGATTTTGACCATAAGCAGAAAAGCTATCAAAGAAAAAAAGCACAATGAAGAAGGGGTAAATAAAAAAGGTTTTGTTTCTCATAATCAGGAAAACACAGGATTGTACTTAATAGCCAAATTAATGTATTTTGATGTACAAACGGAAATCTACGGGCTTATTGATGAACCTACAATTTTTAAATCCATTACGTTGGAAAAAGTCTTTTCTTGCGCTTTTGTTGACCGCATTCGTGGTGGCGTGGTTTACCTTTATTGACTCATACAGCCTAAAAACCCGTTGGGATTTATACTCACAAAAGCAGGAGCTTAAGGAGCGTACCTCAGAGCTAGACAGTCGTTCCGCTGAGCTTAAAACAAAAATTGATAATTTGGATAAAGATCCTGCTCTGCTCGAAAAAATTGCTCGTGAGGAGTATGGGATGAGAAAACCCGGAGAAACAGTGTATAAAGTAAAACGTGAGAAATAGTCCTGTTTGGTTCAAGCAGGTTAGCCTGCTATCTTCTCGAAGTAAAAAACAGTAAGTCTTCTAAACGTAATTGAATGAAAGCCATTGGTGTAGATCTTGGTGGTACCAACATTAAAGCCGCCGTTGTTGATGATGAAAAAGGAATAATTGAACAGGTAACCACCCCCACTCAAGCTAATCTGGGAAAAGAACACCTTCTAGATCGAATCAGTGAAACGGTTAAAGATTTAGTCAAAAAGAATGAGATTATTGGGATAGGACTTGGACTTCCGGGGATGGTTTCCAAGGATCAGACAACAGTAAGAAACCCACCTAACCTGCCCGGATGGACGGAAGTAAATGCATCCGAGGAGATTTCAAAAAGAACGAATATTCCGTGTAAAATAGAGAACGATGCAAACATAGCAGCATTGGGGTCGCTTCACTTTGGCGTTGGCAAGAAGTTCGACAGTTTTATTATGGTGACCCTTGGAACCGGAGTAGGTGGTGGAATCATCATGGATCGAAATCTATATAAAGGGACAGGAGGAATGGCCGGAGAGCTGGGTCATGTGATCATTGACTATCATGGTCCTCTTTCAAATAGCGTGACTCGTGGAACCGTAGAGGCTTATTTAGGGCAACGCTTTTTAAGTCGGTTTGCTACAGATCTGATCACCCAAAACCCATCAAACCCATTATATAAAAAGTTCTCAAACGATTTCGATAAACTGGAACCTGTTGACTTAACTGCAGCTGCTAAGGAAGGCAATGAATTAGCCATCGAGATATTAGCCAAAAGTGGTTATCGGTTAGGGTATGCTATCATTAATTATGTGCATATGATGGATATTCGAAAAATTGTGGTAGCTGGTGGTGTTTCCAGAGCAGGTGATTTCTTATTTGAACCAGCAAAAGAGATAGTACGAAAACATATGATGGAGCCGTTTAAGGAGGGCTTTGAGCTGGTTTATGAAGATCTTGGTAACGATAGTGCATTACTAGGCGCGGCCGGACTGGCTTTCGATTCGTTTTCTTAACTAAATATCTCCATGCTTATCGTCATTAAGACATATACGGGCAAATACATAATGGGTATTTGCCTGTTTTTTTTGATGACGGGAACTCTTTCCGCTCAACAGTCAGACAGTACGGCCTCTTCTTCAACTCCCGGTGGTAGTAATTCTATTCCTGAAAACGCCGTTCAGTTTCAGTCCTCAGATTCTCTGATTATTGATTTTACAACAGGAAAGAAGGCATTTCTATTTGGCTCAGCTAAGGTAAAACATACTTCGGGCGAGCTGAATTCCGGTGAAATCAATATGGATATTGATAATTCTACCGTAGAAGCAAAAACGCTGACTCCGGAAGATACTCTTTCACGGCCCGTGTTGATTCGCGAAGATGATGAGATTAAGAGTACCCGAATACTATTTAACTACAAAACGAAGAAGGGAAAGTTTGAAGCGGCACAAGTCCAGATTTCAGAAGGAAATTTAATTGGCTCCAAGATAAAGAATGTGAATGAGAGAGAAGTGTACATTCAGGATGGGATTTATTCTACGTGCCCGCCGGAGTATCTTTATTACTACCTGAAAGCCAAAAAGATGAAAGTTGTTGATCAGGATGAATTATTTTTCAGCAATGCGCGGCTATATATATTGGATATCCCATACCCTCTAATATTCCCTTTCGGATACGTCCCAACTGATATCGAACAAAAGAGGTCCGGACTATTAACTCCCACCTATGCTTTTCAAAATCAGAATAATCGAGGACTTGGTTTACAAAATGTGGGTTGGTTTCAGTACTTCAACGACTACATAACCGGACAGGTAGACGGCGATATTTATACATCAGGAACCTTCTATTTAAATGGGTTGATGCAATATCGGAATACGGACCAGTATAGCGGGTCTTTGAGGCTTGGGTATTCTAAAGATCGCGGCTTAGAGCCAACAGACCCTGACTTCGAAGAAGCGATTCAAAGGTCGATAGCAGTTCAGCATAACCAGACTATTTCACCTTATGCTTCAGTTTCAGCAAACGTAAATTTAAGAACAGCCGACTTCCTTAAGCGTAATTCATACGATATCAATGACCGGGCTCAAACAAACTCGAACTCAAAGGTAGCATATAACTATAACCATCCTGAAAATTTATTCACCTTTAGTACAAACGCTCAGTTAAACCAAAACTTCACTAATTACTCTACCAGGCTGAACGGGCCATCAGCCAATTTTAGGCTTAAGACGTTTTCTCCATTTCAAAGTAATGGTTCGGGAACCGGCCAGCAGTCGTGGTACGAAAGCATAAGTATGAGCTACAACAATAGCTTGCGTTCTCGCTTTAACTACGACCCAATTGATGCAGACAGTTCAGAGGTTTCCTTTTTTGATGCTTTAACAGACAGGGATCTCTATGAGCAGGCCACTGGGAATGAGAACTACATTCAGGCAGGGTTCCAGCAAACAGCCGGCCTCCAGGTTGGTCAACTTGTGCCAAGTCAATTTTTGAACATTTCAGCCAATGTGAGCTATAATGAATATTGGTATCCGGCGACGATTCGAAGGACATATGACCCGGACTTAAAGGAAGATGTAAGTGAAAAAATCTATGGTTTTGAAGCAGCCAGGGACTTCAGTACTGGATTAAATTTCAGTACAACGGTATATGGAATTTCAAATGCCAGAATTGGAAACCTTCAAGGCTTTCGGCATACAGCTCGCCCAACCATAGGATTTTCATATCGACCGGACTTTAGTAAAGAGCAATGGGGGTATTACAGAACAGTTCAAACAGATAGTGTTGGTAATACTCAGCGTTATTCTATTTTTGAAGACGCGATTTTTGGAGGTCCCGGAAGAGGAGAGCAGAGAGCTATTAATTTTTCACTAAGGAATGTATTTGAAACTAAAGTCGTAAAAAGAGATAGCACGGGAGAGGTTTCAGAGAGAAATCTGAGGTTTATTGATAACCTTTCTTTGAGTAGTTCTTATAATTTTGCTGCCGATAGTTTGAATCTTAGTGACCTTAGGGCATCTATAAGTTCAAGTGCAATTTCTGGGTTGAATTTAAATGCCTCTGCAAACTTCTCTTTCTATGATACGGATTCAACAGGGCGTGAAATTAATCAATACCTGATTGAAGACGGTAAAAAGCTTGCTCAGCTTCAATCGTTTTCTTTGAATGCGAGCACATCTTTTCGAGGTGGTAACGGAATACAGGTGTATACTCCAGAGTACCGACGAAGATATGACCCTTATGATCAATCAATATTTCATCCTGTTGACTCAAGGTTTGGGTTAGAACCGGTTCCGGATTTTAGCTCGCCGTGGAGTGTATCACTTAATTTTAGCTATAGCTGGAATTACCGTTTTGGTGAAAAGCCGAATAAAAGAGCAACATTAAGAGCTTCTCAAATTTCCTTTAATCTTACCCCAAAATGGAAGTTTAACACGGATGTTGGATATGACTTTATAGCCAAGGAGTTTACGCCGTCACAGTTCTCTCTATCCAGAAACCTTGAATGCTGGAACCTGTCTTTTCAGATTAATCCATTCGGAGAGTTTCAGTACTACTTTTTCCGTTTAAGTGTAAACAGTTCTCAAATCCAGAGTTTATTTCAGAAACTTCCAGTGCTGAAAAACCTAGAGAGAAGCTCAAGCCCTTCAGGAAGAAGCTATGGTTACTAAAAGGAAGTTCTTTTTACCATCCCCAGGTACAATCAGCTATGTGCTTAGGTGAGTGATCTACAGCGAATCTCGGCCAATGTTGGCCAAGTATTTAACTACATATTTGCCAATCACATCGAATTCTAAGTTAACCGAGTCTCCGGCTGACTTCTCTTTTAAATTAGTGTGATTCCATGTGTAAGGTATGATGGCAACAGTGAAATTGTTCTCAGATTCTCTGGCTACGGTCAGGCTAATCCCTTCCATGGTTATGCTACCTCTTCCTACAATCATATTTGTGTATTCATCGGGATATTCTATGGTTAACAGCCAGCCTGTTTCTTCCTTTTCGATATGTTTTATTTTACCGGTGGTGTCAACGTGACCTTGGACTAAGTGTCCTTCGATTCCTTTTTGAAGGGTGAGAGAGCGTTCAAGGTTTACGGGGCTTCCACTTTCGAGTTCGCCTGTTGATGTTTTTCTGAGGGTTTCTTCAACAGCCTGTACGGTAAAGGTTTTTTCATCAAAAGCAGTAACGGTAAGGCAAACGCCGTTTACAGCAATGCTTTCATCTTCGTGGCAGGTCCCAGCAAAGGAACATGAAATGATGAGTTCTTTACCTCCGCCATTTAGAGATTTAATTTCAGCTACGGTTCCAACTTCTTGTACAATTCCGGTAAACATGATTCTAAAAATATCCGGTTAATAACATATCATCACCCACTTTAGTCCATGAGACTTCTTTAAGTTCGGCAATTTCTTTCATTTTATTGATGCCAATATTAATCAGCGATCGGGTTCCTGCACCTAACAACTTAGGCGCGATAAATAGTTCGAGTTTATCGACTAAGCCTTGTCTTATCAAAGCAGAGGAAAGCTGCTGTCCTCCTTCAACAAGTACTGAAGTAATTCCCTTTTCTCCTAGTAGCTTAAAAGCCTGACGCAAATCAGCATGTCCGTCTAGTTTGGAAACCTGAAGGATCTCACCCCGAAAATAGTTTTGCTGCATCATCTTAAGCATGGGATCAGCATCCGTTGCCGAAGCTTCTTTATTCCAGGTAATTATAGATGTCTTTTCCTCAAATTTGTCTGAAAACAGGTTGAGTTCTTTGGGGAGTTCATAGGGGCCATCAATTACGATTCGGCGAGGCTGCCGACCAGATACATGCCTTACCGTAAGGCTGGGGTTATCAACCATAGTAGTTGTCCTTCCCACCAAAACGGCATCATATTCTGATCGCCATTTGTGTACTAATTTTCTGGACTGCTTCCCCGTAATCCATTGTGACTCACCGTCAGCCGCAGCCAGATACCCATCAGCTGTTTGAGCAACTTTTAAAGTGATAAACGGTCGCCCAAAAGTTTGGTGGTGAATAAAGAATTCATTTAGCTTTTCAGCCTCTTCTTTGAGTAACCCTGTTTCCACTTCAACCCCATTGTTTCTAAGATGAAGAATGCCCTTTCCATCTACTGAAGGGTTGGGATCCTTCATGGCTATAACCACCTTTTTGATAGGTAATTTAGCAAGCATGGGTGCACAAGGAGGGGTTTTACCCTGGTGTGAACAAGGTTCAAGCGATACATAAACGGTAGCATTTTCTAAGTCAGCCTTATTTGCAATAGATTGAACAGCATTGACTTCAGCATGTGCTTCACCAAACTTCTTATGGTATCCTTCTCCGACAAGCTTTCCTTCCTCAGAAACAATCACACACCCTACCATTGGGTTAGGAGCAACGTATCCTTTTCCCTGTGCAGCCAGTTCGAGTGCTTGCTGCATCCAATGTTCAGGGGTATTTGGTTCGTGTTTGCTCATCATAAAAGCGGTATTGCTGTTGTCTAAATATAGCGTAAACAAAAAAGGGTGAGAAGAAACTTCTCACCCTGAATATAGAATCAATAATAATTATTGGCGAAGGAGTCGGGCGCGGTTGTCAGTAATACTCGCTTCGGCTTTAAGCTGTTCTAGCCAAATAGAAGTAAACTCTTGACTTTTCTGCTGCTCTAATCGCTGGCGAATTGACTGTCGCTGAGTCTGAGTTAGGTTAGCAAGATCTGCTTCAGATTTACTTACCAATTCCACAACAAATGCGGCGCTATTGCCAACTAAAGCGTTTGAAGTTTCACCTTCGTTCATAGCAAAAATAGCCCCAATAATTTTTGGCTCCCGTCCTGCACCTGGCAGAACCGTTGCGCTTGCAAGTAAATTGGTTTCATTTACTATTTCTTTTTCGGTAGTACTCGCCAGTCCCTCTAAAGTTGGGTTTTGGCTGACTAACTGCTGAACTTTTTCTTCCGTGAGTTCTTTACGTCGCTCAATCTTGACCAAAGTCTCAACTTGAGATTTAACTTCATCAAATGGACGATAACCTTCAGGGGTAACTTCCAAAACTTCAAATACTACGAAGTCTGAACTTAATTCAATGGCATTTGAAACATCGCCTTCATCAGCCGTTTCAAGAAAGTTCATGATTTGCTGACTGCTTCCTAATCCGGAAATAAATTGATTTCCTTTAGTAGCAAAAGCTTCACGAACTTCTAAACCCCGGGTTTCAGCTTCTTCATCGAAGCTGCTTTCTTCTGAGGCAAAGAATTCGAAGTCTGCAGCAGCTTCATTGGCAGCGTCAACAGTGGATGGCAGAGCCTGGATGTTATAGCTCATAATCTGGAACTTGATTTCGTTGCCATCTTCGTCGGTTTTCTTAAGAATAGCGGCTTGATTTGCTGTCAAAATCACGTCAGAAACTTCTCCAACTTCAAGATCAAGAACAGCATTATATTCTTCACGAATGTCATCTGTATCTACAAATGCATTTCTATATTCTGTAGAAGAACCCTGTCGGGATAAGAATAAAGAATCATTTTGAGCTTCTGCGAAAGGAGTTCTTAGCTCGCGGATATCCTCAATAATCTGAGATGTATCGTTGGCCGTAGGCAATTTGCTAAAAGTCACGTATTTAATACGGTAGCTTTCGTCACGGCTGTAACGCTCTCTATTATTGTTATAAAATTCTCGTAACTGGCTGTCTGAAATCTCAAGCTGTTGCTCAGTCACTTCACTGTAAGGGAAACGAATGTAATTAACTTCTGCGCGACTGTTGTTTTTGATGAACTCTCGTTCAACTTCAGCTTCTGTGATTTGTAGTCCGGCAGAAATATAATTGTTCAGCTTTTGCTGGCGGCGTTGTTCTCGGAGTTGCATTTCAAGAGCTATTGCTTGCTGGCTAAACTGGCTGGATGACATTACCTGCTGGATAGCACCACGGTCAATGGAGCCGTCTTCACGGGTAAAGTTTTGCCGGATGACAGGAGCCGGATTATCACCATATACCATATCAAGAACTTCTTGGTCAGAAACGGTGATACCAAGCTCATCCATTTTTTGGCGGAGGAGTCTAGAGTTCACTAACTCATTCCAGGCTTGAGTTTCATAGTAAGCGCGCATTTCCGGTGTTAAAGAATTTCCGGTTTGCTGGCTGTATGCGTTAGTATAGTACTGTATGCGGCTTTGATATTCTTCATTTGAAATCTTTTCACCATTTACGGCGCCTAATGAACTTGGGCCGGCCTGCATGGCGTTAAAAAAGTCTACATCGGATAAAACCCAAAGAAGGCCAAAAGATCCAATCAGCACCCATAAGATGACTCCGGTGCTGTTTCTCATTTTTTCCATTACACCCATAAAAGGTTACCTCTAAAAAACATTAATTAAATTGCGATTTGATTACTGCAGGTGTCTATTTACCTCTGACAGTAAGCTTAGAAATATAAGCGAATACAAAAGGAATTGAAAGCACATTAAACATTAAGGTGAGGCTTAAAATACCTCAATAAGGCGCATGTGTTTCAGGTACTTTCCCGGGTCTTCGTTAATACTCTTAATTAGTTGGTTTATGTTAACAGACAGGCTGTCAATGTTGTTATACAGGGAAGGGTCGTTGACCATTTTGCCAAGCGTGCCTTCACCATTATTTATCTTCGTTAAAACCTCATTAAGAGTGAGATTAGTTTCGTTTAGTCCGGCGCTGAGCGTCTCCAATTCTGCGCTTGTAGCTTCCAGATTAGTGATCATTGAGTTTAGTTTCTCTTTATTTTCTGAGCTGATATCATCGAGGTTTTGCATGGTGTTCTTAGCTTCCATGATCATCGTGTCCAAATCATTTTGCCGTTCCTGAATAAGGGAACTCAGAGAGCCGGTTGTTGATTTTAGGTCACTCACAATACCACTGATGTTCTCTTTATTCTTCTCACTCAGAGTTTCATTTAAACTGGTTACCAGCCGTTCAACACCTTGGATTGAGGCAGAAATATCATTGCTAAGCTTTTCGCCTTCTTTTGCAAAAGTATCCATCATACCCTGCTCAAAAACTCCTTTTATAAAGCCTTCATCAGGAACCATTTCTTCAGAATCAGTTTTCTGAATTTCGATAAACTTCCCGCCTAACACTCCTCCTGATTTGAGTATAGCGATAGATCCTTTTGGAATCCCATATCCTTCTTCAATATTCAATGTAACCTTGGTAGAATCTGAGGCTAGGAGGTCCATTTTCTTAACGGTTCCGATTTTAAAGCCTTTCACATTTACAACATTGCCGGGAATAAGACCCTGAACCTGTTCAAACTTGGTATAGATTGTTGTTGAAGTTTTAAACAGAGGGATGTCTTTCATAAAGCTATAACCGACAAAGGCTACAGCAATGGCCACAACTATTGTTAAACCAATTTTAAGTTCGTTAGAAACTTTCGCCAAAACAGTTCTCCTATGCAGTTTTAGAATTTATTTGATATTCACTTGCAGAAATGAAGTCAATCAAATTTTTATTATCGCTGTGCTTCATGTCTTCGGTTTTGCCAAACCAGCTTAATTGTTGTTCATCTAAAAAGGCCACTTTTTCAGCCACTTCCAGCACACTGTGCATATCGTGAGTGATTACAACTGAAGTGATCTCAAGGTTGTCGGCCATTTCATTTATTAGTTCGTTTATTTCTTCGGAAGTTCTGGGGTCGAGGCCGGAAGTAGGTTCATCATAAAGCAGATAGTCGGGCTTTAAGATGATGGCCCGAGCCAAACCAACCCGTTTTCTCATACCTCCTGATAACGCAGAAGTTGGTTTTTCAGCGGCATGTTCCAGATTTACCATGCCGAGTGCTTCAAGTACATTGTGCTCAATTTCCTCTTCACCTTGATCTGTAAAATAGCGAAGTGGAAAAGCAATATTCTCGAAAGTGCTTATGGAATCAAACAGAGCACCACCCTGAAAAAGAATTCCGAACCTTTGCCGCACTTTTCTAAGCTCTGAGTAACTAAGTTCAAACACACACTTTCCGTCTACCAGCACATTTCCTTCATCAGGGTACAGCAGAGCATTTAAATGTTTGAGCAACACCGATTTTCCACAACCTGATTTACCTATCACAGCCGTAGTTTCGCCATCCTGAATTTCAAAAGAAACATCTCTCCAAACCAAGTTATCACCAAAACTCTTAGTAAGATTTTTAATCTCAATCATGGCTTATAATAATATAGCGGCTAGTGCAAAATCTGCTAACAACACAAAGATACAACTTAAAACCGTTGCTTGTGTGGTAGCAGTTCCAACTCCTTCTGCCCCGCCAAAAGCATAGTAGCCTTTGAAGCAGGAAATGGATGTTATCACAAAGCCAAAAACAATGGATTTAATAAAACCGAAAATAATATCAGACTCAAAAAAGAAGGCTCGGGCACCTTCCATAAATTCCGCTGCTGGCAGGATTCCATCTAATGCGCCAGCAGTTACACCACCAATAATACCAAAAACGCCAGCTGTGATATAAAGTATAGGAAACATAAGCAGACCGGCTAAAATTCTGGGCACAACCAGAAATGAAACAGAGTTAAAACCCATAGATTCGAGCGCGTCAATTTGCTCACTAACGCGCATGGTTCCCAGTTCAGTAGAGATTCGGGCACCAACTTTTCCGGCTAAAACAAGAGCACTAATAACAGCAGCCAACTCAATCAAAATAGACTGAGCAACGATAGAGCCGATGATTGTGCTAGGGTAAATGTCGGTATCAAGCTGGTAAGCCGTTTGAAGAGTAAGCACAGCTCCTGTAAAAATCCCAACGAGAAAGATAATAGGAATAGATTCATACCCTACTTTCACAAACTCCTGAAACAGGTTTTTGCGATAGGTACTAAACTCGGTAGAAGAACGTAATGCCTGATATAATAGCTGGGCGTATTGTCCGAATTCTTTTAATCCGGCAGCCCCTGGAAAGTTGGAAATCATTTGTTAATCAATATTCTTGACGTATTGCCGAAGCATTTGATTATATTACAAAACATTTCAGCCAATTGTGATTTATAAATAGTTAAATAACGTGCGACAGTTAATACCGTTATTGATGATTTTTCTGGCCACACAAGTTACAGTGGCCCAATCAAATACATCAAGTATTTTTAGATTTTTGGATGTGACACCCACTGCACGAACTGCAGGTTTGGGAGGAAATCATGTGGGTTTGTATGATGCAGATTTCAGCCTAATACACATTAACCCAGCATATTTAAGCAGCGCAAATTCAGGATCTATCTCAGCTTCTTATCTTAACTTCTTCTCGGATGCGAATATGGCTTTAACCAGCGGTGCCTATAATTTTGAAAAGGCTGGCACTTTTGCCGGAGCTATACGGTATGTTGGTTACGGTGAATTTAATCAATGGGATGAAAATGGGAACAGCTTGGGCACATTTAATCCCGGAGATATTGCGATTACCGGGGCATATAGTATTGAAGTAGTTGAAAACTTAAGAGCGGGAGCCTCAATGGATTTTATTCACGCGTCTTATGCACAGTTTAAATCGAGCGCGGTAGCTTTGTCGGGCGGGGTGTTTTATCAGGATACAGCAAGCCATTTTAGTGCAGGAATTTCAATCCGGAATGCAGGAGCACAAATAACAACGTTTGAAGACGAGCGAGAACCTCTTCCTTTAGATATCTCTGTTGGTGTAACCAAAAAGCCGGAAGCCTTTCCTTTTCAATTAAGCCTCACCCTAAAGAAATTAAACGATTGGGATTTGAGAGTAGTTGGAGAAACCGAGAAACCCTCATTAGTTGATAATGCTTTTCGCCACGTCATATTTGGTGGCGAAACCAATTTTGGAGAAAATGTCTCCGTACGCATTGGGTACGATCATTACTTACACGAGCAAACCCAAACTGGTCAGGACTTTGATTTAGCTGGAGTCGCCTTTGGAATTGGCTTTAATGTGAAGGCAATATCGATTGATATAAGCAGAAGTTCGTATTCAAGGCTGGGTGGTCTCACAAGGCTGAGTTTGAAAGCTGACTTGAATTAACAATTAACTGTTGATGAAAGGATTTTACTCACATTCGATTGAGAATCCTGCACTGTTAAGGATTACAACGGCTTCTATGATCATGATATTGATTTTCGTGGTTGGATCAACCGGATATCATTATTTGGAAGGGATGAGCTGGTTTGAAGGTTTTTATATGACCTTCATCACTATTTCGACTATAGGGTTTACTGAGTTAAAGAATTTATCCGTAGAAGGGCGCCTCTTTACTGTGGGGATTTTTGTGCTCGGCATCGGCGTTATTTCTTACATTGCATCACAGACAACACAGCTTCTTTTTGAAAGTGAATTGTTCTTTAAACGAGCAATGAAAAAACAATTACAGAAAATGGAAGATCACTACATTATTTGTGGATATGGACGAATAGGTCATCGCATAGCAGAAGATTTGCGAAGCGCTGACCTACCGCTGGTTATTGTTGAGAATAGAGATACGAGTATCGACCGAATTAAAAGAGACAAACTTGCTTTTGTAGAAGGAGATGCCCAAAGCGAAGATTCGCTGCTTGAAGCCGGTATTATGAAGGCAAAAGCCTTAATATGTACGCTTTCCAGCGATCAAGACAATGTATTTACAACGTTGCTTGCGCGAGAACTTAGATCAGACATCTTCATACTCGTAAGAACAAATGAGAAACAGAATCGCCGTAAAATCTTACGGGCCGGTGCCGACAAAGTAATTTCCCCATATGATATTGGTGCAGACCGAATGGCCAATGTTATCCTCCGCCCTAATGTAGATCAATTTATTGATAAGATGACTCGGGGAGATCAGCAGGATCATACTTTTGAGGAGGTCTTAATTTCCGAGAAATCCGAACTGTCTGGGAAGTCTTTAGTAGAAGTTAACGTACGCAATAAATACTCCGTGCTTATAATTGCCATTCTTTCGGAATCAGGAGTAATGAACTTCAATCCCGAAAGTAATACAGTTATCAATTCAGGTGATTCTATGATTATCTTAGGAGACCCTTCCAAAATTCAGAAATTTAGAACCGAAGTGTGCAAAGATTTACGATCACTTTCGGAACGAGCAGAACAAATTCAACAATAGTCAAAAAGACGAATGATAAGATATATAACAGCTGGTGAATCACATGGACCGGAATTAACAGGAATCGTTGAGGGAATGCCGGCTGGAGTTCCACTTAGTGAAGATTATATTGCGACACACTTGGTTCGACGACAACAAGGTTATGGCCGTGGCGGAAGAATGGCATTTGAAAAAGATTTTGCCACTATTACTTCCGGCCTTCGGTTTGGAAAAACTATGGGCGGGCCCATCGCAATGACAATGCCGAACCGCGCATTTCAAAAAGATGATGCTGGATGGCCAACAGTGATGAACAAAAAGGAAGAGGCTGATGGAATCGAAAAAATTACCCTGCCTCGTCCGGGACATGCTGATTTAGTGGGTGCTCAAAAGTATAACTTT
Organism: Balneola sp.; assembly: GCA_002694685.1. NCBI lineage: Bacteria > Pseudomonadati > Balneolota > Balneolia > Balneolales > Balneolaceae > Balneola > Balneola sp. The sequence goes on from NZMW01000010.1 coordinate 296,957, forward strand.
GACGACATCAGGCCTGTCATTGAACGTTCCAGTGCTCGGGAGACAGCAATGCGTGTAGCATGCTGTAGCGTTGCCAGGCAATTTTTAAAGCATTTTGGAATCGAAATTGGCGGTCATGTACTCCGAATTGGCTCAGTTGGTTTTGATGGCTGGGAGGATATCCGCAACATTGCTGATCCATTAATAGAAAATGGTGCAGAATCTATTTATAAGGCCGCTGATGAATCAGATGTGCGCTGTCTTGACCAAAAACTTTCAGAAGAAATGCGCGAAGAAATCAAAGTGAGGCGTAAAGAAGGGTCTTCGCTAGGTGGTATTTATGAAATTGTAATTACAGGTTTACCTGCAGGCTTGGGAAGCTATGTGCATTGGGATAGGAAGTTGGATGGTCAGTTAGCTCAGGTAATAATGGGAACTCAGGCTATGAAAGGCGTGGAAATTGGTTTGGGTTTTGAGGCAGGCCACCGCCCCGGCCACGAGGTGCATGATGAAATTACACACGATGGATCTTCTTTTAAAAGAAGAACAAACAGAATGGGTGGGATTGAAGGCGGTATGAGTACAGGTATGCCTATCATCATAAAAGGAGTGATGAAACCTATCCCAACCATGCTGAACCCTTTAAGCACAGTAGATATGATCACCAAAAAAGAAACAGAGACCCGATATGAACGGTCAGATGTTTGTGCGCTTCCGCGGGCAATTGTGGTTGCTGAAAGCGTGGTTGCTCCCGTCATAGCTAATGCATTTTTAGAGAAGTTTGGTGGAGATTCATTAGCTGAAATTGAGGCAAATTTTAAAAGTGCCACGCAATGAGCTCAAGGATTTCAACGTTAGCAAAAGCGGTGAAGGAACATCCAGATGATTCTTTTTATAAGTTCACATTAGCTTTAGAGATGCTAAAGATTGATGAGACTGCGAAGGCGAGGGTGTTGTTTGAGGCCATTGAAAACTCAGACCCTGAATACGTTGGAGTCTATTACCATTTGGCAAAATTATATGTTGAATTAGGAGAGAACAAAAAGGCTTTAGAGACCTATAAAAAGGGTATAGAAGTGGCAGAAGAACAGGGTGACAACCATACAAAATCAGAGTTGTCTGGCGCTTTATTGAATCTTGAAATAGAAATGGAAGATGAGTCATGAGAAAAAAAGGTTTTTTAAAAAAGGCATTGTTTGCCGTATGTGTCTTAATGTTTTTCGTCAGTGTAACTGCAATTGCTCAAGAGCAAGCAACCTACAAGGTGAAGTCGGGAGATACCTTATATGGTATTTCTAAACAATTAAATGTGACGATTGCTGAGTTACAGCAATGGAATGACATTGAAGGCAATGATATTGAGCTGGGGCAAGAACTGGTCTATTACCTTCCATCACCAGAAACAACTCAAACAGAAGAACCAGTTGTAGAACCTTCAGATCCTCTGGTAAACCGCACTCCGAACACCCAAAATGTTTTCTACATAGTTAAAAGCGGAGATACCTTGTACGAAATTGCAAGAGATCACAACATGACGGTAGATCAGTTGCGGACTTTAAATAACATATCAGGGTCAAATTTAAGCATTGGACAAAAACTGGCAGTTAAAAAACAGGCAAGTGCAGCCCCATCAGTTTCTAAATTTTCAGAAGAATCATCACCCCAGGGAGTTTTCTCAATTTATGAAGTGCAGCAAGGGGAAATACTGAATGATTTACTTACAAAGTTTAGGATGACGGAAAGAGAATTCACTTTGCTTAATCCTGAGCTGCAACCTAATCTTTTAGCTGAAGGGCAGGAGCTGACGGTTTTACTCCCTCCTTCAAGGACATATGAAAACCCTTACTTACAGAAAGCAAATCTCCAGGATTTAGGAGAAGTAAATGTGATAAGGTATGATGATTCCGAAGTTGGTGAAACAACAACAAATGGGGAGTTATACGACCCGGAAGCTCTTACTGCCGCGCACTCAAATATTGCATTGGGAAGCATCATATTTTTAGAGAATACAGAAACAGGTAATGGGGTTTATGTTCGAATTAATGATCGTATTACAGGCTCAGGTCTGAAACTTTCACAGAGCGCATTTAGTACACTAAGGCTCAATCAATCGGCGCAGCCTGCTGTAACCATTTACACAGAAGTGAATGAGTAATCCTGTTAAATCATATTTCGAGAATACTGACAATCTCCTTTATAGCTTTCTGGTAAGTCTGCCTCTATTTATTCTTTATGAATTCCTGATTATAATTTCACAGCCTGAAGGAGATGCTATTGTCCGAATCAGCGTAGATGTTTGGATCAAAAGTTTATTCACATACCTGGGTGTGAATGCAGTCTCATTTTCTTTGCTTGTTGTAGTAATAGTTGGGCTTTTTATTATTTACAGGGAAAGAGATCGGTTAAAGACACTCAAGTTTTCGTACTTTCCCATACTGATATTAGAGTCTACAATCTATGCTATTGTGGTTGCTATGATTAGTCAGTCGCTGGTGTCTTTGGTCCTCAATCTTGCCGCCAGTGATCCTATCGAAACACTAACCATGATGCAGAAACTGGCACTATCTTTAGGAGCCGGTTTGTATGAGGAATTATTTTTTAGAGTGATATTGGTGACGGCGTTTATACTTGTTTTTACAAAAATTTTAGGGAAGAAATGGGCAGGTGTTACCGCTGCGGTAGTCCTTTCAGCGCTGTTATTCTCTGCGGTGCATTACATTGGCGATATGGGTGATGCCTTCACGATGGGATCCTTTTTATATCGCTTTTTATTTGGTTTAATACTCAATGGGATTTATGTTTGGAGAGGATTTGGTGTGGCAGCCTGGACTCATGCCATTTATGATATAATGGTGATCACATTCTTGGGATAAAATAAACCTGAATGAGTCGATCAATATAATCTATTTAATATTAAAGCATTCTTTGGGTACTATAGGAAACCGTTAAAGATATAAGAACGTAGTAGTAATAAGTACGGTTCCGTGTATATTGAAGAAATAAGGGATGGATAAATGTCTCAATTAACGAGAGATGAACAGAAAAAGCAGAAAGACTTTGATGAGGAAATTATTCCTCATATGGATGCGCTATATAATTTTGCACTGCGGCTCACCACAGATCCTAATGATGCTGAGGATTTAGTTCAAGACACCATCGTCAAAGCTTATCGGTTTTTTAGCAGTTATGAGAAAGGCACCAATGCTAAGGCATGGATGTTTCGTATTCTTAAAAACTCATTCATCAACAATTACCGTAAAACATCAAAGAAGCCCTCACAGGTAGATTATGATGAGGTTTCTTCCTACTACGAATCAATTCGGGCAGAAAGAACGGAGACATCAGATTTAGAAAGCCTAATGTTTCGTGAAATGATGGATGACGATCTTTCTGAAGCATTGACGCGACTGCCAGAAGATTTTAGAACGGTTGTTCTGTTATGTGATGTGGATGGTTATACCTACGAGGAAATAGCAAACATGCTGGATGTGCCGATCGGAACTATTCGTTCACGCCTGCATCGTGGCAGAAATCTTCTCAAAACAGAATTGCTGGAATACGCTAAGAAGCGTGGCTACACGGGTGACTGATCGATGAGCGGCTGAACCTCATCTGCACTGTTTTCGATAGCCAGCGTAACCCTCATTGTTGTTCCTTCATTAAGCTCAGACCGTAAAACAAATACGCTGCCGTGGTGATATTCTTCAATAATCCTTTTTGTAAGACTTAATCCTAATCCCCACCCTCTTTTCTTGGTACTGAAGCCCGGTTTGAAGATGTTCTTGATATTCTGAATCTCTATTCCGCTTCCCGAATCTTCAATATCAATAATGACCTCCCCCTCTTGTACTTTTGAAGTGATAGAGATGTAAGCGTCATCTTTCTGATCCTTTAGAGAATCCATTGCATTTTTAACAAGATTCTCCACAGCCCACTGAAGTAGTTCTGGATTAGTGCGGACTTTAGCTTTGGCATTCAGGTTCTTCTTTACTTGAATAGACTTACCCAAGCGAGGCAGTCGTCGCTCCATATAAACCATGACCTGCTCTAAGATAGGTTCAATATCTGTAGACTTTAATTCCGGTTCAGAACCAATCTTCCCAAAGCGTTCAGCCACACCACGAAGCCGCTGGATATCCTTTTCAATTTCATTGGCAATGTTAGTAGCTGTTTCTTCATACCGATACTCATCCTTCAAAAGTTGAAGCCAACCGTACAAACTTGAAATAGGTGTGCCAAGCTGGTGAGCAGCCTCTTTAGCCATTCCCACCCAAAGGTTAGATTGTTCAGAGCGTGTTATACTTCGATAAGTGGTATACCCGATTCCCAAAAGTAATCCCAATAATAAAATCTGGATGTAAGGAAAATAACGGAGCATCTGGACGGTAGGACTTTCACCATAATAAACGAACTGCGTTATTTGCCGGTTTTGATCTCCAATTACAAAATCAATTGGGTTGTTCAGGCTTTTAAACTCGCGGACTAATTCGCTTCTCTTTTGTTTAGAGTTCATGATTCCAGGATCAATATTCCGCTCATGCAAGATAACATCGGTTGAGTCGATGACGATTGTCGGAATTTTAAAGCGATCTTCCAGTATGATTTCTTCGGTTACAAAATCCGTTGAGTTACGAATGGACTCTGCATCCTGAATCATGGCTATAACACTGTCGGGAACTTCTTCGATACTCCCTAAGATTTGAACAGCATTGAGGAGCTTTGTGGAGGCTTGTTCATCCACAAGCTGACTGTTGAACTCAATAGCCCGAGTCCATAATTCAACACTGGAGCGTTCCTGTTCAAGGATTTTAGCAACAAGATATTGGTTATAGATAACCGAGCCCACCCCTAAAAAGATGAGCAACAATACTAAAATCAGCTTTATTCGATTAGAAGGAACAAATAATTTCATAAGCAGAGAAAATCCTTTAGCTGAATATAGGAAAGGAAATAGAACAAAAAAGCCTCTCATGTGAGAGGCTGATTTTTAAGCGGAAGCTTTTTGCTTTTCGTAAACCGGAGGAGCTTGTTTCTCTATCGTCTCCTCAGTTATTACGCAACGTGCTATATTCTTCATAGAAGGCAGACTAAACATAATGTCGAGCATGGCTGCTTCCATGATAGAGCGTAATCCACGTGCACCCGTTTTCCGAGCTTTTGCCTTTTTAACAATTGCCTTTAAAGCTGCTTCTTCGATCTCGAGCTCTACATCTTCCATGTTAAACAGTTTCTTGTACTGCTTAACCAATGCGTTTTTAGGCGTTTGAAGGATATCAAGCATAGCATCATCTGAGAGCTCATGTAATCCACTGATTACCGGAAGTCGGCCTATAAGTTCAGGTATTAGGCCAAAGTGCTGAAGGTCTTCCGGCTCAACGTGTGTGAAAATCTCAGGATCCTCTTTATTGAATTTAACCTGGTCTTTGGAATGGAAGCCCATTGAGCTTGTGGAAAGCCGACGGGAAATGATTTCTTCCAATCCGGAAAATGCTCCACCACAAATAAATAAAATATTAGCGGTATCCAGCTGTATAAAACTCTGTTCCGGATGTTTTCTTCCGCCTTTTGGTGGAATGTTTGCGACGGTGCCTTCTAAAATCTTTAATAAAGCCTGCTGGACGCCCTCTCCGCTTACATCGCGAGTTATTGAGGCATTATCACTCTTGCGAGCTACTTTGTCCACCTCGTCAATATATACGATTCCTCGCTTTGCACGCTCAACATCATAATCAGCTGCTTGTAGAAGATTACTCAAGATGCTTTCAACATCCTCTCCTACATAACCGGCTTCTGTTAAAACCGTTGCATCAGCAATGGTGAAAGGGACATCGATAACTCTTGCAAGCGTTCGGGCCAGTAACGTCTTACCACTACCCGTAGGTCCAAGCATCATGATGTTAGACTTCTCAATCTGAGTATCATCAATTTCAGCAGTTTCAGCAGAAATACGCTTGTAATGATTGTAAACCGCTACAGATAAGGTCTTTTTAGCAAGTTCCTGTCCGATTACATATTCATCCAGCTTGTTTTTGATCTCAACGGGCTTAAGCATGGGCTTGAAGCTCTTCTCTCTTCTTCGAGCTAAAGAAGCCAAGTCACTTTGGATGATGCTGGAGGCGTCTTCTACACACCGGTCGCAGATATAAACTCCAGGACCTGCTACCATACTGTTCACTTCCAGACTGGAACGGCTGCAAAAGGAGCAGTGTACTATATCACTATTTTTCTCTTTGTCGCTCATAACAAGCTCAATTTAATGAAAATGCCGATTATTTAGAACTGCTAGGCTTTGAGAGTACGTTATCGATCAAGCCGTAGTCTTTTGCTTCCTGTGCAGTCATCCAGTTGTTGCGGTCTGAATCTTCCATAATTTGCTCAACCGTTTTGTCACTGTGATCCGCAAGGATTTGGCTCAATTCCTTTTTGACACGCAGAATTTCCCGAGCTTCAATCTCAATATCGCTGGCCTGACCTCTGGTGCCGCCGAGTGGCTGGTGAATCATAACTCGTGAGTGAGGGAGGCAACTTCTCTTACCTTTGGTTCCCGCAGTCAACAACACAGCGCCCATACTTGCGGCCATTCCCATGCAGGTAGTGGCAACATCACACTTAATGTGCTGGATGGTATCATAAATAGCTAAACCGGCTGAAACAACGCCACCGGGACTATTAATATAAAAGTTGATGTCTTTCTCAGGATCTTCAGATTCCAAAAACAGCAGCTGAGCCATGATAGAGCTTGCAACGGTATCATTTACCGGAGAACCCATAATAATAATTCGGTCCTTAAGCAGACGAGAATAAATATCATAAGCACGCTCGCCCCGACTGGTTGACTCAACAACCATTGGTACAAGGTTATTCTGGATAGATTGAATGGAATCTAAATTCGGGTCTTCAAAAAGCGGTTGATCCTTAATCATAGTGTCCTGAGTGATCGGTTATTTGTTCTTCTTTTCTTTCTTTTCCTGCAATTCGCGGTACTTGTCTTTGCCGAGCTCTTTAATAGCTACTTTACCCTGAAGGATATCAAAAACCTTATTCTCACGAATGCTGCTTCGAAGCTGCTCAAGCATATTCGGGTTTTGAGCGTAATATTGCTTCAGCTGATCAGCACCCATTCCGTAACGGGCCGCTTCAACAGCTAAATGCTCATCGATATCTTCGGGTTTTATTTCGATTTCTTCAAATGTTTCTTGCAATTTGCTGCTAATAAAAGACCACTTAGCTTCACGAACAGCTCTGTCTTTCATTCCATCTTTATAAGTGGTTGCATCAAAGTGCTCAGGAAGCTGTCCGCCCTGTTGCTGCTTCAGCTGATCAACATAAGAACTCTGAATTTGAGCAACGAACGTATCCGGTACTTCAAAGTCATGAGCTTCAACAAGTGCATCGGCTACATCATTCTTGAAAAGATCATCCGCTGTTTGATCATAGTACTGCTGCATGCGGCTTTTGATGTAGCTCTTAAACTCATCTTCATTTTCCGCCTCGCCATTACTTTGCTCTTTTATGAGCTCTTCGTTCATTTCAGCTTTATGAAGCTTCTGAACTTTTTTAACAGTGACTTCAAAACGATCAGTGTCATCACCTTCGCCCATTTCCATTTTTACGACGTCACCAGGCTTTTTGCCAACTAACTCTTTCTGGAATTCTTTGGCGCCTTCCTGTCGAAGATCTATTTCCTGATTCTCATCCATTTCTCCCTCAACAGGATTTCCATCCTTATCCAGAGTTCTAACGTCAACAATCAGCTTAGATGTTTCTTCTGCTTTCTCATCAACGTCTTCCCAGTTCCCTTCTCTCTCCAGGGTGCGTTCAATTTCTTCGTCAACCTCTTCATCTGTTACATCGTGAACCATTTTGTTCACTTCAATTTTGCTCAGGTCAGAAACTTCAACTTCTGGTTTTGAGCCAATCTTGAACTTCACTTCAAGCTCATCGTTCTCCCACTGGAAATCAACCATTTCTGTTTCACCAACAGGCTCATATTCAGGCACTACTTCTTTTTCAAATACCTTTTGAACAATGTTGCTGATCTCTTCTTGCTCAATCTCTTTGCCAAAGCGTTTCTTTACAAGACCCATAGGCACTTTGCCCGGACGAAATCCAGGAAGCTGAATTTGGCTTTTATATTTTTTGTAGGCTTTATCGAAGTCTTCTTGAAGGTCTTCTCGATTGGCTTTTAAAGTAACTTCTTTATCTACAGATGTGAGCTCTTCTACAGAAATATCCACGTGTTCTCCGCTTTAATTATGCAATTCAATAAATGAACAGGATTTCAATTTTTATTAGGAAGGAAGTACGAGAGGGGGGACTCGAACCCCCACATCGGTTAAAATACTAGATCCTAAATCTAGCGCGTCTACCAATTCCGCCACTCTCGCAAAATTCAGAGCTTGCAAAGATAAGACTTTCATTTTCTGAATTCAACTTTTTAGCCAGATAAACTGTTAGTTGAAAAGAACTTTATCACTTGAGAGGTAAAGTCATGAAAAAAGATTGGAATTTGGACGTTGAAATAGAATATTTTGAATCATTATGTATAGAAACCTTCGTCTCCTTTACATTACGACTTCAGACAAAAAAGAAGCCCAAGAAATTGGCCGGAAATTGGTAGAACAAAACCTCGCGGCTTGTGCTAATATCATTGATGGAATGCAATCCATTTACAAGTGGGAAGGTGAAGTTAAAGAGGATAATGAATGCGTATTGCTAATTAAAACACATTATTCCCGTGTTAAGAAAGTAACCAGGTTGATAAAAGAAATGCACAGCTATGATGTGCCGGCTATTGTTTCTTTAACGATTACTGAGGATGAGGGGAACATGGAATATCTGGAGTGGCTTGAAAAGATGTCAAAAGAACCGTTTGAAATATAGTATTCTACCAGTGGAGTCCACACTCCGTTTTATCTGAATCATCCCAGCGCCCATCTCGCCCATCGCCTTTTTTTGTACAGTGTGTACAGCCAATTGAGTCAAAGCCGAATCTTTCTAAGGGGTGGCGTGGAATTCCGTAACTCTCAAAATAATCATCCACCATTTCTGGCGTCCAGTCTATAAGCGGATAGTAGCGGTGGAGGTCATCTCGCTTTTGCAGAATTTCAAGACCGCTGCGGTAGCTATTTTGGTAGCCAATGAGTCCCGAAATCCAAACAGTGTGGTTTTCCTTAATCTTTTCCAGGGGTTCTACTTTATTATAATTGCAGCATAAATCAGGATTTGATTCCCACAACTGATCGTCTTTTGAAGTCCGGTGTTTTTCTTCGTCAGGAATATGATCTATGATATTTACGCCATACCGCTCCACAAGCCGGTCTTTATATTCCAGCGTTTCAGGGAACAGGTATCCGGTATTGATAAAGTAAATAGGATGATTCTGCCGAATTCGGCTGATCATGTGAATCAGAAGAGCAGAGGTCGTTCCAAAAGAAGTAGTAATCAAAACCTTCTCCCGATACTTATTCAGGATATGAGCAATCCGCACATCGTTGTGTGCGGAAGAAAGTGTTTGATTTATTCTTTTTGTTGGGATGGATTTCATGCCTAATTATGTCACATTTCACAGGTATTTTCAATGATTTAGAGGCAGAAAAATATCCCAGAGAGTGTGTAAGCGCTTTTCTGTTGACCTAAGTTGGAAATAGTTCAAAACTTTTTTTGAAAATAGGTCTGTGTAAACGATTAATATTTCTATTTTGAAATAAAAAGCTATGAGTCTCGAGCAAAAAAGAGTTTCTGAACACATACTTTGGGCCACTATAAATAGACCCAAAGCAAGAAATGCGGTCGATTTTGACGTGATTGAGAAGCTGGAAGAATTAGTAACTCAGGTTGAGAGAGAAGATGATATTCGGGTGCTGATTTTGAGTGGAGCTGGTGATCAGTCTTTTGTGGCGGGTGGAGATCTAAAAAAATTTCACACTATAAAATCCAAAGACAAGGCCGTGGAAATGTCGAAGAGAATGCATGACCTTTTCAACCGAATTGAACGGCTGCCTTGCTGGACCGTTGCCTGCATAAATGGTGATGCCTACGGAGGTGGAATTGAGCTTATGCTGGCTTTTGATTTTAGGATCTCGGCACCAAAGGTGAAATTCGGTTTTACCCAAGGTCGGTTTTACCTGGTGCCCGGCTGGGGCGGTTTGACTCGTCTGGTTGAAAAAGTTGGCAAGGCTAAAGCATTAGAGTGGTGTGGGAAGTCGGAAATAATTTCAGCAGAAAGCGCACTGAAGAATGGAATTGTAGAATTTATCCTAACCGGAATTGATCTTGAAAAAGAAGCTCTGGAATGGGCAGAGAAGCTTACAAAAAATGACCGGGTGTTTATCAAAACATTGAAAGAGGGAGCGTCAAGATTTTCGCCTCAACGAAAAGAAGCACTGGAAGCAGAGATCGAACCCTTCTCAAGTTTGTGGGTTGATGAAAAGCACCTTGAACGGGTGGAGAAATTTATGAGTAAGAAATAAAAAAGGCACACTTCTTTAAAAAGTGTGCCCTATAAATTTAATTATCGATGCTGATTTACTGGATTGTAAAATCAGCTTTAAAAACGGTGTTTCCCCAAGCGAGATTTAATTCTCCACCTTCTTCCGTCTCTTCAACCGAGATCGTAAAAGCTTCAACCATTTCATCAGTAGTTGCAATTTCCATAGGCACCCGACCCAAATCACGGCTTTCGTCATAAGAGCGACCATTTTGCCCGGTTTGCTTATTGATGATGAGTGTGCCACCATCTTGTTCAGGAATAGTAAATAAGGTGTATTCTCCAGCCGGTACCTCAAGATCACCAAACATTAGATCTTCAGAGGTATAAAAGTGAGTAGCTCGGTTTGCCCCAGTTCTCCAGCGTTCGCCCCAAGGGACAATATTGCCGAATAAATCACGACCGCGTTTTTTGGGCGAACCAAAATCTACCCGAAAATTAGTACCCTTGAATACAAACTCAGCGCTAACAGCTCCTGATAATTCACCAACGGGCTCATTTCCGAATTGATTAGCCAGAGCATTCATATCTAAAGAATTGGTGCGGGTAACTTTCAGTTTTCGGGTTGTTAAAGCCGCATCCAGATGTTGAATATCACCATCCGTGTTTACACGGACTCCCATTACTCCACGGGTTGGGTGGCGTACCGTCATTGAGTCTCCTTCAATTTGTGCAATAACGAAATCAGAAATACGGTTTCCTGAAAGAAGAGGCTGAATCACGGTGTCTTTGTTGACTTCTGCAGCTCGGTTAAAAGCGAGTTCGTATGGCCAGTGTATCATATCTATAAAAGGCAGAACTCCTTCTTCGTAGGGAGCCATGTAGGAAATGAGTTCTTCGTTTCGAAGAATTTCAACTTCCAGACTGTCCCCTACTCTGTTAATTGACCGAGCAGTAACGCCCATGTCTTCAAAACCGTTAAGTGGAGAGTGATCTGTTTGAACCATTCGTTCAATACCACCTGTGCCATCTAAATGGAGTAGATAGGTTGATATTTGAACTTCAGGGCTTCTCAAAATAACACGAGCCGTAAGGGTTGAGTCCGTTTTTTCAAACTGCTCAACAGCAAGGGTGTCGTTGCCAAGCAGAGTCACAAATGCAGCATTATCGGAATTTTCAGAAGGTCCGCAAGCTGCCATCAAAGAGGTTAAAAAAATAGCTAATACAAGATTTCTCATAACGAAAAGTTGGTTTCAATTAGAATTAAAATCTATTCTAAAAACTGAATGCGTACAAACAGCAGAGATTAAATTTTGCAAAAGGAAATGCTGTTCGTCGTACTTGATCATTAAACAGAACTTAGTCTGTAATCATTTGGAGGGCAATGGGTAGCAAATTCTGTGTTTTTATCAGGAATTAGCTTCTTTAGCTATTTCAGTCAACGCTTCGACGAAGACTTCAACCGGCTGGGCTCCGGAAAGGCCATATTTTTCGTTGATGTAAAAGAACGGTACTCCCTGAACACCAATTTTATGTGCTTTTTCTACATCCTCCATAACCTTGTTAGAATAGGAGTTGTTTTGAATGGTTTCTTCGGCTTTAGATTTATCGATGCCAACCTGCTCTGCAATTTCGGTAAGCGTTTTGGTATCGCCGATATGTTTGCCTTTTTCGAAATAGGCCGAAAGTAAAGCTTCTTTCATCTCATCCTGTTTGTTCTCTTCTTGAGCAAGGTGAATGAGTTGGTGAGCATTAAAAGAGTTGGTTGGCTGAACATGGTCCATGTCATAGTTCAAGCCGACACTAGATGCCATTTGAACCATATTATCATTCATTTGCTTAGCCCAGTTACGATCCCGCCCATACTTCTTGGCTAGGGTGTCATAGATATCGA